>NZ_CP010776.1:3187490-3506239 GCF_001577755.1 Rufibacter sp. DG15C
TTGTTGGGGTTGAGCGCAGCGGATTTCTTGAGGAACAGGCGCTTCATGTCATCACTCACTACAATAACTTCATCCGCGTTCTCTAAGACCTCGCGCTCGTATTTGGCGTCCAGCTTTTGGGCCAGCGCGGTGTGGTTCAGGTCCTGGTAATAGTAAATGTCGGTCCAGGGGTCGCGCATGTCGGCAATCCAACGCAGGCCGTGCTTTTGTTTGAGCTTAAGGCCAATCAACTGGGTGGAATGCGGCGGGCTGGACGTGACCACCGCTTTGATGTCCTTGCGCTTCATGACCTTGGTGGCAGCGTCTAGGGCAAAGCGGTTCCAGCCAATGCGCGGGTCGGGGATGAACAAGTTTCCGCGCAGGAACTTGAAAAGCTTCTGCTTCCAGTTCTCTCTGCCGGTGTTCGCGAAGCCGCCAAACGGAATGTCTTTTTTGCCGGTAATCTTTTTATAGAACTCAAACGGCTCACGCGTGGCGGTTTTAATCACTTGCACGCTGGCCGGTATCTCGCCCTCCAGAGAATGGTCTAAAATAGGGTAGGAGGCCTGTTTTTCATCTACAGTGATGACCGTAGGCGTAATCCCAAACTCTGGTAAATGCTTTACAAACTTAAGACAGCGCTGTACCCCAGCCCCACCCGAGGGCGGCCAGTAATACGTCATGAACAACACGTTTTGAGCGGCAGTTTTGTCAGCAGATTCCAAAGGCAATGGTCTTAACTTTTAGTCTGGTAGAAGAACAGGTTTCGTTTTTGGATTGTTTTCCGGGAAAAAGGCCAAAAACGGTTTCTTATTGTTACACGTTTAGAAACCTCCGAATATACGCGTCTGTATTGAAAAGATGGTGAACTTGCCGAAATTCTGCGTATTTTTGTAGTTACTGACACTAGATAATCACCTAACTCAGCCATATAAACCACATGTTTGAGAATTTAAGTACCAAGCTAGACCGCGCCTTTAAAACCCTTAAGGGCCAAGGCAGCATCACTGAAATCAACGTTGCCCAGACCATCAAAGAAGTTCGTCGCGCCTTGGTGGACGCTGACGTGAACTACAAGGTGGCCAAGACCGTGACCGACAAAATCAAGGACGAGGCCATGGGCCGCGACGTTCTCATTGCTGTGTCACCAGGCCAGTTGATGGTGAAGATTGTGCACGAAGAACTCACCGAACTAATGGGCGGCGAGAAGAAGGACATCAACATCACTGGTTCACCAGCTATCATATTAATCGCCGGTCTTCAGGGTTCTGGTAAGACTACCTTCACAGGTAAGCTTTCTAACTTCTTGAAAAAACAAGGCAAAGGCGTTCTGGTTGCGGCCTGTGACGTGTACCGTCCGGCGGCTATTGACCAGTTGAGCGTTTTGGCTGAGCAGGTAGGCGTGGAGTTCTACGCGGAGCGCGAGTCCAAAGACCCGGTTTCCATTGCCCGCAACGCCGTGGAGCATGCCAAGAAAACCGGCAAAAAAGTAGTCATCATTGACACCGCCGGGCGTTTGGCCGTGGATGAGGCCATGATGAAGGAAATCTACGACATCAAGGAGGCCATCAAGCCAACCGAGACCTTGTTTGTGGTAGACTCCATGACCGGTCAGGATGCGGTGAACACCGCCAAGACGTTCAACGAGCGCATCAACTTTGACGGTGTTGTTTTGACCAAGTTGGACGGTGACTCCCGCGGTGGAGCGGCTCTTTCCATTAGAGCCGTAGTAGAGAAGCCTATTAAATTCATCTCTACCGGTGAGAAGATGGAGGCTCTTGACCTGTTCTACCCTGACCGTATGGCCCAGCGTATCTTGGGCATGGGTGACGTTATCTCCTTAGTAGAGCGTGCCCAGCAGACCTTTGACGAGGACGAAGCTAAGCGTATCAACAAGAACATCCGCAAGAACCAGTTCAATTTTGATGACTTCTTGTCGCAGTTGGAGCAAATCAAGCGGATGGGTGATATCAAAGACTTGGTGGGCATGATACCGGGCGTGAGCAAGATGATGAAGGACGTGGAGATTGACGAAAGCGCCTTCAAACCGATTGAGGCCATCATCAAGTCCATGACCAAGGAAGAGCGTCAGAACCCAGACATGATTTCGGGTAGCCGCCGTAACCGCATCGCGAAAGGTTCTGGTACCAACATTCAGCAGGTGAACAACCTGATGAAGCAGTTCAACGACATGCGCAAAATGATGAAGTCCATGAACAAAATGGCCGGCACCAAAGGCGGTCTTGCCAAACTGGGCAGCATGATGGGGCGCAGATAATTACTGATTGCCAATTGCTAATTGCTTGATATAAAAGAAGCCCGGACCTGTAGGTTCGGGCTTCTTCGTTTTTGGCCTTTTTTGGTGAAATAAGACCAAAAACGGAATGGTCCTGGTAAAAAGATTTATTCTGAGCGAAAGCTACGGGTTGCTATCTTCTGTTTGAGTAAACAAGCAATTGACAATCAACAATTAACAATCAATAATCCGTTCGGCCTTCGTGCTTCTCCCATTCCTGAAAGCCTTTCAGAGCTTCTTCGCGGAGGAATTGTTGCATGGGAATGGTACGGTGGTGGAGAGGCAGTTTTAGCTCCTCATAAATAAAGGCATCGTCAAACCCGATAGCGGCGGCGTCTGCCTTGGTGTTGCCGTAGAAAACGCGGTCGGGGCGGGCCCAGTAGATGGCGCCCAAGCACATGGGGCAAGGCTCGCAGCTGGTGTAGAGTTCACAACCGGTCAACTGAAAGGTTCCTAAGGCTTGACAGGCTTTTCTAATGGCGTCCACCTCGGCGTGGGCGGTAGGGTCATTGCTAGAGGTGACGTTGTTGTAGCCTCGGGCAATGACTTTTCCATCCTTGACAATGACGGCGCCAAAGGGACCGCCTTTGCCTTCCTTCATTTTCTCAATAGACAATTGAATGGCTTCGCGCATGAAGCCTGCTGCGGGCATGTTCTCTTCCTGGTTCATACAAAACCGTACGCAAGAAAAGGCCGCAGTGATGTCCCTGGCTTTAAATTAAGGCAGTAGGCTCTTCATCTGTCTTTTATGGTGATTGGCGTGTTCAATCAAAAAATCCAGCGTCTGACCCAGCGAGATGACGCCGGCGCGTGGATGCTTGAATATTTCTTTGTCCAGCAACTCAGCCGGGAAATCAGTTAAAAACTGCTGCAAGGTGTTCCTGGTGTCCTGCCAATTTTTCTCCACCTCCATAGGGTTTACCGTCTCGGGCATTTCGCCAATGACTTTGGGCACCTTTAACTTGGTAGGTAATATGAGAAACATGTTCAGGAGAAAAGAGCGCCAGCGGGTGTTAAAAGAAATAGGACGGCGTTTGCGGTCAGAGGCCATGTTATCTTTGATGGATTGGATGACCACCTGCTCTACCTTCCAGAGGTGGTAATACAACTGCGCCGCCGACCATTGGTCTTCTGCGGGTTTCTTTGCTTGCTGCGCTGGCGTGAGGGAATTGAGTTGGGAGGTGTAAGCTTGGCGTTGTTGTTCTAGGCGGTCAAACTTGGCCTGAAGTGCGGTTTGCATAGGAGTACCTGAATATTTGGCAAAAGGTACGTTTTTGGCCTGATTTCCGCAAAACAACCCAAAAACGGATTCTTCTCAATCTTAGGCGGCCTTCTTGGCTGCAAAGCCGGCTCTGGTCATTTCGCCCCAGCTTTTCTTACCGGTAATCAAGTCTTTATTGCCCAGAACGGCCCAGCGCACCGTCAATGGATGGTAGACAAACGGCTCTAGCAACGCCGTGCCCATGAGCTTGAAAATGTCCTTCCGGTCTGAGTATTGATAATAAGAAAGCTCGTCAAAGAGAATGGCCATGAAGGATACCATTACCGCAAACGTATACACGCTGCCCAATAACAACAGAAAGAATGGCCAGTTGAGCCACCCCATGATAGCCGCCAACAGCAGGTAAACTAAGCCGCCAGCTTCAATTAAAGGGGCCAGCCATTCAAAAAAGAACCAATATGGGTAACTTACCAAACCCAGAACGCCATATTTAGGGTTGAAGAACATTTTCTTGTGGTATAGAAGCGTTTCAATGGTGCCGCGGGTCCAGCGGTTGCGCTGGCGGCCCAGAATCTTAATAGAAGCCGGCGCTTCTGTCCAGCAAAGGGGATCAGGGATGAAGTGCACGTGGTATTTTAGCCTACGCTCCTTCATGTAGCGGCGCATGCGCACAATGAGTTCCATGTCCTCGCCTACGGTGTTGTGGTTATAGCCACCGGCGGCAATGGCTATCTCTTTGTCAAACAACCCGAAGGCCCCAGAAATGAGCAGCAATCCGTCAATGCGGCTCCAACCCATGCGGCCCAGCAAAAAGGCCCTAGTGTATTCCAATACCTGAATTCTGGCCAAGAAACTTTCGGGGGCGTGTACTTTTACTAAACGGCCGTCCTCAATCTCACAGCTGTTGGCAATTCTAATAACGCCGCCGGTGGCAATGGTAGGATGCTCTGTCTCAATAAAAGGCTTCACCATTTTAAGGATGGAGTTCTGGTCCAGCACGCAGTCCACGTCAATGCAAGTAATAAGCTTCTGGGTAGACACGTTGATGCCTACGTTGAGGGCATCGGCTTTGCCGCCGTTCACTTTGTCTACCACCACCAGCTTGCTGTAAGCATTGTTGGTTGATTTGTACACGCCTTTGATGGGTTTGGTGGACAGTCGTTCATTGACGGCAAACTCCACCTTCTCCAGTTCATAGACGTCAATCATTTTCTGGAGCGTGTCATCCTTGCTGCCGTCATTGACAATGATCACCTCAAAGTTGGCATAGTGCAGAGACAGGAGGGAGCGCACGTTGTCTACAATGGTCAGGCCTTCATTGTAGGCAGGGGCAATCAGGCTAACAGACGGGGCCAGCGGCGAAGTTAAAATGGCGCGGTACTCTGTAAAGCTGTTTTTGCGTTTGTAATAGACCATCTCCATACCTGACACTGCCGCCAGAAACAGGTAAGAGACGGCCAAGGTGATGGCGTATACCAAAATGCCATAGCTGAAAAAATCAGTAAAGAGCTCAAAAACGAAAGCCATGTTAGTTTCTGCTGTCTAAGGCGTGTTTAATGATTTGCTGAAGCTGCGCGTTTTGGATTTGTGGTTCCAGTACTTGGTAGCTTTCCAATTCCTGCAAGTCATGCAAAGCCTTGGCTGCCACCAATTGTAAATCATGATGCCCAGATAAAAGCTGCTGGGCAAAAAAATCATTGGGAGCGCCGCCCAAACTAGCCACCGCCGAGAGAATGGCCACTTGGTTGCCTTTGGTGTCTGTGGCAAACCTTTCCAGCAAAACAGGTACTGCTTGGGCAGCATCTAACAGCCGTATGGTTTCAATGGCCGTCAACCTAATGGCTTCTACCGGATGTCCCAACAAAGCCTCTATTGCCGGTAAGGCGTTTACCTGATTATAAATGCCAATCATCTTGGCACTGAACTCCACAACCTCTATGTTAGAAGAAAAGAGAAACTCACTAAAATCTGGAATATCTTCCCGGTCAAGCTTAGAAAGGGCGTTTTGCAAATTAAGTTGCTGCCATTTTGTAAAGGTCCTATGCAATTGATGCAGGAAAGACAAGCCTCTTTGCTTCTCTAACTTCACCAAGGCAATATGCGATTCCATCCTGACCAGGTCATTGGAGTGGTTAATGAGCGCTTTGATATAGGGGGCCGCCTCAAACACCAACATTTGGGCCAGCTCACAGATGCCCTGGGCTTTCAAGTTCCAACGTGGGTTATGAAGCAAGGCGAAGGAGTCCTTCTGCAAATTCAAGTAAATAAAGAGCAGACGAAGGTTCTCTGCGAACTGCCCCGTGAAGTTTTTGTTCAAATCCAGAATCTCATCGATGAGGATTTTTCTCTTAAAACCGCTTTTGAGGTAGTGCTTTTTAAAATGTTGCACAATCTTATCCTGGTCCCAATCAGAAGATGGCTTGTCTTCGTCAAAAAAGAGGACGTGCATCAATAACAGCTCATACCGCTTTCGTAAACGCTCGGCATTGGCCTGCACTGCTAACTTGTAAAAACGGCTGGCCAAAACCGCAATCAGCATGGCCACAGTGAGCACAAAAAAGACCGTGATTAAGATTATCAATATTTTGTGCCTCAGGCGAATATCCTCCCAGTGTTGGTAAGGGTTTACAGGGCTGATCTTTTCAATACCTGAGAGCAGTCTTTGCTTTTTTTCTGCTATGGTTGGGAATTGGAAGCGCGGTGAGTCTTCCGCAGTTGAGGATTTTACAGGATCAACCCCTTTGACTGCCGGCTTAATAACCGGAGAAATGCTCTCACTGCTTGGTTGAGCATATACGATCCCTACCTCTGGTGCCAAAGTACTAAGTTCAGTTTCAATTGACTCTGTAGGAGCAGGAGCAGTTGGCTCAACCTCTAACAAGAAGGTTTCTTCAGAAATCAATGCTGAGGAAGCCATCTGGGCAGAGAAATCCATAGACTGAAAAGAAAGCACAGGCTGCCCTTTTGTAGGTTGGGTAAGAACCAAGAGAAAAGGGAGAAGGAATCGCTTTTTAGACAGTAAAGTTTTAATCATTTATACGCTTTTGCAGTGTTGCTATCAGGGATTTTACTTGTTGTTTTTGGCCTGTTTTCTAAGAATTAGGCCAAAAATGGAGGGTTTTCCTATTTGGCCCGCAGCAAGATCTTCTTTACTCTCACTGACAGTTCATTTGGGCTGAAGGGTTTGGTAATGAAATCATCGGCGCCTAGTTCAAAGGCTTCTAAAACCGTTTTCTCTAAACCTACTGCAGATAGTATGATGATGGGCGAAGGGCGATTTAAGATGTTTTTGGAGTAGTTGATGATCTCTAAACCTGAGGCGAAGGGTAACATGATGTCTGTGAGGATGAGGTCAAATTGATTGGCCTCAATGGCTTCCAAGGCAGATTTGCCGTCTCTGGCTACTTCTACTTGGTGACCATCTTTCTTCAGTCTAAACTCCAATGCTTTGAGCATCATCTGCTCATCTTCAATGACTAAAATTTTTGCCATGTTACGCGCTGTGTTTCAGGCGTTGCACTTCTACCTGCAACTGTTGAATTACATTGTGTGTCAAATGAGCCAACTCCGCAATAAGGCTTTCAAGCTCATTAGTGTGCACACGATGCAAGGCAGAATGCTCAATTTGGCTGTTTAGTTCCTGTATTTCTTCTACTCCAATTAAAGCCAGTGAGGACTTCATCTTGTGCGCAAGGGCACGCACCTCTGTCCAGTCAGATTTACTGGCAGCCTCCTGCATTTCTTCAAGTTGGCCGGGTGTCTGGCTTATGAAAATTTCTATGATTTCCAGCATGAACTGCGTATTCCCATCCGCGAATTGCTCTAGGTAGGACAGGTTGATTCCCTGAGAATTTTCCATTTCATTTGATGGCAAACCGTCAGCAATGGATGCGGCTGGAGCGACTGGATTCGTTTGGGAGGCAAATGGGGAAGCAGCAGGAATGCTTGCTCTGTGACTCAAGAACGTGGCCATTTCATGCAGTAGAACCTGCGCCTTGAATGGTTTAGACACAAAAGAATTTGCGCCTGCCATGATGCATTTGGTAGCCTCGCCTTGGCTGGCGTGTGCGGTCAATGCAATAATAGGAATGCTGCTTTTTGACCCCATATCATGCCTGATGTGGTGCATCGCTTCATAGCCATCCATTTCGGGCATCTGCATATCCATTAGGACTAAGTCAAAGTCATACTCGGCCAGTAGATCCATTGCCTCTTTGCCGTTGTTGGCAATCTGGTAGGTCATGCGGCCGTCTTCCAGTAATTTTTTGACCAGCAGTTGGTTAATGGGGTTGTCTTCTGCTAATAGGATGTGGGCGCCCTGTAATACTTCAAGAGAGACCTCAGCCTCCGGTGCATGCGTGCCTACGGATTCTGGAATGGCATCTGACTTAAAAAAAGGAATTACTACTCTAAAGGTGCTTCCGCGGCCTATCTGGCTTTCTACTGCAATCTTGCCACCTTGTACTTCTACCAATTCTTTGGCAATGGAAAGACCTAATCCCGTCCCTCCAAACCGACGTGTGGTATCGCTGCTGCCCTGCGTGAATTTCTCAAAGATGCTGGCCAGCTTTTCTTCTTGAATGCCAATGCCGGTATCTGTGACGGTAAACTCCAGAAACACCCGTTCAGCTTCTTGGGCTACTACTTCAATGCTTAGTTTTATGCTACCGTTTTCTGTGAACTTTAGGGCATTGCCAATGAGGTTGTTCAAGATCTGGCTCAACCTTACCGGGTCTCCCTGCACAAAATCTGGGATGTCACTGTCCAGTAAGAATTTAAGGGTGTTGTTACGTTCCTTGGCTTTAATCTCTAAGATGGCGAGCAGTTGCTTGATGAGCAGCCGCAAGTCAAAAGGAATGGACTCCAAGGTGATTTTACCGGCTTCAATTTTAGAGAAGTCAAGAAGGTCATTGATGATGACCATGAGGTTATTGGCCGAGGTATTGATGGCTTGCAGGTAATCCCGTTGGTTGTCGTCCAATTTGGTGTTCCAGAGCACTTCGGTCAAGCCAAGAATACCGTTCATGGGCGTCCTTATCTCATGACTCATGTTGGCCAGAAACTGCTCTTTTACGCGCGCCACTCCCAAGGCCGCGTCTTTGGCGTTCTTGAGTTCCTGTTCAATGACAATGCGCTCTGTGATATCATAGCATACGCCAATGACGCCCGTCACCACATTATTATCCCGGATGGGAAGAAACAGACAGTCAAACCAGACGGCCTGCATTTGAATGGTACACTTACAGGAATGCCCACTTAAGGCGCGGCGCATGCAGGCCATTACACTAGAAAACTCCTTGAATACTTCGAACGCAGAGGTGCCCACCAATTCATCCTGCTGCAGGCCAATCAAGGATAGCCCGTTTCCCCGGCACATGGTATAACTGCCGGCATTGTCAATGGCCCAAAGAATGATAGGTGCCCCAGAAATAACGGTTTCTAATTGTTCCTGAGTATGACGAAGCTCCTGTTCCGTTCTAAGGCGCTCTTCTTCAATGCGGTGGAGCCTAATTGCGTTTCTGATGCTTTGCGAAATGCCCTCAGGGGTCAGAAGGGTCTTAGGAAGGTAGTCTGAGGCCCCGGTCTTCATGGCCTCTACGGCTATGCGCTCATCTCCCTGGGACGTGACAATCTGTACCGGTGTGGTAATGCCCCGTTCCCTGATGATCTGTAACAACTCCAGCCCATTCATGTCTGGGAGCATGAAGTCAATGAAAATAAAGTCAAACTGCTTTTGGGCCAAGGCTTGCAAGGCTTCCTCGCCCTTGGCAGCGTTGGTCACTACGGCGTCTACGTTGGCAGTGTGCAGAGACCGCTTTATGATCATGCGGTCTACTTCATCGTCATCTACAACTAAAAGTCGGACTTGGGGCTCCATGCTGGTAAGGCAGATTAATTGGGCAGTTCAATCAATTCCCAGAAAGAATTGAGCGTAGCCACGGTCTCTGTGTAGGATCCGTACTGGATGGGTTTTACAATATAGCCAGCCACATTGAGGTCATAGGCATTGAGTACGTCTTTCTCATCATGCGAGGAAGTCATGACAAACACGCTGCAAGACCTCAAGGCGTGGTTAGCCCTAATAGCCTGCAAAACTTCCAATCCGCCCATGCCTGGCAGGTTTAGGTCCAGCAGGATGATTTTGGGTGCAGGAGACAAGACTTCTTCTGAGGTGCCCAAAAGCATGTCCAAGGCCATGGTGCCGGTGCTGGCCACATATACCTTGTTCTCCATGCCCTGAGCCTTAAAAGCTCTGCGTATGTTTTCTACATCCAGTGGGTCATCTTCTACCAACAGGATGGGCGTGTTCTTGCTATTCAATGGCGTGGCTTTAAAGGCAAAAGTTTACATTGATAATAAATGGCTGTTCCTTATGGACGCTCACAAAGCTTCCAGTACCGGTCCAAAGTAGCCACCGCCGAGATGAATTTCTCAAATGACAAAGGTTTTAAGATATAGCCGGCCACGTTTAGATTGTAAGCGTTTATCTTGTCACTGTCCTCATTAGAGGTGGTCATCACAAACACGCTTATTCTGTTGAGAACAGGGTCCTGCCGCAGTTCCTGCAAGAACTCAATGCCGTTCATCTTGGGCATGTTAATGTCTAGGATAATGATGGGCGGCATGGGGATGGCATTAGAACGTAGCATCTCCAGAGCCTCAATGCCATTATGGGCTATATGCAAGGGGTTGTTGATGTTGTTTTTCTTGAAGGCGCGCTGCACGTTCATGATATCCACTTCATCATCCTCCACCAACAATATGTTTACCACTTTCTCTTCCATGATATATAACCTAATAGGTAATTACTATTATAAAATATGTTTAGGCCAGGTAAACTGAAACGTGGCACCTTGGTCCATGGTAGGCTGCACCTGAATGGTGCCCCCTACAAACTGCACTATCTTTTTCACGATGGTAAGGCCCGCGCCTAGGTGTTCTTCCTCGTCTTTGGGTTGCACCGTGTAAAACAGCTTGAATACTTTTTCCTTGGCGTCTTCACTAATACCTATGCCATTGTCCGTCACAGTAAAGGTATAAAACGACTCCTGCTCTGCAGCAGAGATGTGTACCTCTGGTTTTCCTGACTCATTAAAGGTGACGGCGTTTTCTAGAAGCTTAGCAAAAACGGTCTCTAGTTTCTTGGCATAAGTAGTAAACGTAGGCAACGGCTCTACCGTTAAGTGTAGGCCATGGCTTTTCTGAAAAAGAGCCGCTACTTCTAGTACCAACTCTTTTACATCTACCTCTCCTATGTCAAGTTCCTGACGGTTTACCCGCGAGAAGGACAACACGGCATTGATCATGCGCTCCATGCGTTCTGCCCGGTTTTGCAAAAGTTTGATGTTATGAGCGATGTCTGGGTCAATGTTTTCGCCTAGGTCTTCACTTATCCAGCCAGACAGGTTACAAATGGCGCGCAAAGGAGCCTTCAAATCATGAGAGACAATGTAGGCAAACTCTTCATACTCTTGTTTTAAGAGGGCAAGCTGCTCTTGGCAGGTAGTGTCTGGGGCTTGGTTCATTATACTTCTTGGTTAAGCTCTTCTTCCTCTTGGGAAGCATCTACCACTTTCTCTTTGGGCCAGGTGAATTTAAAGATGGAGCCATTTCCTTTCACTGATTCAATCCAGATTTCACCGTCCTTTTCCTCTACAATCTTTTTCACGATGGCCAGGCCCACGCCCGTGCTTTCTTTCACGTCGCGGGCTTCCATGGTCTGGAACATGCCAAACACCTTCTTGTGATACTCCTGCGGAATCCCCGGACCGTCATCTTCCACTTCAAACTGGTAAACGTCTGACAGTTCCACGCAGCGTACTTGGATGAGGCCCTCGGTTTTGTGGTGGTACTTAAAGGCATTGCTTAAGAGATTCGCCAACACTTGATAAAATAAGGTTCGCTCTGTGAACAAGGTAGGAAGCGGGGTAGTAGCCACAATCTTGAACCCGGGAGGAGGGGACAGGTTCTCTATGGTTTCCTTCAAAAGGTCCTGCACAGAAAAGTGTGTGCTGGGTAGTTCTTTTCTACCTACACGGCTGTAATCCAGAATGCCGTTGATGAGGTTCTCCATGCGGTGCACGCGGCCCCGCATCATAGACAGGTTCTGGAGAATGTCTGGATCTTTTTCTGTGAGGTCTTCAGATATCCACTCAGCTAGGTTATTAATGGCCCGTAAAGGCGCTTTCAGGTCATGAGACACCACGTAGGCAAACTGGTCCAGCTCCTTGTTTACTTTGGTTAAGTGGGCAAAACTGTCCTGCAACTTGGCCGCCATCTTGTTTAAAGACTTGGTCAGGCTGCTTATCTCATCCTTTCGGTCATCCACCAAGGCCACGTTGTAGTTTCCATTGGCAATGCTGTTGGCCAGCGCCGTCATTTTCACAAACCGCCGGCTAATACTTTTGCCAATCATGTAGGAGATTAACACGCCCGCCAGAATGGCAATCAACGTAAGCCCGATGGCAATGTAATTGGTTCTGGCAAAGGAACCATTCAATTCCTTTACCCTTAGTTGTTTGGCAATTTCCTCGTCCTCTTCAATTATGGTGAACTTGGCTCGTATGCCGTCCACAATCTTTTTACCCACTGCCCGCTGCGCCGTGGCATTGAACAGTGAATCATAATAAGCTTTGGCAACGGGGCTTGTACTTGAAACAGCCCTCGCTTTTCTTAGAGGCTCAGTGAAGGTGGTAATCCAAACGTTAGCCTCATCGCCAATGGTATGAACAATCTTGTTCTGGGTAGGAAGCGCTTCTGTTAAGGTATCTAGTGTGGCCAGTGACGTGAAGAAATCCTTCTGGCCTCTATAATAAGGGTCTAAAAAAGCTTCTTCGCCGGTCAAAAGGTAGCCTCTAAAGCCTGTTTCCATATCAATCAACTGCTTTTGGGCGGTTTCAGACTGCTTAATGGTGTTGGAGGCGTACAACACTTCATTAATGTCTGCACGTACCTGTCTGGTTTGTTGCACATACCCCAGCGTCACTATGCAGAACATAAGCAAGATAAACCCGATGCCCAAGTGGATGGTGGTGATTAGTTTCATGCGCGATTTGCCAAAACGCAGAAGGTGGAGTATGGTGGAATTTTTCAAATATATAAAATCAGCCTTGTGGATAGGACCGGTGCCAGCAGTCTTTCAGTAAACAAAGAAAAAACAAATAAATCAGACCTGGGTACCCATCAGCGAAGGCTTTTGAGAAACTCAACTTAGCCTTTATAAAAAAATAGTAGGTCGCAAGATAAACTGATTGATTTTCTTCAACCCTTGCACCGTGCAACATGCTTAAAACCTGAAAAGTATAACTTCAGCATTGAAAGCTTTGTTGGCAGTTTCTCACTATAAGGGAAATATAAATTTCAAGGTTCTACAAGAAGATAAAAAAGATATTTCGATGAATGAGGCGTTTTGCACGTTCAAACTTTAAAGTCCTTTATGCAATCTAGTCTTCATCTTATGACAATGGGTATGACATAGGATGGCATGAGATTCATTAGTGACCTAATACCTTCTAAAAAGGCTCTTATCCATGCCCTGATTTATTTGCTGGCTTGATCGTTTTTAGGCTGTTTTCCAGAAATTAGGCCAAAAACGATTTCCGAAGGGAAAGGGCAGCCTCAGCAAGGAGCTATCCCTTCAAATAGTTTATTAGTGGGCCTTTAGATTGCGTACTTTTGCAGAACATATTCACGAACCAAGATGACTCCTCAAAACTCCGCAGATCCGCTGGGCACGGCCATTTTAGATTTCTGGCAGGGAAATAAGACCGCCGAAGTTCAGGTTTTCTCAGACCAGGCTGACCCAGATGTCCTACCGGTGTCCTATTTGTTCAGGTCAAAAGCTGAGATGCCTGAGCGGGAGCAGGAGGCCTTGACTATGTGCAAAGGCCGCATTTTGGACGTAGGGGCGGGAGCGGGGTCACATGCCTTGGCGCTACAGCAGAAAGGAGAGTCTGTCACGGCTCTTGAACTATCCGAGAAAGCCTGCGAGGTAATGCAAGCCAGAGGCATTCAGCATGTTCTCTGCGGCGATTTCTTCGGTTTAGCGCCAAAGCCCTTTGATACGTTATTGCTATTGATGAATGGCGTGGGCTTGGCAGGAACCTTGGACAACCTGCCTCATTTTCTGGAAACATGTAAAAAATGGTTGGCCCCCAACGGACAAATTCTTCTGGAGTCATCTGATATCCTTTACCTCTATGAAGAGGAGGATGGATCTGTGCTTGTTGATTTAAACGGCG
Organism: Rufibacter sp. DG15C; assembly: GCF_001577755.1. Lineage (NCBI taxonomy): Bacteria > Pseudomonadati > Bacteroidota > Cytophagia > Cytophagales > Hymenobacteraceae > Rufibacter > Rufibacter sp. DG15C. The sequence continues at coordinate 3,201,229 of NZ_CP010776.1, forward strand.
ATTATTACGGTGAACTCACCTATGTCATGCAGTACCAAGAAGAGCAGACCAAACCCTTCCCTTGGCTTTTTGTGGACTTCGGCTTGTTGCAACAGTATGCAGAAGAAGTTGGTTTGTCAGCTGAATTGGTGAGGAAGGAAGAGGACAACCATTATTTGGCCAGGCTAACCTTTCAATAGCCGTTTTTGGCCTGTTTTCAGAAAAACAAGCCAAAAACGCTTACCTTTTTCAAGCTAATGGTATTACTTCTCTAAACGCACCTTTAGAGTTGAATTTGCCATGGCGCTGTCTGCTTCCTTTCCCATTCCGGCCGGATTTTTAGAAGTCCTGCCAGACCCTACGGTTTTGATGAACCTGGCAGGGGAGATGCTGTATGCCAATCAAGCTGCGCAGCATACATTTGGATGGGATAAGGCAACCATACATGAGCATTCCCTGAAAGCAATTCTTAGCCCCGAAGAAAGCCAAAAACTGCAGGCAGCCATAACTGGTCAAACAGCCCAAGAAAAAGTAACGATTGCCATATCGCTTCCAGAGGGTTCTTACCCTCAAGTCTTGGACGTTCAAATAATTGCGCACCCTGTAGAAAATCCTTTCTACTTTTTGTTGACGTTTCAGTCACAAAATGCCAACAGCCAGGTTAAAGCGCAAAAAAGGAATTCTGTCTTTCCTGCGCTTATGCAGTCAGAAGAAACCCAAAAGGCCTTACTACACCATTCAGCCTTTCTAAAGCATAGCATAGATGGTTTGTTTGCTTTTGATATGGAACTACGGTATACGCTCTGGAATCCCTACATGGAAGGGTTGACCGGCAAGCCCAAGGAGCAGGTGGTTGGCCGGAAAGTCGCAGACGTTTTCCCGTATTTCGAGAAAACACAGGAGTACACTTATTTTAAAGAAGCCCTCACAGGCGAGTATTTCAAGGTGACCGGCCGCCAGGCCCACCATGACCGTGACAAATTCCATGACGGCTACCTTTTCCCTATTAAAGACAGCGCGCAGGAGATTATTGGGGCCATGTGCATTCTCCATGAGGTCACCCAGCAAATCAAAGCAGAACAAGAGGCGCAGGCCAAAGGACAGCTATTACAAGAGGCCCAGACCATGGCCCAGACTATTTTGAGTAACAGTCCCGTTGGTATTTTTACCTTTACCGGCCCAGAACTTGTCATCACTTCCTGGAACCCTACCATTGAAAAATTGTCTGGCATTGCAGCCAAGGATATTATTGGCAAATCTGCCTTTGAGTTCTACCCAGATTACCGCTCGTCGCCCATTGTTGCCCAACTGTCCAGGGTATTTTTGGGGGAGACCCTCCAAATGCTTAATCATGTGAGCAAAGATGGCAAGCGCGTTCTTAACGTCTATTTTAAACCCCTGATCACCACAGATGGCACCGTAAAAGGAGGGGTGGGGCACATCCAGAACGTGACGGCGCAGTTTAACCTGGAGAAAAAGAATGCGATGGCTGCCCAAGAAAAGCAATTGGCCATCATGCGCGCGGTGCTGCAAACCCAGGAAGAGGAGAAAAAGCGTATGGCCGAGCTGCTCCATAACAACTTGGGCCAGACGCTTTATGGGACCGGTATGCAATTGAAGCAGTATTTGGCCACCCAGAAACTAAGCAAAAAACATCAGGAGTTTTTACAACGCATAGAAGCTTTGGTTTCAGAGGCCATCTCAGATACCAAGAAAATCTCCTTTGAGTTAATGCCCTCGCTGTTGGATGATTTTGGGTTGGCTGTTGCCTTAGAGGAGCTTGCTTCTAAAATTGCTCCTGCCTCCCTGCAAGTACAGATTAAGATGGAACTAGGGGAGAAGCGGCCCATTGCCAGATTAGAAATTTGCCTGTACCGCATTGTGCAAGAGTTGATGAACAACGCCATTAAGCACGCACAAGCCTCACACCTCTTTGTTCTCATAAAAAGAACGGGCAAATTGCTGGAGGTTTCCGTGAAGGACAACGGCGTAGGGTATGCGCATCCGCCTAAATCAAAAAATAGAGGGGCAGGATTGGTCAATATTCAGAACCGCGTAAATGCACAGGGCGGCACTTGGACTGTACAGTCAGAGCCTGGCAAAGGCACCTACAATCAAATTCTGTTACCAGTTAAAGGTAGATAGGCCTTCCCTTTTAAGATAGGCTGGACGTACTACGCACTTGTAGGTTCAAGTAGCGGTCCATGCCTAGCATAACCAAGACTGCATTGATTTTAGGGCAAAGCTGGCGTAGGGTCAGAGAGATTCGGTGGTCTTCATAATAGGGCAGGTAAGCCATTAGCAAACCAATTCCTTTGCTGGATAGTGTAGTCAGCTGCCCACAGTCAAGGACCACTTGTTTTTTGCAGGAAAGACCACCTTTTTCCAATGCTTCTTCAAAGAGATGCGCCGTCTTAGCAGTAATGATGCCGGATAAAATAATAGTGTACACCTCCCTCTCATCCGTAAAAGCAATCTCAAGCATAAGTCAACTGTCAGAAGCCTAAGATTAAAATCATACAAAATCTAAGAGCAAAGATGCTAAAAGAAGCTAGGCTTTTCTTAAGGCTAAGGTAGCGCTCAAAACGAATGATTTTAGTTGAGGGAATACTTATTTTTAGCTAAGTATTAATACGTAGGATATGATTACCTAATAGTATGCTTGATGCAATGACTTGATTATTAGACAACTACAAAGTAGCGTTCTCGTTAAAGTCTTTCAAAAACTATTTCTTTAAAATATACTATTTGCGGATGGTGAGTATTATACATAATATAGGGCTAAATAGATATTAAAACCACGGTTGCCCCCTACAATTGCGGTCTTTAGTTTTATAATATATTAAATGAAAACTAAGTATAAAGTAATATTAACCGATGATCATACCATCATTAGGGACGGCATAAAAGCCCTCCTGCAGGATGATTTGGACATACAGGTAATAGGGGAGGCCTCCAGCGGCGAAGAGTTATTATTTCTATTGCCTTCTACTCCTGCAGACGTAGTGGTTTTAGACATTAAGATGCCCGGCATGGACGGATTTGAAACGGCCTCACAGGTAAAATCCTTGATGCCTGAAACGCAGGTTTTGGCCTTGACCATGATGGACCATGAACACTACATCATGCAAATGCTCAAAGCAGGTGCCAATGGGTATTTACTAAAGAGTGTAGGAAAACGGGAACTGGCCCATGCTATTAAGATGGTGGGCAATGGCGGCTCATATATCAGCACCGAAATTGCCTTGAACCTGCTGCATAAGTACTGCAGCTTAGAGGCTCCCAAGTCTCAAGAGCCGAGAAGTCTGGGAACCGGCAACGAACTCTCCAAGCGGGAGCTGGAAGTCCTGAAGCTCATAGCAGACGGGCTCACCAACAGTGCGATTGCAGAGAAGCTGTTCACCAGCAAACGCACCATTGAAACCCACCGCCAGAACCTGTTAGAGAAGACGCAGACTAAAAACACGGCCTCCTTGATAACCTATGCCTTTAATTACGGCATCCTGAAAACAGAAGCTTAGTTGCGAGCAATCACTTCCACGGTATCTGCAACAACCTCAGTATCGCTTTTCCAAAACCTGAAGACGTGTTTGCCTACAGTGGTAGGCTTAAAGTTGATGGTGTAAATGCTCCGGCGGGCTTGGGCCGTGCACACTACATCCTGTCCTTCTTCCGGGTACGCCGCGTAAATTTTGATAGTGGTGATGTTGGTGTTAGGCTTGTTAGGCTCCGGCACCGTGCTAGAATCTCTCATGGCAAACCTACCACAGCCATTGCTTGGCTGGTAATATACCCTTAAAAATAAGGTAGTGTCTACTTTGACTTGTCCAGTAGGAAAATTTGCAGTGCTGTCTGCCGGCACCGGTTTTATCACCTCTACCAAGTCTGCAGTTTCGGTGCAAGCATTTAAGGCGAACAAGCCCAGAGCCAAGCTAAATACCAAAAGATTTCTTTTCATAGGTTTCGTTTTTGGCCTCTTTTGGAGGAATCAGGTAAAAAACGCCTGAAAGCACAAGAGCCGCCCATAAACAAACGGCCGGCTCTTGTGAACTAGTATACGATTTTGCCTAGGCTTTGGCGTACGTCACCGATTTTACGGCTTCAATCACGCGCTGCACGTTTGGCAAAGAAGCTTCAATTAACGTAGGAGCATACGGCAACGGAACGTCGCGGCAGGTTACGCGTTTTACTGGAGCGTCTAAATAGTCAAACGCATTGTGCTGAATGTTGAAGGCAATCTCAGAAGAGATAGACGCCAACGGCCAGGCTTCCTCTACCACCACCAGACGGTTGGTGCGTTTTACAGACTCAATGATGCACTTGTAGTCAATAGGACGCACGGAGCGTAAGTCAATCACCTCAGCGTCAACGCCGTCTTTGGCCAACTCTTCAGCGGCTCCCAGGGCAATCTTCATCATCTTCCCGAAGGAAACAATGGTCACGTCCTTGCCTTTGCGCTTTACATCTGCTACGCCGATTGGAATTAGGTATTCTTCTTCCGGAACTTCGCCTTTATCACCGTACATCTGCTCAGACTCCATGAAGATCACCGGGTCGTTGTCACGGATGGCGGTCTTTAAAAGGCCTTTGGCGTCATACGGGTTAGATGGAACCACCACTTTCAAGCCGGGGGTGTTGGCGTACCAGTTCTCAAAGTTCTGAGAGTGCTGGCTGGACAGCATGCCCGCGCTACCTGTTGGACCTCTGAACACCATAGGGCAAGAGTACTGACCACCCGACATGGACATCATCTTAGCCGCTGAGTTGATCACCTGGTCAATGGCTACCAAGGAGAAGTTGAAGGTCATGAACTCCACGATAGGTCTAAGACCATTCATAGAAGCACCCACGCCAATACCGGCAAAACCCAGCTCAGCGATAGGCGTGTCAATCACGCGCTCCGGCCCGAACTCGTCCAGCATGCCTTGGCTTACTTTATAGGCACCGTTGTATTGGGCTACTTCCTCGCCCATCAGGAACACCTTTGGGTCGCGGCGCATTTCCTCTGACATTGCTTCGCGCAATGCTTCTCTGAATTGTATAGTACGCATGTTAAGTGGTTTCTACGTCAGTATAGGTTGTAAAATTAAGACTTGCGGCCTAAATAAAAAAACGCCGGGGCGGGTTAGGGCCTTCAAATCTCAGGTTCTTCTGTTTTTGGCCTGTTTTCTGGGAATTGAGTCAAAAACGGCCCTTTTTATTTTTGAAAAGCGCTGTTGAAGGCCGGTGTTTTATGGTAGTCTATAAACTCCAGGTCCTCAATGGCTTTGCCTGCTAGTTCTGCGTCTGCCTGAACCGCCTTCTTCAAGTGCTCAGTGAGCTGCTGCTCATTTTTAGTTCTGGCTCCCATCACCGCCAATAAATAATGGGTGGTGGCATCATTGGGCTGCAGGCCTAATACTTTCTGGGCTAGCTTTGCCGCGTCTTCATAATTCTCCTTCAGGAAGTAGAGTAGGGCGCGGTTGTATTGGGCGGCGTAGCCGTCTCCGGCGTAGGCCAGGCTGCCGGCGGCATCGTCATATTGTCCCACCTCTAGTTCAAGGGCGGCCTTGTCTGTAAAAACCTGTTGCAAGACGGGCAACGGGCCGCCCAGCTTCACGCTGTAGTTGTAGCTGTGCAGGGCCTCTAGGTAGTCGCCGTGCTGGTGGTGGGCAATGGCCAGGTTGTAGAACAGCTGGGCCGTGGGCTGACGGTGCGCGGCGTACCTAAAGTTGAGGATAGCGTTCTCCAGCAGGCCTTTCTTGACTTTCGGCTTCAACTCCTTTTGGGCCTGCTCCAGGTAAATCATGCCCAGGTTGTTCAAGGCGCGCCACTGCATGTGGGTGGCCACGGCCACCTCATACATTTTCTTCTTCTCGGCTAGGAGCGGGGTGAGAGTGGCAGCATACTGCATTTCCTCGGGGCTGAGGGCGTCCGTTCCCAGTTTGTTTTCTACAATCTTGCGGGCAGTCAGGTAGATTTCATAGTCCTTGCGCGGGTTGGGAATGTAGTCTACGGAGACCTCGGCGTAGCGCAGCACCGGGTACACGTACATCTCTAGGTACTCAAACGAGGGAAGCTTTTGAAGCAGGGCCTCTTTCTCTGAGAAACTGCCTTCGCCGTTGACTATTTCCAGGATCTCGTTGACTTGCTCTTTGGGCAATGCAGAAGTTTGCACGCGCCCTAAAAACGCGTCCCAGTTCTGTTGCAGGGACCGGACCTTGAACTTGACATTTTTGGTGTCATTGACATAGGACTCTGTGTCAAATTTCTGTTTGATGTACCGCTCCAGCGCTACTGCCCTGCGCGAGGCCAAGTTGCGGGCTGTCGTCTCTTCGGCGTCTGGAGAATGCGTGCCTAGAATCTCTACTACTTTGGTTTTTTTATTGGACAGGATGAAGTCATCCAACAGTTGCAGGTTGTTTCCGAAACCGTGTTTAAGCGTAGCCAGGCCCTGATCAAAGTAGATGGTGAATGTAAGCGGTTCATTACTTTCATTCTTGTACTCGCCGGGCACGTATGCTGCACCAAACGCGTGTTTGACTAGGTTGGGCGTGGTCCTGATACCGGGTGCCAAGGCGACCGGCTTGGTATAGCGCATCTTGCCTTTAGGGTTAGTGAGCACGCCCTGGGCCATCAACTGACCACGGGCCTTGGAAGGCGTGTAGGGAAAGCTGAAGGAGCGCTGCAGAAAGGCTTTGCCGGCCTCAAAATTATACTCGCCAAAATCAAAGGGCAGGGAGCCCACATGGTCTTGCGTGCCCTTGTCGGTTTTGTAGTACACCCGAATGCCGTACCGGTAATCTTTCTTGAGCAGGAGCTGGGGCACCTCGGCTTTCACTTCTACGGGCACCTCTTGACCGCGCGTCATGAGTACCTTGGGTTTTACGGTTAGGGTCTGTTGCCGCTCCAATTTTTTAACCAACCTTGGGAAGGTACAGGCGCTTGCCAAACACAATAAGAGCAGTACCAAGGCAGTTGAAAAGGAGCGGAGCGCGGAAAGGGGCATATCTAAAGTTAAGGAAATTCGTATAAAACGCCTTACAGCGGCAGTCAAAGATACACCAAAGCGCCATTTGCGGTTTTGATTATTGACGTTTCGCTTTAAAATTAAGTATCTTAGGCATCCTAATTCTCTTACCATGAAACAAGTGCAGTATTTCTTAGAAAGCCAGGCCTTCGGAGTGTGTACGAAACTCGGGGAGAAGCTGGGCTTTGCCACCAGCAGCATTCGGCTGTCGTTTATCTACCTGTCCTTTTTAACGTTCGGGTCACCGGTAATCGTCTACTTGATCATGGCCTTCTGGTTGAACGTGCGCAAGCACTTACGCCGGGAGCGCAGCACTGTCTGGGACGTCTAGGGCGGTAAACGTTTTCCGGCCTTTTATAAAATATTGCCAAACCACGCTTTTGCCGTACCAACCGGTCAGCTGCGTGGTTTCTTTTTTAGTGGGGAAGGCCGCTCGCTTCTCTTTCCAGTAGTGGTTCTTCTGCGCGAAGAACTCCTGGTGCGCGTCCCAGATGGCCTGCACCTGCTTAAACTGCCCCTTCAACAAAAACTGCACCGCCGCCACGCCGTCTAATATCAACCTGGTCAACAATACCCGGGTTAACTCACTGTCTGCCAAATTTTTATACAGCAGCGCCACGCCATTCCTGAAGTTGAGGAAGGTCTTTCTGGGGTTGGCCTTGGGTAGCGTGCCGCCGCCCACGTGGTATACCTGGCTCTCGCCCTGGTAATAGATCTGGTAGCCCAGATTCTGGAAGCGCCAGCAAAGGTCAATCTCCTCCATGTGCGCGAAAAAGGCTTTCTCCAATCCCTGGGCCTCCCAGTAGGCGCTGGCGCGCACCACCATGCAGGCACCTGTGGCCCAGAAGATAGGACGCGTGTCATCGTATTGGCCCAGGTCCTCTTCTACCGTGTCAAAGAGGCGGCCGCGGCAGAAGGGATAGCCATAGGCATCTAAGAAGCCACCGGCCGCGCCGGCGTACTCAAAGTGCATGCGTTGGTAATACGCCTTGATCTTGGGTTGGCAGGCGGCAATCTTGGGGTTGGACTCCATCAAGGAAACCAGCGGCGACAACCAATTGGGCGTGACCTCCACATCTGAGTTGAGCAGCACATAATAAGTGGCCTCCACCTGCTTTAATGCCTGGTTGTAGCCCTCGCAGAACCCGAAGTTCTCTGGCAAAAGAATCTGGCGTACCTGCGGGAAGTTCTCTGTTAAATATGGCACAGAGTCGTCTGAGGAATCATTGTCCGCGACGATGACCTCGGCGTCCTGGCTGTGTTCCAGGACCATGGGCAAAAACTGCTCTAACCAGCGGCGGCCGTTCCAATTGAGAATGACCACCGCCACGGTAGGTTTCTTATAATCCAAAGCCGCTCAAATCTAAGCCAGGGATGTTGGGCAGCATGCCCGAAGTGTGTTTCTTCAACTCCTCCTGCGCTTTCTCACCAGCGTCTGCCAGAGCCTTGTTGACGGCGGCCACCACCAGGTCAGACAGCATCTCGCGGTCCTCTGGCTTCATGAGGGTTTCGTCAATCTCAATTTTCAAGATGCGCTTTTCGCCGCTGGCCGTGGCCTTTACCAGTCCGCCGCCCGCCTCTGCTGAGACCGTGATGTGCTTGAGGTTTTCCTGGGCCTCTTTCATTTTGGCCTGCATCTCCTTCACCTTGCCCATCATTCCCATCATATCAAACATAGCTTCTCCTTTCTATTTAGTGGATAGGTAGAGGATCTCCACCTTAGAATTTTATTAACGCGAAACAGCTTTCCAGGGATTTTCCTGCGCTGCCTCTACTGCCAAAAGTACAGCCAAAGCCAAAAATTTCAAACGTAAAGTGAAATTCCGTTTTTGGCCTGATTTCCGGAAAACACCCCAAAAACGACTAACGCACCAGCGTGACGGGCCCGCTTTTGCTGAGCCGCTGACCGTTCACGTCTACGGCCTCAAACCGGTACAAGTAGGTGCCGGCCGGGGCTGGTTTGCCTTGGTAGGTGCCGTCCCAGCCCTGCCTAAAATCCTTGGTCTCAAAGACCACCTGGCCCCATCGGTTGAGCACCTGCAACTCAAACTGACTGGCAAACTTGCCTATGGCCTTGAACGTGTCATTGAGGCCGTCCTGGTTTGGCGTAAACGCATTTGGGAAGTAGAACTGAAAGGCCTGTTCTACGCTGGCCGTGTTAGAGTAACTTTGGTAAGTTGCGTTTCTGGCCTTAGAAAGAATACGGTAATTAAGGCGCTGGAAACGGTCCTGGGGGTGCACATCTACATAGCCCTGACCGGTGACTAGCGTGCTCCAGTAAACTGAGCCTTGCTCATCCAGCAGTTCTAAGGTCTGGCTATCAACGCCCTCCGGAAAACCTTCATACGCCGACCAACTCAATTTTACCTGACCATTCTGTTGCCGCTCGGCGGTAAGGATGGCCGGGCATGCGGTGTTACTTCTGGCAGAGGTGAGGCTACAAGAGTCTGCGTAGGTGGTTTGATAGCAGGGCCTGGCGGTTAAGGTTGGCAAAGTGGCGTCTACCGCATTTTTGGCTTGTTTTTCAGAAAGTAGACCAAAAACACCGTTGTTCAGGTTTCGGTAAATGCTTTGCTCCTTAAACGTTTCCTGGGCAGGGATAAAGGATTCTACCTGTACCTGGTTCTGCAGATTGAAGCTCACCAGCAGGAAAGGCGCCGCCGGTGGGGTGGTACCGGTTGTCACGATTTGCACGGGCAGGGAGATGCTTTGGCTTCCATTATTCAGCAAGGCCACCAATTGGTAAGTATAGGTTCTTCCGCAGGCCACCTGGGCGTCTGTGAAAGTAGTTTGAGTGCCTAGAAGATTTTGATAGAGTTGCCCCCCGCGCAGTAACTGGTAGTTAACCACGCTGCCAGGGCTAGGATTGGCCGACCAGGTGATTATATTTTGGCGGTCTCCGGCAGTGACTTGCAATCCTTGCGCACAGACCATGTTGGAGATAATGTCCTCCTGCCCGGTGCACACATTAATCACACGCACCCTAAAACAACCAGAGACAGATGGTAGAGACATAGTATGGGTGCTCTGCCCGAAAGGGACATTGGCTAAAGTAGTAACAGGAGAGAAGGTTCCGGTTGAAGAGGAGGCTTGTTCAACCATCAAATCATTAATGGCGCTGACTTGGATTTGCAATTGAATGCCGTTGGCCTGATGCGTTAACTTTTGAACGATGGGAGGCGAAGAAGGCACAGCAGCTTTGACCACAAACGTGCGTTCACAGAGCGTGCTGCTGACGTTCTTGAGCTGGGTGACGGTATAGATGCCGGGCGCAGTGAAGGTAAAAGACGTTTGCTGGGCATTGAAGTCCAGGCCGTTGCTCTTGTCAAAATCGTAGTACTCGGTGCCGCCCGTGGTATTGTCTTTAAACGTAATGCGCTGGCCTACGCAAAAAGTCTCTACTACCTGGTTCTGTTCATTGTAGGCTAAAAAGCACTGAGCCTGGGAGTTGAACGCCCAGCCACACACCATGAACAAAATCAGGAGAAGGTTTCTCACGCTATAATTTCTTGAAACGGAAACTTCCGAATAAACTGCACACTCAGCTGAATATCATCATGCAACACGCGGTCTTTCTCCAGCACAGGCACCTGCGTCCTGTAGGCTTCTAAGACGCGTTCTAAGGCGGGAGAGGTGCGGGCCGGGCGTCTGAACTCCATGGCCTGCGCCGCCGTCATCAGCTCAATGGCCAGTACGCGCTCCACATTTTCCAGCACTTTGTACGCTTTGGTGGCGGCGTTGGCGCCCATGCTCACGTGGTCTTCTTGTCCGTTGCTGGAGACAATGGAATCCACGCTGGCCGGGGAGCACAATTGCTTTGTCTGACTAACGATGGACGCCGCCGTGTATTGCGGAATCATCAACCCCGAATTGAGGCCCGGGTTGGACACCAGAAAATGCGGTAATCCTCTCTGACCAGAAATCAATTGGTACGTGCGGCGTTCCGAGATGCTTCCCCATTCTGCCAAGGCAATGCTGAAGAAGTCTAAGGCCAAGGCCAAAGGCTGACCATGGAAATTGCCACCCGACAAGATCAAATCATCCTCCGGGAAGATGTTCGGGTTGTCCGTCACCGAGTTCATCTCGGTGGTAATGACCTGCTGCACGTAGGCCAAAGCATCTAAACTGGCACCGTGCACCTGCGGCACGCACCTAAAGGAATATGGATCCTGAACGTGCTGTTTGTGCTGCTGCTGCAACTCGCTTCCGGCTAATAGGTGGAGAATAGTAGCCGCTGACTGTCGTTGCCCATTGTGCGGACGCACTTGATGGATATGCGGTTGGAACGGGTCTGCTTTTCCGTCAAACGCCTCTAGTGACAGGGCGGCCAGAACGTCGGCGGCGGCGGCAATCTGGCGAGCGCGTAGGCACAGTAAAACGCCATAAGCATTCATGAACTGGGTGCCGTTCAACAGCGCCAAGCCTTCCTTCGCCTGTAGTTGAATGGGGTCCCAGCTGAAGATGTCCAGAATTTCATGGCCCTTCAGTTTAAAGTCCTGAAACCGCACTTCGCCCAAGCCCAGCAAAGGCAGACACAAATGCGCCAGAGGAGCCAAGTCGCCGCTGGCGCCTAGAGAACCCTGCTGGTAGACGACGGGGAAAATTTCTCTATTGTAAAAGGAAATCAACCTGTTCACGGTAGCCAGTTGCACGCCGCTGTGCCCGTAGGCCAAAGACTGTACCTTGAGCAGGAGCATGATTTTCACCACCTCGGCGGGAACCTCATCCCCGGTACCGCAGGCGTGGGACATCATGAGGTTACGCTGCAGTTCTTCCAGGCTGTCGTGGCCAATGATGGTGTTGCACAATGACCCGAAGCCCGTGTTAATGCCGTACACCGGCGCCTGCGACCGCTCCAGCCGCTGTTGCAAGTACTCAAAACAGTGCGTGATGCGTTGCTCCGCATCCTGTGACAGGGCCAAGGACATGTTGCCGCGCAAAACCTGGCTTATTTGTGCTAAGGAAAACGGGGCCGCCGAAATCAGGTGTAGCTCAGGCATTAGGCAGAAAAGTAGGTTTGTAGATGATCAATAATCTCAGTGAGGCTTAAGCGGTGCTGTTCGCCGGTACGCATGTTGCGCAGGTTGAGCAGGCTGGTTTCCATCTCCTCAGAACCAATCAAGAGCACAAACGGAATCTGCTTCTGGTCTGCGTACGTCATTTGCTTTTTGAGCTTGGTAGAATCTGGGTAGAGCTCCGTAGAAATACCCATGGTTCTAAGTGCCTGCAACACGGGTAAGGAGTAGCGCATAGAGGCCTCGTCAAAGTTCGCGATAAGGACCTGCGTGATGGTCTGGCTACCTTCGGGGAAGAGGTTTAATTCTTCTAGCACGTCAAAAATACGGTCCACGCCAAAGGAGAAACCCACGCCTGACACGCCCGGCAACCCGAACATGCCCGTGAGGTTGTCATAGCGGCCACCGCCACTGATGGAGCCCATCTGCACGTTGTTAACCTTCACCTCAAAAATACAGCCGGTGTAGTAGGATAGGCCACGCGCCAGGGTCACATCCAACTGTAATTTGGCCTGTTTTACTTCCAGGCTTTCCAAATAACTTAACATGCTTCTGATGTCCTGCAAGCCGCGTTTCCCTTCGTCAGAGTTCTGCAGAAGCGTATCCAACTGCGGAAGCAAATCAGCCACCTCGCCAGTCAAGCCTAACACAGGTTGCAGTTTGGTGACAGCATCTGGGGAGAATCCTTTTTCTAGTAATTCCTGGTTCACCGCTTCCTGGCCAATCTTGTCCAGTTTGTCAATAGCTACGCACAAATCTGCCTCGCGGCCGTTGGCGCCAATGGCTTCGGCAATGCCCGCTAATAAGCCACGGTGGTTGAATTTAATGGTAAAGTCATCCAAGCCCAGGGTGCTCAACACCTCGTCCATCATGAGGATGATTTCGGCCTCGCAGAGCAGGGAGTTGGTGCCTACCACGTCTGCGTCGCACTGGTAGAATTCGCGGTAGCGGCCCCGCTGAGGACGGTCGGCGCGCCAAACAGGTTGGATCTGGTAACGCTTGAACGGGAAGGCCACCTCGTTGCGGTTCATGACCACGTAGCGCGCAAACGGCACGGTTAAGTCATAGCGAAGGGCTTTCTCTGATATTTTTGGGGTGAGCGGCTTGGAGCCTTTCTCCAGGTCCTGCGCCGTGATCTTGCTGGTGTAGTCACCAGAGTTGAGGATCTTGAAAATAAGCTGGTCGCCTTCGTCGCCGTACTTGCCGGTTAAGACAGACAGGTTTTCCATGGCCGGCGTCTCTAGCGGCAAGAACCCGAATTTCTCAAACGTGCGCTTGATGACAGAAAAGATATAATTACGTTTCACCACCGTGGCCGGCCCGAAATCACGGGTGCCTTTGGGGATGGATGGTTTGTCTTTGCTCATGGGTAAAATGGGTAAGTCCGCGAAGATAGCAAAAACCAATGAGTTGGCAGGAAGGGCAGGAGAGAAGCTAATAGGAAATCGTTTTTGACCTATTTTCCGGAAAACAAGCCAAAAACGAAGCTGCTTTTAAAAAAGGCGAAAGGGTAGCTTTACCTGCGAGTGAGCCGGATTTAGTACCTTCACGTTCCAAAATTGAATTTGAATCGCCATGACGTCTGTTTCGCTTTCTTGCTACATTCTTACCCACAACAGCCAGGAGTATCTGGAGCAAGTGATTGCTCCGCTGCAGTACGTAGTGGATGATCTGGTGCTCATAGATTCGGGCAGTACCGATAGAACCAAAGCCATAGCCGAACAGTACGGAGCTCGGTTCGTGTACAGGCCGTTGGACAACTTCAAGAACCAGCGCAATTTCGGGTTGGAGCAATGCCAGCATACGTGGGTCTTGAGTCTGGATTCTGACGAGGTTCCTGACCAAAGTTTAGTGGATGCTTTGCGAATTTTTAAAGAAACGGCAGGCACTACTAATATTCAGGCGTTAAAAATTCAGCGTAAATGGGTGGTGATGGGGCAGGAGGTGCAGACGTTTTATCCTATCAAGAGCCCAGACTTCCCGCTAAGGTTGTTCAGAAAAGACGTGGTCAACTTCAATGACCGAAGTAACATGGTGCATGAAACCCCAAGTGGTCACGAGCGGGAAGCTACTTTAGACGGATTCGTGCTACATTACACGTTCAACAAAGTAGAAGACCTCTACAGAAAGCTGAACCTCTACACCTCCATCGCCGCGCAAGACATGGCCGCGAGGGGCAAAAAAGCCAGTTGGAATAAAATCCTGTTCAGCCCGTTTGCCGCCTGGGTGAAATGGTACCTGATCAAGCAAGGATTCAGGGACGGCGCCGTAGGTTGGGTCTTAGGGCAATATGCATATGATTATACTTTACAAAAGTATTTGAAGCTTCGATTTGATTTAAAGCAGAAGTAAATCCGTTTTTGCCCTATTTTCTGGTAAATAGGGCAAAAACGGAATTCCCATTAAACAGCAGAGGCGCCTACTAGGGCGCCTCTGCTGCTATATTAAATCTCGGTGAGATCGTCTTCCTTCTGGTGGAGCCAGCTTAGGTTATACAAATCCTTCCGGCGGTCTCTTAGGTTGCGCACGCTGCCGGTGGTGTTCAGGTCCTTGAGCAAGTCCAGGTCCAGGTCGGCAATCAAGGTCATCTCTGTGTTAGGCGTGGCCTCAGCGATGATGGCATCATGCGGGAAGGCGACGTCTGAAGGCGAGAATACCGCACTTTGGGAGTATTGGATGTCCATGTTCTCTACGCGGGGCAGGTTACCTACGCTTCCTGTAATGGCCACGTAGCACTCGTTCTCAATGGCGCGGGCTTGGGCGCAATGGCGCACACGCAGGTAGGCGTTCTTGGTATCCGTTTGGTACGGCACGAACAAGATTTTCATCTCTTGGTCAGACAACATACGCGCCAGCTCCGGGAACTCCACGTCATAGCAGATCAGGATTCCAATCTTCCCGAAGTCGGTGTCAAAGACGTTCAGCTTGTTACCACCGCGCATCCCCCAATAATGGGCTTCGTCTGGAGTCACGTGCAGCTTGTATTGCTTGTCATAGGTACCATCGCGACGGCATAAGTAGCTTACATTGTGCAACTTGTTGTCAATGTACTCAGGCATGCTGCCCGCAATGATGTTGATGTTATAAGACAAGGCCAAGTGAATCAGCTTCTCCCGGATGCCGTCTGTATAGTCCGCTAGTTTTCTGATGGCCGCCGAAGGTGATTTCTCATCCGTCAAGGCCATTAACGGCGCGTTGAAGAACTCGGGGAACATGACCATGTCGGCTTTGTACGAGCTCACCGTGTCCACGAAGAACTCCAGCTGTTGCTCAAAGTCTTCCAAAGAGGTCATCTGGCGCATCTGCCACTGAATGACGCCAATGCGCACCACCTTTTTGGTACCGCCCACAAGCTTTTCCTTCTCTTCATAGTAAACGTTAATCCACTCTAGTAGAGATGCATACGCCTTGGATTCTTTGTCCTGCGGCATGTAGCCTTTGATGATTTTTCTTACGTGGAAACCGTTACTCAGCTGGAAGGTCAGGATAGGATCGTAGATTTCCTTGTTGCGGACCTGTTCAATGTACTTGCCCGGGGTCATCTTATCAGAATGCTCTTTGTAGCCGGGGATGCGGCCACCCAAAATGATACCACGCAAGTTCAGGTTTTCGCATAGCTCCTTGCGGGCATCATACAGACGACGGCCTAAGCGTAGGTTGCGGTACTCTGGGTGCACAAATACGTCCACGCCGTACAGCGTATCCCCGTTGGGATCATGGGTGTCAAACTTTCCGCCACCGGTAATCTGCTCGTAGCTGTGCTTGTCTCCAAACTCAGAATACTGCACAATCAGGCCCAGGGCGGCCGCCACTACGCGGCCCTTGTCTTCAATACACAACTGGCCGTCTGGGAAGCGCTTTAGCAGCGAGGAGAATTCTTTCTGGGTCCAGGAGCCGCCCAGGTTGGTGTAGACCAGCTCCATGATTTGTTTCACCTCCTTGTAATCGGCGGTGGTAAGCGGACGAAGTATTAATTTATGTTCGGTATTTTCACTCATAGTAACTGTAAATTTTGCTCAAAAAGACAAATGTGCGTTTGGCCTACCAAAGGTAACGCAATTTGCTCAGTTTCTGTTTTTAGCCTGATTTCTGGCAAATAGGCCAAAAACGACAAAGGCCCTTACATAGAAGAGCCTTCGCCTGAAGCATAACGCAACGTTTTATACTTTAATTTCGGGGATGTCGCCTTCCACAATCAGCTTTCCTTCGGTGGCCGCCTGAATCTCTTCTACGGTCACGCCCGGCGCCCTTTCCAATAGCCTGAAGCCCTCTGGCGTTACGTCAATTACCGCTAAGTCCGTTACAATCTTCTTCACGCAGGCCAGGCCAGTGATAGGAAGTGAGCAGTTTTTTAAAAGCTTGGACTGACCGTCCCGGGAATTGTGTTGCATAGCCACGATGATATTTTTAGCCGAGGCCACCAAGTCCATGGCGCCGCCCATGCCTTTCACCATCTTGCCTGGAATCTTCCAGTTTGCAATGTCGCCGCGCTCAGAAACTTCCATGGCGCCCAGAATGGTCAACTGCACATGTTCGCCTCTGATCATGGCAAAGCTTTCGGCTGAACTGAAAAGGGAAGAACCAGGCAGATACGTCACCGTCTGCTTGCCCGCGTTGATCAAGTCTGGGTCTACCTCTGCCTCAGTGGGGAAGGGGCCCATGCCCAGCAATCCGTTCTCAGACTGCAAGACCACGTTCATTCCCGCTGGAATGTAGTTGGCTACCAAGGTGGGTATGCCAATGCCCAGGTTCACGTAGAAGCCGTCTTCTACTTCCTGCGCTATTCTTTTTGCTATGCCGTGTTTATCAAGACTCATGTTGTTCGTCAATTTGAAGATGTGAAGATTTGGAGATTTGAAAATGGATCTTCTGGTTCACACCTTATTTAGATTTTGATTTAGAACTTATGATAATTTTTGAGATGATTTTTTTGATGGAAGTAAGTGATTTTTGGAGTTGACTTGGGTCTGGATAAGAAGGAGTTTTCTGGCAAAGCAACAGCCAGTACTCGGTCTCTTCCACTTCCTTGGCGGCAATTTTAAATTTATGAATGAAGTCAGCTTTGCTTTCAGTATTCTGAGCTTCACGCACATTTGCGCCAATGGACGTTCCGCTTTTAAGTAATTGATTAGCCAACACAAATTTTCGTTTTGCCTCTAATTCTTCCGTGTACAGGATGACAGATACCGCGAAATCTAAGGTTAATTCCAAGATTAAATTCTTTGGCTCTTTCTGATCCATAGAAAAATCATTAATCAATCACAGCATCTCCAAATTTCCAAATCTTCACATCTTCAAATTAGGAAGGCAAGCTACGCTTGCCGCACCGTCCTCTGCTCAATGCGTTTCTCGTAGTCTTTGCCTTGGAAAATGCGTTGCACGTAGATGCCGGGGGTGTGGATCATGTTGGGGTTCAGTTCGCCTACGGGCAACAGTTCCTCTACCTCGGCAATGGTGATTTTACCAGCGGTGGCCATCATGGGATTGAAGTTGCGGGCCGTGCCTTTGTAGATGAGGTTACCGGCGGTGTCGCCTTTCCAGGCTTTCACAATGGCAAAGTCAGCCTTCAGCCATTCTTCCATCAGGTACATTTTGCCATGGAACTCGCGACTTTCTTTGCCTTCGCCCACCTCAGTACCATAACCGGCAGGGGTGAAGAATGCAGGGATTCCGGCTCCTCCAGCTCTGATGCGCTCGGCCAAGGTACCCTGCGGAATCAATTCCACTTCCAACTCACCAGACAACAGCTGACGCTCAAACTCGGCGTTCTCACCCACGTAGCTGGAAATCATTTTCTTGACTTGGCGTTTCTGCAATAATAGACCAATTCCGAAGTCGTCTACACCCGCATTGTTAGAGATGCAAGTAAGGTCTTTCACGCCTTTGTTTAGAAGCTCTTTAATCGAATTCTCTGGGATGCCGCACAAGCCAAAACCACCCAGCATCAAAGTGGCTCCGTCTGGAATGTCCTGGCAAGCGGCCGCGGCGTCTTGTACTACTTTATTAATCATAAAAAGAAATATAGTATGAAGATGAGCAATCGTGATTTTAGTTAGCGTGTGGCCAATAGAGCAACAAGGTCGTTTTTAGCTTGATTTCTGGAAAATAAGCCAAAAACGGAATTCTTACGGCATGTCTCTGGAACCCATGGCTCCGCCGAAGAAGGACATCAAAGGATAGATGATGACCGACGAAATGATAAACCAGATAGGGTGAGGCAGTAGATAAAAATTGGCAACACAGGCCAGCAGCAGCAAGAAACCCACGA
Source organism: Rufibacter sp. DG15C (assembly GCF_001577755.1). NCBI lineage: Bacteria > Pseudomonadati > Bacteroidota > Cytophagia > Cytophagales > Hymenobacteraceae > Rufibacter > Rufibacter sp. DG15C. The sequence continues at coordinate 3,219,500 of NZ_CP010776.1, forward strand.
GCAGCGCATGCATCATTTTTCTGGATTTTGCTAGGCGGGCCGCCACCATGCCTCCTAAGAATGAACCCAGCGCGTATGCTAATAGGACAAGCATCAGGGAGCCCATAGGCGCACTGGCCAGGTAGGTTCCCATGGCCTCGGGGTCTTGTAGATTGACTTCAGAAGGAACTGGGTACACTTGTTGGGCCACCAATTCAACCAGAAAGATGGTGAGGAAGCCGGTCACTACTCCAGTGAGGACTGCAAAAATGCTTTTGAACATAGCCAAGAAGTTTAATGACAGTGAATCAGCAATGAGGGCTGCCTGCTCTTCTTCCTTATCGTGTAAGCCCGAGGTGAAGTTACGGATTTGCCAGATTTATCCTAACAGGTGTAAGGCAGATTCCTGGTCTTGGTGCAGTTGCTGGGTGAGCGCTTCCAATCCGTCAAACTTCAATTCTGGCCGAATGTAGCCGATGAACAGAAGCGTAATGTCCTGACCGTACAAGTCCCCATTGAAATCAAAGATATGCACTTCAATGGTCTGCTTACCGCTGTCATCCACGGTAGGGTTCACGCCAATGTTGAGCATGCCCTTATACTGGCCTTGCGGCGTATTGACTAAAACGGCATACACGCCCTGCGCGGGTATAAGCTTGAGCGCATCTTTTACCTCCAGGTTGGCAGTCGGGTAGCCGATAGTGCGGCCTAGCTGTTTGCCTTTTACCACGGTGCCTGTTATCGTATAAGGTCGGCCCAAGTACTTGTGAGCGGTTTCTACCTCACCTTTCTCAAGGGCGGTTCTTATTTTGCTGGAGCTTACGCCTACTTCTTCAATGTCCTGGCGAGGAATCTCCTCAACCACGAAGCCGTAGCGCGCCGCGTTTTGCTGGAGGTAGTCAAAGTTGCCTTCGCGGTTTCTACCAAAATGGTGGTCATACCCAATCACCAGTTTCTTGGTGTGCAGGGTGTTGAGCAGAATCTGCTGGATGTATTCTTCTGAGGAAAGCTGCGCAAACTCTTTGGTGAACGGCAGAATCAAGAGATAATCCACGCCGTAATTCTCCAGCGCCTCTATGCGTTCCTCTATGGTAGAAAGTAACCTAAGCGAAGTGTCATTTGGATTGAGTACCGTGCGCGGGTGCGGCCAGTAGGTGAGCACCACGCTTTGGCCGTTGTGTTGGCGGGCAGTTTCTGTCAGACGCGACAAGATTTTCTGATGACCCACGTGCACCCCGTCAAAGGTACCCGACGTCACCACTGCCTGCGGCAGTTCTGGAAAATCTTTCAGCTCCCTAATGACAATCATGCCGGCCCTAGTTGTTTCTCGCGGAGTTCTTGTAATTGGTCTAAAGACATGGCATCCTCTATGCGGTATTCCCCAATACGGGTACGCACCAGTTCAGACAGATACGCGCCGCAACCAAGCTTTACGCCAAAGTCACGGGCCAGGCTCCTGATGTACGTGCCTTTTGAACATACCACTCTAAATGACACTTGGTTTCCCTCAATGGCAGTTAAGTCAAAGGCTTTAATGGTGATGCGCTTGGACTTGATTTCAGCCTCGCCGCCGCGACGGGCAATGTTGTACGCGCGCTCGCCATTCACCTTCACCGCCGAATAAATAGGCGGCGTCTGGTCAATCTCACCCATGAAGGAGGCGGCTGCCTCTTGGAGCATTTCTTCTGTTAAATGATCAATGGGAGAGGTGCTGTCTACTTCGGTCTCCAGGTCAAAAGAAGGCGTGGTATGACCTAGGATGAATTTGCCGGTGTACTCCTTTTCCTGCGCCTGAATCTCTTCTATGCGCTTGGTGAATTTGCCCGTGCACATGATGAGCAAGCCTGTCGCCAATGGATCCAAGGTTCCCGCGTGGCCAATCTTTTTAATCTTGAGGGCGAACTTGGTTTTCTTGACCAGGTCAAAAGAAGTCCAGGTCAGCGGTTTGTTGAAAAGCAGGATGGCTCCCGCTTCAAAATCATACGGTGATTCTTGCATTATACCAACTGTATGTCAATGCCCAAGGCCAGGAGCAACAAAATGATCAAGCCTACTAAAATGCGGTAATAACCAAACAACTTAAACCCGTACTTGGTCAAGAAGTCCACGAAGAACCTGATAGCCGCCATGGCCACCACAAACGCAACCACATTGCCAATTATCAAAACTTGCCAGTCCTGGGTATTGATGGCGGATAGGGCCAATTGAAACTTAGGGACGTTAAAAGAGACGATGTCAGAGAGTTCCAGCTTCAGGAAGTCTGTTAGAACTGAGTAGGTTGCAGCCGCCAGCATGGTGGGCACTGCCATAAAAAAAGAGAACTCAGCGGCGGTTTTACGGGTCATGTTCTGTGTCAAGCCGCCAATAATACTAGCCGCCGACCTTGACACGCCCGGAATCATGGCAATGCACTGGAAAAACCCTATGATAAAGGCATTCTTGTAACTTGGTGTAGTAACCGGATTTTCTACGTCTTTGAACCATTTGTCCACGAACACCAGAATGATTCCGCCTAACACCAAACTGATGGCCACCACCTCTACGCGCTCCAGCATGGCGTCTACCACGTCCTTTAAGACAAAGCCAATCAAGAGCGCGGGCACCACTGCCACGAACAGCTTTTTATAGAAGTCAAAAGAGTTGATCCAACGCTTCCAATACAACACCACCACAGACAAGATGGCGCCAAATTGTATAGTTACCGTGAACATCTTAGTAAACTCAAAGGCACTGATGCCCATGAGGCTGGAGGCGATGACCATGTGTCCGGTAGAGGACACTGGTAAAAACTCGGTTAATCCCTCAATAATGGCCAGAATGATTGCTTGCCAAATATCCATCTAGACGTCTTTGCGGGGTTTGGCCAGGATAGCGTAAAACTGGAACAGGAAGCCTGCCACCAACACAATTGGGCCTAGGGTCAAGCCTAGAAAACCGTAGCCATACGGCTCTGAGTCTAGTGACATCAAAATGAAACCAACCGACATAATCACTAAACCAATGATCATGAGCATAAAATTGCGGCGCCCAAAGGCCGAAGAAGGGGACGTGTTGTTGGTGTTATTTTCCATGAGGAAGAATATTTTAATAAAGATCGTCTAGGGAAGAGCGAAGGTACTTACGCACCGCGCGGTAAGAACTGAAAAAGCCAATCACACTGCCCAGCACCAATAAGGTAGCCATGAGAATGAGGATCTGCTCATCGTTTCTAAGTAGGTAAAGCTCGGCAATTTGGCTATAGGCGTATTGCAACAAACCCATTAGCAGGGCAGAGGCAATTAAACCGCTAATCAAGCCTTGAATGGTGGCTCGGTTCAAATAAGGTCTTTGAATGAAGAAGGAAGTAGCGCCTACCAACTGCATACTCCTTATCAGGAAACGCTGCGAAAAGAGCGCCAACTTGATGGTATTGTTAATTAAAATCATGACCACCAACACCAGAATGGCCGCAAAGGAAAGCAAGACAATGCTCACCTTCTGTAGGTTTTCATTGATGGAGTTAATAAGGCTTTCTACATAGCCCACTTCATACACCCCAACCGTATTCTGCAAGTCCTCTTGAATTTTCTTGAGTTGAGCCGAGGTGGCATATTCTGGGTTGATCCGCAGGATAAAGGCATCTCTCAATGGATTTTCGCCTAGGAAGGTTAGGAAATCCTCTCCGCTTTCGTCAATGAATTCGCGGGCCCCATCTTCCTTAGACATGTAGGTTACCTGCGGTTTACCGTTGTCTAAGGCTATAAATTCTTTGCGGCTGAGGGTGTTTTTGAGTTTTTCAATCTCAAGCGGGGTAAGGTCACGCTCCAGATACACCTGCACCTCCATGTTCTCTTTTACAAGGTTGAAAATCTCTTTGGCGTGAATGAGCAAAACTCCAAACAGGCCAATGACAAACAACGCCAGCGTGATGCTGAAGACTACCATGGCGTGCGGGTAAGCGCCCAGTTTTTTCTTTTTGGTATGTTGAAGATGTTTTGCAGCCATAAGGGAGTATCCCGACAAAAATAGCAATTATTTCAAACTTAGCCGGAGCGCTGTCCGTTTTTGGACCGTTTTCTGGAAAATAGGCCAAAAACGGCCTATTGCTTCACGGGCGGTGGCACTACCGGTCTTGGCGTGATATCATCATCTGTGATGACGGGCGTTTCGCGTTCTTGGGCCCGTTGGGCACGGCGGCTTAGGCGTTTGCGCCGGAACAACTCTCCAAAGCGGTCAAAGTTGGCCTGGTGCAATACACTGACGGTCTGGCGGCTGGTAGCCGAAACGGCCTCAAAATCTCGTGGCGTGGTTTCATAAGTAGCGCGCAGACGCAGCTGTCCGTTTTTGCTCAGGTAGTATTCCAGTGACCAGTCCCCAGTAGCGGTGCTGCGGGTCCCGCCGGGGCGGTTGGCGTTGTTATTATTGAAATTGCCTTCGCGCGTAATCTTCAAACGGCCTTCTAACAAAGTATAACTCAAACGCAGCTGCACGTCATCCAGCACTTGGTCCTGCGAGCCACTCACCCCAATGTCTACTTCCAGGTTGGTGTCAATCTGGGACAGCCAGTAGCTTAGCTGGTTAGAGAATAATTCGCCCACAGAAGAGCCAATGTCTGCGGTGCCAATCTGGAATTCATCCTTGGCAGAGAGGCGCTTAAAGGCCAGCAGGGAGAACACCTGCCGGTTGAGTTCCTGCTCATCATTCCGTATGTCACTTAGATAGCCCGAAAGCAGCGTTTCCAGTGTTCCCGGCAGGTTGTTGAACTCTAGGTTCAGACGGACCTGCGGGGTAGTGAGCGGGCCGTCCAGGTCCATCACCGCGGTCACCGGGTACCGGACGGTCTGTTGGGCTTCCTGGCCCAGGATAGGTTGTAGGGACACGCGTTGGGTATAGGTGGCGGTGATATCCAGGATGCCTTCCAGCGGGTCTCCGTTCCAGGTCACGGTACCGCCCGGACGTACGTTAAATTCCTTGTTCACCAGGCCCAGCATGGTAAAGTTGTAGCGGCCCTGCACAATCTCATAGGACCCAAACATGGCAAACTCGCCGCGGGTGTCAATGGTCATTTTGATGTTGCCCCGGCCGCGGCCCCGGATGATGTCACCGGTACGCTCGTCAAAAATCAATTCCAAGTACGCGTTCTCGGTGATGTCGAAGTCAAAGTTGAGGCGTATGCCAGACAAGTCTACTTTCTTCTGCACCAGCGGGATGGGCGTAGCCGTGCTGTCCGTTACGTTGCGGTTTACAAACGTGATAAAATTCTGTTTCTGCAGGGCGGCTTGGTTGTCCAGCGGGATGGAGATGTTGGTGTTGTCCTCGCTTCGGGCAGTGATGTCTACGGTGAGGTTGCTGGGGGCGCCAAACGCCGAGGCCGTGCCCGTGGCGAAGGCTGTCCCATAGTACATGGGGTTGTCGTTCTTGGTAGTGTTCAAGACCATGAACCGGGTAAAGCGCGCCTTCAAGTCCAGGACCATGTTCTGAAAGCCATCGTGGAAGATGCCGCCGTTCAAGATGGCCACGTTGTTGTAAATATCGCGCAGCCTAATGTTCCGGAAGGAGATGTCGTTCTCACTGAAGAAGACGCGGTCTGCAAAGGTGTACCTGGTTTTAAGATAATTGAACACAAACGAGCCCTCTGAGACCAGCACGGAACCTTTGAGAATGGGCGCCGACAGTTTCCCCATGATCCTGACCCTACCGTCCATGGTACCTCCCAAATCTGACATGATGGTTTTCAGCAAGGGCTCCACCAACTTCAGTTGTGCGTCATCCATCACCGCCAAAAGATCCAGTTGGTTGGTCGCGGCACTAGGGGTGTAAGTACCGGTCAGGTTGAGCACTTTCTGGGCATCACGGCTAATGCCGGCGTCCACCTCCAAATACTTCTTGGCGTTGTCCCAGTTGGCCAGCCCGTCTATGTTGCCAATGTAGATGTCATCCATCATGAAGGAGTCCACCTTGACCATAGAGGAGAGGCCCGGCTGGTTGTACACGTCCCGCAAGGTGAATTCACCGTTCAAGCGACCATCAATCTTAGTGGTGAGCAAGGGGTTCAGGTTCTCTAACCTGAATTCGGCAATTTTAATGTTGAGTTGGTCTTGCGGGTTTCTGGAAATCATCCCGAACAGGTTCACGCTTTGCGGACCGTAGGATAGATTCACATTGTCAAACCGAATACCGTTTCTATTAAAGATAATGGTGTTGTTCGGCGAGATGGTCCATTCCTTGTTGAGCAGGTTGATGTTAGACCGGTTAAAGACCATCTTCACGTCGTTCCGCTCAAAGGCCACGTCCCCACTAATGTTGGCGCGGTTGGTGGTGCCGGTCTGCGCAATGTTGCTGGAGAAATTGATGCGGCGCTCGTTCCAAACGGCCTCTACGTACAGGTTGTCTGTGTCTCCGGCGCCTTGCAGGTTCTGGCGCTCAGAAGTAACTACGGCATTGGCCAGCACGTCTGGACTGTTCCAGAGTTTAGAAGACGTGAATTCTATGTCATTCTGGTAAAAAGCATTTTTACCCACCAGCACCGTATCTACCTGGCCTACTAGTGAGAGGATGGCCGTGGCCCCATTCCGGAAGGTACCTTCTACCTTGGCAAAATCAGAAAGCGAAATGCTGGGTGCAAACGCATGCAAGACCGGGTTAATGTTTCTGAGCTGCACGTTCAGGTCAATGGCATAGGCAGTGGGCGGAACGGCTCTTTTCTGGCGGTAATAGTTGGCCAGTTCTACCGGGTTGTTCCGGAAGTTGAGCTCGTACTCGCGGTAAAGCGTCTTTAGGTCATTGAACAGGGTAGTGTAGTTGTAATTGCCGCCGGCCGTCAGCTTCATGACTTCAGAGTCAATGTGCAATTCCCGTATGCCATCATGAAAATGGGACACAATAGCCACAGAATCTACCTTCACTTCTTTGCCGCTGTAGCGCAGCACAGAATTTCTTAACACAGCAGAACCACTAAATTCATCTAGCTTAAGGCCGTTAAAGTTGACGTCTGCATCTGTGGTTAAGACCACATTTTGTTTTGTAAAACCTAGCGCGCGCAAGTCTATTCTGGCAATGTGGCTGTCCAGGTCAAAAATCTGCTGGTTGTTCTGCAAATTAATGGTGCCTGAGGCCGCAATAGTCAAATTAGGGTCTTTGATGGAAAAATCTCCTTTAAACAACTGCTTGCTCAAGGCTCCATCTACTACAATGTTCTGGTAGTTGTAATTGTTGATGTTGATGGACCGGATGGTGGCATCTAATTGCAGCTTGGCCGTCTCCAGAGTAAAGCCGCTGCCTTGTACGCGGCCGTTCATGGCCACGGTCTTGATCACCTTTCTGTCGCCAATCAAACCGCCCACGTCAAAACCACCCGTCTGCAGATACCCGCGGTAGGAGGCATTCTCAGCATCGGTTTTGTTGAACTTGAGGTTAATGTCCGTGACAAACTTACCCAGCGCGGTATTGAACGTGCCGTTGGCTACAAAGTCATTGTAGAACCCGGTAATCTCTCCAGCCAGCTTAATAGTCCCGGCCCTAGCAGCAATGTCATACGGCTTTTTAGGAATGTAGCGGCGTAAGTCGCGGGCATTGATGGAGCTGGGAGCCAGGTGCAAATCCACGAAGGCATTTTTAAAGTCGGGTAGGCCGTCTGCGCTGATGTCTCCTCTAATGCGCGTGTTCTGGCCGTACTTGATGTCCACGTTCTTGGCCTGGAACTGCTTTACGTAGCCTTTCACCTGGCCAGATAGCAAGACTTCCTCTTTCCAGTCTTTAAGAACAGGCGCGAACAAGCCTATGTCATCGGTGTTTACATAAGTGCTGTCAAAATTGGCCGTTACCTTCACGCTGTCATTGAAGGAAGTGAAGTTTCCGAAGCGCTGGTAGTCAAACCGCACGTACTTGGCCAAATGACTGCCGTTCACCCGCAGATTGAGCTTGTCCCATTCCCAAAAGGTAGGGGCGTAGGTCATGCGAGTGTCCAGGTCTTTCAGATAAGTGCCCGACCGCCGGTCTTTGGTGGTGAGGCTGGTGACCAGGGTATGGATGGTGTCTCCCTTGATCTGGATGTCTGAAAACGAGCCGTTGATGTCCTCCAGGTCCATGTGCTTGTAGTCCAAGCCATGCTCCGTGCGGTCCAGGTTGTAGTCATGGTAGGTGAACAGACCGTTTTTTAAGACAATCTGGTCAATCTTAAAATCAAAAGGGGCAGACTTTTTGGCCGTGTCTGTCTTGATGAGGTTGCTCAAGGATCTGATAAACGAACTCATGTTCAGGGAGTCAGAGCCCTTGTATTGAATGAGGTTGGCCTCTGGGTTGGTGAGCGTCAGCGAAGAGATGTACAGCCGGTTGGGCTGGGCGTCTTTGAACAGCACCAGCTTTTTCTGGCTGGGCCATAACCTGATCTCGCGGCGCTGGGGATTGAGGATGCTGAACATGCTGATGTCCGCGTCCAGGGTGCCCACGTAGAACAGTGTCTTCTTCTGCCGGTCTAAGACGCGCACGTCCTTAAGGATGAGCTTGTTGAAGAATTCAAGGTCTACGCTGCCTACGGTAACTTGGTGGTGGATGGTTTCAGAGAGAATAGAGGCGGCTTTCTGGGCCACTTTGGTTTGGACAGCCGGAAAACGCAAGGCAAGCATGAGCCCGCCTACCAGCAACACCACTAAGATAAACAGGCCCAGAATTATTTTAAGAAGGGCTTTTGCTATAACTTGCGGGTAGTTTTTACTCTTCTGCGTCTCTTGGTCTTGCGTTTCCAACGAAATATGAACCCTACGATATTAGCGATTGAATCGTCTTGTGATGAAACCTCGGCTTCTGTTATACGGAACGGCCAGGTGCTCTCTAACATTGTGGCCACTCAGGCAATCCATGAGCAATACGGCGGGGTGGTTCCAGAGTTGGCATCCAGGGCGCATCAACAGAACATCATCCCGGTGGTGGCCCAGGCACTGCAAAAGGCAAATATAGAAAAATCTGAGTTGCATGCGGTGGCCTTTACGCGCGGCCCCGGTCTTTTAGGTGCTTTATTGGTGGGCTGCTCGTTTGCCAAGTCATTTGCATTGGGCTTGAACCTGCCTTTAATTGAGGTCAATCACATGCAGGCGCACATCCTGGCCCATTTCATAGACGATCCTCAGCCCAACTTCCCGTTCCTGTGTTTGACCGTGAGCGGTGGCCACACCCAGATTGTATTGGTGCGCAGCCACCTGGACATGGAAGTGCTAGGCCAGACCACCGATGATGCCGTGGGCGAGGCCTTTGACAAATCTGCCAAGCTCTTGGGCTTGCCCTACCCAGGCGGACCTATGCTGGACAAACTGGCCAGCACCGGCAACCCTGATCGTTTTACGTTCCCCATTGTGAACATGGACGGCTATGACTACTCTTTTAGCGGCATCAAGACCTCCATCCTCAACTTTGTCAAAAAGAACGCGGCTGCAGACCCAGACTTCGTACAGAATAATTTGGCAGACATCTGTGCCAGCATCCAGAAGGCTCTCATCTTGACGCTCATGAAGAAGCTGGTGTTGGCCGCCAAGGACCTGGGCGTGAAGGAGATTGCCATTGCGGGCGGCGTGTCTGCCAACTCAGGCTTGCGGCAGACGCTGCAGGAATATGCCAAGCGCTACAGCTGGAACGTGTACCTGCCCGCCTTTGAGTACTGCACAGACAATGCCGCCATGATTGCCATGGCCGCGCACTACAAGTACCTAGCCGGCGACTTTACCTCGCAATATGCCAGCCCAGACCCAAGACTCAAAATAACTGTCTAATATCCTCAAAGGAAAAGCTGTTTTTGGCCTGATTTTTAGAAATCAGGCCAAAAACAGCTATTTGGAAAGTACCGTGCGGTTGAATTTTTAATCTACCCTAAACATTCCTACTTTCAACCTACTTTATTGTCTGTCGTTTATGTAATCCTAATAAGCTTTAACAGACACACCACCTAAGACTGTGGTTATGCGAAACGTTCTCATCATCATCTTTACGTTCATGACTCTTATTCAAGCTCAATGTCAGACTGCCACCAATCATGTGCAACTTGCCAGAACGCTTTTTGAAGAATACAGCGGGTACCAGGAAGCCGCCATTCGGCACCGCCGCTTTAAACACAAGGACATTGTCCCGCTTCTAGAAAAACTAAAGCAGAACCCTCTGTTCCAAGTGCAGGTGGTAGGCAAGTCAGTGGAGCAGCGGGATATCTATTTAGTAAAAGTAGGCACCGGGCCGAACAAAATTATGCTTTGGTCCCAGATGCACGGCGACGAGCCCACCGCCACCATGGCGCTGCTGGACATCTTCAACTTTTTGCAGGCCTCAGATGAGCTGGACCCTGTCAGGGAGGAAATCCTGAAGGAGAATACGCTCTACATCATGCCTATGCTCAACCCAGACGGGGCAGAGGTATACAAGCGCCGCAATGCGCTGGAGATTGATCTGAACCGCGACGCCCTGCGCCTGCAAAGCCCCGAGGCTCGCTTACTCAAGGCCCTGCGGGACAGCATCAAGCCGGCATTCGGGTTTAACTTGCATGATCAGAGCAGGTTGTACACGGTGGGCACTACGGCCAAACCAGCCACCATTTCTTTTCTGGCCCCCGCCTTTGACCATCAGCAGACCATCAACTCGGTGCGGGAGCGTGCCATGCGCACCATTGTGGGCCTGAACCAGGCCGTGCAGCAGTTTATTCCGGGGCAGGTGGCTAAGTACTCAGATGAGCATGAGCCGCGCGCCTTCGGTGACAACATCCAGAAGTGGGGCACCAGCCTTATTTTGATAGAGTCGGGGGGCATGAAGGGCGATCCAGAGAAGCAGTACATCCGGCAGCTCAACTTCGCCACTATTCTCACGGCGCTCCACCTCATTGGCAAGAACGGTTACACCAAGTTTGACCGCGTAGACTATTACAAGATTCCAGAGAACCAGAAGAACCTGTATGACGTGGTGGTGCGCAATGTGCGCTACAAAGAAAACGGCAAGAACTGCATTGTGGACTTCGGGGTGATCCAGGACGAAATAAGCGCCTCCATCCCGCAGCAGTTCTACCACAAGAGCACCGTGGAGGAGATAGGGGACATGAGCGTCTTTTACGGCTACCAAGAGGTGGATGGCACGGGTCTAACGCTGGTGCCCGGCAAGGTGCTGGAGACCCCCATCCAGGACTTGTCAGAGCTGACGCATGAGCGCCTCATCCAATTATTGTCTGAGGGGTACACCACCGTTAAGATGGAGACGCTGCCCCAGAGCGTTAACCCGGTAGAGCAGCTGCCTTTGAACGTGGTGCACGTGAGCGGAAAAGTGTCCCATGTACTGGCCCTAGACAGGATGGCGAATTTTGTCCTGAAGCAGGAGGACGGCACCGTGCGCTATGCCATAGTGAACGGCTTTGTGTATGACTTGCAAGGCGAGCGCCCCAGGTTGTTTCATGGCTTGTTGCTGTAGCCTCCGTTTTTGGCCTGTTTTCCAGAAAAGAGGCTAAAAACGACAATCAACGCTATTCTTAAACTCAGGTTATGGGATGCCCTTCCTGGTTTCAAAGCCTTAAAAAGGTAGACACCCACCCCCGAAATCCTATAAACCGCTAGCCTTCTTTTTGGGGTTAGCGGTTTTTTTGTACCAGCTTTGTATCTTTCCGCTTCATTCCATTCTTTGATAACCCTTTCTACATGGTTTTAAATTATCTGTGGGTGGCGTTCTTTCTGATCGCTTTCTGCATTGCCCTGGTCAAGCTTGTCTTCTTCCAAGATACCTCCGTTTTTCAATTGTTGGTGACCAGTACTTTTGACAGCGCCAAGACCGGCTTTGAATTGTCTCTGGGCTTGACCGGCGTCATGACGCTCTGGCTGGGCATCATGAAGATTGGGGAGCGTGGCGGGGTGGTGGCCATCCTGGCCAAAGTGGTGGGACCGTTCTTTAACCGCCTCTTTCCCGAAGTGCCTAAAAACCACCCGGTCTTTGGGTCTATCTTGATGAACTTCTCGGCTAACATGCTGGGGCTGGACAACGCGGCCACGCCTCTGGGATTAAAAGCCATGAAAGAACTGCAGGAACTGAACCCCAGCGAGGACACGGCCTCTAACGCCCAAATCATGTTTCTGGTGCTCAACACGGCGGGTCTGACCCTGATTCCGGTTAGCGTGCTGGTATTCAGGTCGCAGATGGGGTCCACGGATCCCTCGGCGGTGTTCATTCCCATTCTGTTAGGCACGTTCTTCTCCTTGCTTGGCGGTTTGCTAGCCGTGGCTATTTACCAGCGCATTAATCTGTTTGACAAAGTGATAGCCCTTTATTTGGGCACTATGGGATTGGCCATTGGCGGATTAATCTATTACTTCAGCACCATCTCTCAAGAGCAGATCGCCACCATTTCTTCGGTGGTGAGCAACATCGTCCTTTTCTCCGTGATCATCTCCTTTATCACCCTGGCCTTGATTAGAAAAGTGAACGTATACGAGACCTTTATTGAAGGCGCGAAAGAGGGGTTCGGCGTGGCCGTTTCCATCATCCCTTACCTGGTGGCCATGCTCGTGGCCATCGGCGTGTTCCGCGCCTCGGGCGCCTTGGACATTTTGGTGCAGGGCATCGGGAGTCTATTTGGCTGGTTAGGCTTCAACACAGACTTTGTACCAGCTTTGCCGGTAGCGCTCATGAAACCTCTAAGCGGCAGCGGCGCCCGCGGTCTGATGGTGGATGCTATGAAAACCTACGGGGTAGATTCATTTGTGGGCAACGTGGCGGCAGTGATCCAAGGATCAACGGAGACCACGTTCTATATCCTGGCGGTGTACTTCGGATCTGTGGGTATTAAGAAAACCCGTTATGCGGTAGTATGCGGCTTGATTGCCGACCTGGTAGGTATTGTGGCTGCCATCTGGATGGCCTATTTGTTCTTCCATTAACAGGTTGTTTTTGGCCTGTTTTCCAGGAATCAGGCCAAAAACGGGTTAGAAATAAAACAGAAGAGGCTCCCATTTGGGAGCCTCTTCTGTTTTTACCAAGAAAGTAGGTTCTATAAATATTTCACTGAGAAGGTCAAAGTTGCAGGGGCGCCGGTTCCGGCATTTTTGGTGATGCCGGTCACCGTGAAAATAGCGAAGCGGTTCTGGCCTCTTAGCTTGGCAATGTACACGTCACCCACGGCGGCGTTGGAAATGGTCGCGCTGGCCGTGGCACTACCCCGCAGGTATTGGTAACTGATAGAATTATGCGTGGCAGCGTTGAACACCCCGGCGGTGGTTTTAACAAAGCGCGTGTCATTTTTGCTGGCAAGGCTGAAGGCGCTGGCCGTGACAGAAGTAACCACTAGGTCTTTGGTAGCGTCAGGGGCGGTGGCGGCCACGTTGGTCTGCGCCAATAAATCGTAGGCGGCCATGTCAGGGCTGGCTGCATTCAATTCCACCATGCCGGTGACAGGACCCGTTAATGCTGAGGGTGCAGTCACTTGGATGGGAGCAGCAGAGGCGGAGGCGGTCAGTTTAGGTCGTCTGGAAACTACTTCAAAGCGATAGGTAATGGACTTGCCTACGGAACCTGCCGGAACCTTCACCCCGAAGTTTCTGGAAATCGCGCCGGTGCCTGTCACCGCTTCTCTTCTCAGGAAGCGCTCGGCCTCGCCTTCAATAGTGTAGTAAATCCTAACGGAATCCACGGGCCGGTACAACTCGGCGGTATTTTCATTGATGGCTACGTTAAAGACCACCGAATCACCTTCGGCTGTGACCCCATTAAACGGCACGTTCAAGATACTTTTCACCGAAATGGTAGGCTGGGCCATTCCCACCTGCACATAGAAAGTCCTGATCAGGTTCAAGCCGTTCTCGTTCAAAATCTCCGTTTCCAGCTTGATCACCGACTTGCTAGGCACCTGCGGAACGGTGTAGTTGACGATGAGCGTATCGGTGCGGTCTGTCTGCGAGAAGGCCGGTTTGTACGGATAGGTTTGCACCTTGGTCCTGGCGCCCGTCCCGATGGTCTCATACAGGTTAATCTCTTTGATGGGGCTGTCTGAGAAGAAGCCTAGCTCAAAGGAGATTTTCTCGCCGGCGGCATAACTGTTGGGCGCAGTGGCCGAAGTAGAAAGGGCGATCCTGCCGTTGGCCAAATCAATCAAGTCATTGCCGCTTACGGGAACAGATCCCTTGCCGGTGGGCGTGGTGTTGTCTTTTATGAAATCTGGCTCGTCATAGCAAGAGGTAAGCAAGGCGCTCCCCAAGACCAGGACGAAAAGGTAGTTTATGATTCGTTTCATGTCTTCTAGTTTAAGATTATAAGTCCCAGAACATTTTCTCAGCTAGGCCTTTGGTGACTTTGGCCACTTCCTCGGCGTTTCTGGCGCCTTCAGACTCTGGGTACAACACGCGTCTGATGAACTGTCCGTTCAAGGCCGGGTTGTGGTTGGCCGGCAAGGCCATGCCCGGGTAGATGGCCGAAGAATAGTCATAGCGGCGCACGTCCACCCAGGACTCTGGGTTTAAGTACAAGGCAATGAGCTTCTCCTTCATGATCAGGGACAGCGTTAGGTTTTCGGGCCCCACGGCTACCTGTGGATTGGTGAGGTATGCGTTTTTATCGGCTGTGGCAATTCCCAACTTGTCCATGTGGGCATTTATGCCGGCCAGGTAGGCGGCGTAGGCTTCTGGGGTGCTGCCGGTAGAAGTTCTAGTGCCGCCATTGGCGATAAAACGGGCTTCGGCTTCAATAAACTTCATCTCACTGTAGGTAACCATCAACAACGGTGAGGCGGGTTTGGCATAAAAGGTATTAGCGGTGATGTTGGTGTTTCCGCCGGTGCCTGCGCCGTTTCTAATGCCCGCGTAGTTGGCCGTGGAGGTTCCTTTGTCTGCCATGAACGGCAGGCGCGGATCAACCAGACCAGCGTAGGTCACGCCGTTCATCATGTTAATGAGCGTGGCCGAAGGGGCCGTGATAAAGTTGCCCGTGGTGGTACCAATGGCGATGTTGCGGTTCCAGGGGTTCAGGTTCTTATCGTTGAAGATGAGCTGCAGGTCATCGGCATTGGAAGAGATGCCCTTGGCTAGAAGGTTCAGGGCATTGTTGGCCGCAGCCACGCCGTCTTTTTCTACCAAATGGATGGCGTATCTGGCTTTCAAGGAATTGGCCGCCTTGATCCATCTGGAAATGTTGCCTCCGTAAATCAAATCATCGCCGCCAGGTCTTACGGTTGAAGTAGGCTTTTGCAACTCCACGATGGCCTCATCCAACAAGCGCTGAATGGTGGTGTAAATCTGTTCCTGGCTATCATAAGCCGGGGTCAGTTCCAAAGGACCTTGAAACGCCTGCGAGAAAGGAACGGCGCCCCAGGTATCGGTCATCAGGCCCAGGTTCAAAGCCTGCAAGACTTTGGTGATGCCCACGTAATGCGAAGAACCTTCGGCCGAGGCTTGCTTTACCAATACGTCTGCGTTGTTTAGGCTGTTCAGGTAAATGGTGTTGAAGGCTATGTTGGCACGCACGTCAATGTGCTGGTCTGCCTGCTGAAAGCCCGAGGTGTAGGCCGCCAACTGCTGGGCAAACATAGAGGTGTAAATGGCCAGACTGTAATGGGCCTCGGCCGTGGAGACGATGATAGGGGACAGCAACGCGTCTGAGCTTACCGTTTTGGCGCGGTTAGGATCATCGTTCACGTCCAGGTAGGAGTCACAGCTCGCCAACGGGAGCAGGGCCATCAAACCAAGGTGTATATATTTCTTAGATAGCTGTAGCATGGTCAAACAATTAGAGGGTAACATTCAAACCAAATGTGAAGCTGCGCACCGCCGGAATGCCGTACCCGGTGTACCCCAGGGCATTGCTGCCCGAGCCGTAGGTAGGCGTCTCTGGGTCAAAGCCTTCAAAAGGCGTAATCAGGAACAAGTTGCTGCCCGTTAAGCTAAACCGCACGCTCTTGAACGGAGTTCTACCAATTAAGCTGTTGGGCAGGGTATAGGCCAGTTGTGCGTTTCTCAGGCGCACCCAGGAGGCGTCTTGCAACAACACGTCTGCGGCGTCATTGAAACCACCCGAGTTGCGGTAATAGCCTTCCTCCAAAATAACGGGAATATTGTTGGGCTCGCCTGCGGCATTCACGCCATTGAAGACAATCTGCTGATAGCGGTTTTCGGTTCTAATGTCAATCCCGTTTCTGATGCGGTTCCGCATGGACACATCGTACACATCACCTCCTTGACGAATCTCCAATAAAGCCGATAAGCTCAAGCCTTTGTAAGAAATGGTGTTGGTAATGCCGCCTTGCCAGTCTGGCAGCGCGTTGCCCACTTTCACCAGAGCCGTGGCCGGCGTCAAGGTAGGGAAGCCGTTGGCGCCAATGATTAAGCGGCCTTGGCTATCGCGCTGAAAGACGCGGCCGTACAGGTCACCGGCTGAGCCACCCACCACCAGTTTATTCATGATGCGGTCATCCTGGAAGATAATCTCTGGGACGGCGGGAGTAATGGACTTTACTTCGCTCTCGTTGGTAGACCAGTTTACCACCACTTCCCAGTTAAAGTCTGCGGTTTTCACCGGCGTGCCGGTCACCAATAATTCAACGCCCGTGTTCTGGATCTCGCCGGCGTTGGTGGTGTAATTGGTGATGCCTGATGTCACGCTGGAAGGCACTGGGATGATCTGGTCTTTGGAGTTGGAGCGGTAATACGTAGCGTCAACCACCAAGCGGCTTTGCAGGAAATGCAGCTCAGAACCAAACTCAATGGACGTAGTGGTTTCTGGCTTCAATTCTGGGTCTCCCAAGGTGGTGCTCACTACAAACCCGTTTCTATTCCCGAACGGGAAACCGCTGGCCGCGCCAAAGTACGTGCCCACGCGGTAGGGTTGGGTGTCTTTCCCTACCTCGGCCCAGGACGCCCTTACCTTCCCGAAGTTAAAGAACCGGTTACTTTCTAGGGCCAGGGGCTCTGAGAAGACAAAGCTGGTGCTCACAGATGGGTAGAAGAAGGAACGGTTCTTTTTAGGCAGGGTAGAGGTCCAGTCATTGCGGCCGGTCACGTTCAAAAACAAGTAGTTTTTATAGTCTGCCTTGGCGTCAAAGAAAGCACCAATCAAACGACGGTCACTGATGGCGTTAGTAGTGAACACATTAGCGGTGTTAGACAAATGATAAAACAAAGGTACCGTGAAGCGCTCGCCGCGAGTGTTTAAGATGTCTGAGAACTGCCCTTCTACAGAGTTACCAATCATGATGGAGGCGTTAATGTCCTCAGAGAAAGAATGCTCTGCGGTCAAAAAAGCATTAGAGGTCAGCTCGCGGTAGTTCACGCGTTCTTCCACCAAGAAGCCACCCGTGCCCGCGGCAATGTCCAGCGTGGGCGCACCTTGGAAGATAGGGCCCGGCACCAGGCGGTTGCGGTTGTCGCTGTACACGTCTGCGCCAATCTTATAGTTGAAACGCAACCATGGTTTGAAGTCATAGTTGAAGCCCACATTCCCGATGACGCGGTTCACGTCGTCTTTCAAGGTGCTCACCTCTGCTAGGTAGCGCGGGTTGTCAATCACGCCCGGCGAGTACACCTTCATGGTCCCGTCTGGATTCAGGTAGTCGTTCACGTCAAAGGTGGTGGTGTGGTAGTTGAGTGCCGACATGATGCCTTTGTCACCAGAGGCCGCTTTGTTCCCGCCCGACTGGCTGTAGCTCACGGTTCCGTTCACGGCAAACTTCTCTGAGAAATTAACGTTTCCGCCCAACTTTACCGTGGTACGCGCCCAGTCAGAATTAGGGGCGATGCCTTCTTGGTTGTAGTGCGAAAGGGACGTGTGGAAGGTGGCTTTCTCATTGCCGCCAGATATGCTTATGTTGTTGTCAAAACGCTTGCCGGTCTGGAAGAAGTCATAGAAGTTGTCATACACCTTGTCATCCCCGGCCACGGGCGGCCCGAAGGTCTGGAAACGGTTAGGCGCGCCCGTAGAGGTAAAGCGCAGCCTGCCGCTTAGGCCCTCGCGGTACCGGGTCTGCACCTCTGGCGTTTGGTTGATGTTGTCAATGCCAAAGTTAGAAGACAAAGTCACAGTAGTCGCCCCGGCTTTGCCTTTTTTGGTGGTGATGATGATGGCGCCGTTGGCGGCGCGCAAGCCATACAAAGCGGTGGCGGCGGCTCCTTTCAGCACGGTCATGCTTTCCACGTCTTCGGGGTTGATGTCGGCGGCGCGGTTGGTGAAGGCAAACTGCTCGGCGCTGTTCACGGCGTTGGAACCGGCGCTGGGCAGTTGGTTGCCGGCAATGGTTTCATTGGAGATGGCAATCCCGTCAATCACGAACAAAGGCTGGTTATTGGCCCCCGGCGATAGGGAGTTAATGCCCCTGATCTGGATTCTGGAACCGGCCCCTGGCGTACCGCCTGAGCCTAACACCTGCACCCCGGCCACGCGGCCTTGTAGAGAGTTCACCACGTTGGGGTTCTGGGTCTGGGCAATCTGGGCAGCGCCCACCTCCTGCACGGAGTACCCCAAAGTCCGTTTCTCCTGCTCCCGTCCGAAGGCGGTGACCACCACTTCCTGCAGGGCCTGCACATCGGCTTGCAAAGACACGTTGATGGAGGTTCTGCCATTCACGGCCACTTCTTGGGTGGTAAAACCAATAAAGGAAATGACCAAGGTGGCGTTAGGGGAGGGAATAGACAGCGAGTAGTTGCCTTCTACGTCTGTGTTAGTGCCGTTGGTAGTGCCTTTCACCACCACGCTGGCGCCAATGACTGGGGTGCCGTCAGCAGCCGAGAGCACCCGCCCGCTGACTTTCTGGTCTTGTGCCGCCAAGTCTTCCATTCTGAACAGGGTACAGAGAAGAGCCAGCAAAAAGTAGATTTTCTTCATGCAATTTTTGGTTAAGGGGAAAATAAAATTGGTCAGAAAGCAGATAGTTGATGGCTTTAATTTAAGGATTATTTGACCTTCTGCTACAGAAAAAGCGAATAAGAAAAATGAAAATTAAATGGAGGGTACATTCTAACTATCAGAGCCTTGACTTCGCTACGGTAGAGCAATCTTAAACCATATTCAACTTAGAAAAGGAAGCAGTACATTTACACCCCTTACATAGCTTATTTCTGTTTTTAACCTCATTTGGCCAAAACAGGCCAAAAACGATCTTATGTCCGCGCAGCCAGAAAACCCTACCCCCGACCAATACCTACTCAACCCTTCTTTGCCAGTGATTAGGGAGAATTGGTCCGGCAACGCGCTGTACAAGGGCCGGTTCTTGAATGAGTTCAGGCCCGGAGACCATTCCTTGAAGAAGGTGTTCAAATGGATGTTGCAGCCCAACCCCCAGAAGCAAGAGAAAAAGCGGGACACCTGGACGCCGGCCGTGCAGGACCCCAAAAGCTTTCTGCAAAGCAGTCAAGACGGAATAATTTGGCTGGGACACGCCACGTTCTTTATTAGGATGAATGGAGTAACGTTCATGACAGACCCCGTCTTCTATGGCGGACCCATGATGAAGCGCAAAACTGAACTGCCCGTACCCATAGAAGCCCTGCCCAAGGTAGATTACGTGCTGCTTTCCCATGGCCACTATGACCACTGTGATAAGAAAAGCCTGAAACTGCTCAGGAAGCACTCAGCCTTTGAGTTGTTGTGCCCCTTGCACCTGAGTAAAGTTGTCCAGAAGTGGCTGCCCGGCACCAAGATTCAAGAAGCGGGCTGGTACCAGCAGTTTGATTTACCCGTCGCGCCTAAGGTATTTTTACTGTCGGCTTTTCATTGGCACAAGCGCGGGCTGCTGGATGAGGATACCTGTCTCTGGGGAAGCTTTATGGTGCAGGGGCCTTCACATACGCTCTACTTCGGGGCGGATTCAGGCTATGAGCGGCATTTCAAAGAAGTTCAGAAGCCGTTCCCTGGCATTGACACCGCCATTTTGGGCGTGGGCGCGTACAGTCCCAACTTTATGATGCGCGACAGCCACACCAACCCAGAGGAAGCCGTACAAGCCTTTCATGACCTGGGCGCCAAACAACTAGTTCCCATGCACTACGGCACCTTTGACCTCTCAGATGAGCCCAGCAGTGAGCCCGTCCAGAAACTGAAAGCCATGGAACAAGCGGGTGCTTTGCAAGGTAGACTTCGCATTCTGGGGATAGGGGAGCCGCTGTCGTTTTAACCGTCCACTACCGTCGTTTTTGGCCCGTTTTCCAGGAAACAGGCCAAAAACGGAATCCTATCCATAGCTGCTTTTACTTTGTCATGGATACTTGGCTTGTCTCATTGCCAAGTCAGTTTTCTGGACCCAAGTCCCTTCTTTTCCGTATGACCAGGTATCGTTTCACTTAAACCAATTGGATTATGGCGAATGAATTGAATAAGAACCGCGATGACCGTAAGGATAAACTAGGCAACCCAAGTTCAGAAAATAAGGGCGACGCCATGAAAAATAGAGTAGTGTCACCAGATGCCTCTGCAGACGAGCGGCACACCAAAGACATGCCGGGCGTTCCTAACCAGGACAGCGGCAGCAGAGGTGCCAAAAGCGTAGAGGACGGTGGCCAGTCTTCCGGTAGTTCTGCCGGCGGTCATTAAAGAAGGATTTCCCTTGTTCAAACGCCTCGTTTGCTCTTTGCAGGCGGGGCGTTTGGGTTTTAGGGGCTGCCCATAAGTTGTCGTGCTATAACGGTTGTAGCTTGGTAAGGGCCTTGTTTGTACTTTGCGATGTAAACACCTTGACCCATGCAGGACTTATTTACGCCAGGTGACCAAAAGACGTATAAGAAAACAGTGACTTCGGCAGATTTCGCCCAGTTTGAGGCAGGTTTGGTGCATTCGGTCTGCTCTACGTTTGCCTTGGGCCAAGCCATGGAATGGGCCAGCCGGCTGTTTGTGCTGGAGATGAAGGACGCAGACGAGGAAGGCATTGGCACCATGCTGCACATTGACCATCTGGGTCCGGCCTTTGCCGGCGAAACCTTGCACGTAGTGGCCACTTATAAAAGCCTGACCGGCAACGCGCTGCTCTGTGATATTTCCGTACACGCAGGAGAACGCCTAGTGGCTACCGGTCAAACAGGACAGAAGATTTTGAAAAAAGAGAAGATACACCGACTTTTGACGAACAAACCCCAGTAGATGGCGAAAGGAAAAGAGAAAGACAGATTGCAGAAAACGGTGAACATTGTCAACCGGAGGGCGAGCTATGAATATTCTTTCATAGTCAAATACACCGCCGGCATCATGCTCAAGGGCACTGAGATCAAATCCATACGCGAGGGCAACGTGAACCTGACAGACGGCTACTGCACCTTTCATGGCACGGAGCTTTTCCTGCACCAGGTCACCATTGCCAAATACACCGAAGGGACGCATTACAACCACGAGCCTACCCGGGACCGCAAACTGCTCCTCAACAAACGCGAAATCAAACAGCTCAAGGAGAAGGCGCAGGAGCAAGGCGTTACCATCATTCCCTTGCGCCTATTCATCAGTGAGCGGGGCTTTGCCAAAGTGGAGATTGCCTTGGCCAAAGGGAAGAAACTCTTTGACAAACGGGATGACATCAAAGAACGTGACATCAAGCGCGAAATGGCCCGCGAGCGCTTTTAGCGCCAAAGGCGCCAAGTAAAAATTAAGAATTAGAAATTAGAAATTGAAAATGTATCTAATAGTTCTAACTCTTACTGCGCACAGCCCCATTTCTAATTTCTAATTTTGAATTTCTAATTAACGTAAGTGAACGTCGGGATTTGTAAGCTGAGTTTGGTGCCGGTGAGAAGAGAGCCAGCCGATAGAAGTGAGCAGTTAACGCAGCTTATCTTTGGGGAATGCTATGAAGTGCTGCAGACCCAGGACAAGTGGCTACAGATTAGGACCGTGGCCGACGACTACCAGGGCTGGATAGATTTTAAACAGCACGCGCCCGTGTCAGATGCCTATTACCAGGAATGGGCCACTGTGGAGCATCCGCGGTCCATGGACATTGTGCAGACTGTGAGCGGCGCCGAGGTGGTCATTCCTATCATGGTGGGCAGCCGGCTTCCGTTCTTTGACGGCATCAATATTAGAATTGGCGAGGAGAAGATGGTCTACAACGGCCGCGCTACCAATCCGTCTTTGCCCTACCGCGAGAACTTCCTGCAGAAGATGGCCCTGCTGTTTTTAAAGGCACCTTATGTCTGGGGGGGTAAATCGGTGTTCGGGCTGGACTGTTCCGGCTTTGTACAGCAGGTGTATGGCCTTTGTGGGCATTCTCTTTTGCGCGATGCCTACCAACAAGTGGTACACGGCCAGGAGGTGCACTTTGTCACACAAACCCGCCCCGGCGACGTGGCATTCTTTGATAACGAGGAAGGGCGCATTGTGCACGTGGGCATTGTGCTGGAAGACCAGCAGATCATCCATGCCTCTGGTGAGGTGCGCATAGACCAACTAGACCACCACGGCATTTATAACCGCGAGCTCAAGCGCTACACCCACAAACTGCGCATCATCAAGCGAATTCTTTCCTAAGTTCAGGCCGTTATGTGTAACTCTAAATAAGTATATTCAGTTTTTAAGAATCTGGAAGTTTCTGTGTATCTTCCTGTTAGAATTTTTAGCTGGATGTCTTATGAACGGAAAAGTCCTCTTGCTGAATCAAGATTATTCAGCCATTGCCGTGTGCAGTATCCCCAAAGCCTTTGTGCTGTTATGCCTGGAGAAGGCTGAAATGATTGCGCAAGACCAGCTAAACGGGTACCATACCGTGCGCACGTTTTACCCCTTGCCCCAGGTCATTAGGTTGCAGAACTATGTGCGCGTGCCGTACAAAGGCATCTCCCTTACGCGGCAGAACGTGATGCGCCGCGACCGGCACTGCTGCCAGTACTGCGGCGCTACCAGAAACCTCACCATTGACCACCTGGTGCCGCGCTCCCGGGGCGGCGAGACTTCTTGGTACAACTTGATCACCGCCTGCTCCCGTTGCAACTCCTACAAAGGCGATAGAACCCCGGAGGAAGTGTCCATGAAGCCCGCCAGCAAACCTCATAAGCCTTCCCTCGTTTCATTTCTGCGGGACAGCATTCAAGAGATGGACCATGTGTGGCTGCCGTATCTGGGAGAGCGGGTACGGGCGTAAATTAATAGTGTATCTTGGGCCTTCTATCCTTAATTGCCTTTATGACAATGATGAGATTATTTTTGAGTGCCGCACTGGCTTTCCTTTCTATAACGGCCCAAGCCCAAGATGGCACTAATGCGTTGGTGTATCCTCTTCAAAAGTCGCAAGCGGCTGTTCCCATAGAAGCGAGACGATATTATGCGATTAAGCTAAAGGACAGACTTATTGCAATTGAAAAAGAAAATGCAGACAAGTTAAATCCAGCCTGGATTGAAAATGTAGATGTCTTAAAAGGCAAAAGTGCCCTTGAGGCATATGGCGACAAGGCTAAGGGTGGTGCCATCATTATTACCATCAAGAAAGAGAGCGAAGCAGACGTGCAGATGTATTTGAATAGTAAAAAGGACTAAACCTATAGCTGTTCAATAAAGTCATAAGAACCCCGTTTTTAGTCTGTTTTTAATAAATCAGGTCAAAAACGGGGTCCTGCTTTATAGACCTTTACAGAAAACCGGTTACCCTTTGAAAATCAACCCTTCAGAATAGAATATCAATGAGCCTTATCTAATTCTTTCTGGAAATTTTGTAACTTCGCGGCGCGTTCAAGGTGAATGCCGCAGTCTTTGAGTAAAGATTGTGTCTGTTTTAGAAACTACGCTTGGGCAAGTGGCTCATAGTTCAGGCGTTATATTCTGGGCCAATGCTTATCTATGGCAAATTTAGAAGATTTTGACTGGGGAAAATTTGATTCTCAGGGCTTCGGCGGTTCTTACTCAGCATCTGAGAGAGCCGAAATGGAGCAAATGTATGCCGACACCCTGAACACCGTTCAGGAAGAGGAAGTGATTAAAGGTACCGTTGTTGGTATCACAGATCGCGACGTAATCTTGAACATCGGCTTTAAGTCTGATGGTCTGGTTCCGGTTTCTGAATTCCGTGACATGCCGGATTTGAAAATCGGTGACGAAGTTGAGGTATTCATTGAGGATCAGGAAGACCCGAACGGTCAGTTAATCCTGTCTCGTAAGAAAGCCAAAATTGTGAAAGCGTGGGAGATGATCTATGGCGCCTTGGAGAACGACACTGTACTGGAAGGTGTAGTGAAACGCAGAACCAAAGGTGGTTTGATCACAGACCTTTACGGTGTAGAGGCCTTCTTGCCAGGTTCACAAATTGACGTGAAACCAATCCGCGATTTCGACATTTATGTTGGTCGTAAGATGGAAGTAAAAGTGGTGAAAATCAACGCCGCTTTTGATAACGTAGTGGTATCGCACAAAGTGTTGATCGAGAAAGACCTTGAGCAGCAGCGTGCCGCCATCTTGAACAACCTTGAAAAAGGCCAAGTTCTGGAAGGTGTGATCAAAAACATGACCAACTTCGGTGTGTTCATCGACTTGGGTGGTGTAGACGGTCTACTACACATCACAGATATTTCATGGGGACGCATCAACCACCCACAAGAGGTGTTGGAGCTAGACCAGAAGGTAAACGTGGTAGTGTTGGATTTCGACGACGACAAGAAGCGTATTTCTTTGGGCATGAAGCAATTGACGGCTCACCCTTGGGATGCTCTTCCGGCAGAAGTAGAAGTTGGCTCACGCGTGAAAGGCAGAATAGTGAACGTAGCCGATTACGGTGCGTTCTTAGAATTGATGCCAGGCGTAGAAGGCTTGATCCACGTGTCGGAAATGTCTTGGTCTCAGCACCTGCGCAACCCGCAAGACTTCATCAAGCAAAATGATGAGATTGAAGCAGTTGTGTTGACCTTGGATAGAGATGAGCGCAAAATGTCATTGGGCATTAAGCAATTGTCTGAAGATCCTTGGACTAAGCAAGATGTATTGACTAAATACGCAGTAGGTACTAAGCACACAGGTGTGGTTCGTAACCTAACTAACTTCGGCTTGTTCATTGAGCTAGAAGAAGGCGTAGATGGTCTAGTACACGTGTCTGACCTTTCTTGGACTAAGAAAATCAAGCACCCTTCTGAGTTTGTAAAAGTTGGTGAGAACTTGGATGTAATCGTTCTTGAATTGGACGCTACTTCTAGACGTCTGGCCCTTGGTCACAAACAACTAGAAGAAAATCCTTGGGATACGTTCGCCACTGTATTTACAGTAGGTTCTAGCCACAAAGCCACTGTGTTGGAGAAATCTGACAGAGGTGCTACGCTAGAGTTGCCTTACGGTATTGAAGGTTTCGCGTTCCCTAAAGGCTTGGCCAAAGAAGACGGTTCTGCCGTTGAAGCTGGTGAGCAATTGGATTTCAAAGTGACTGAGTTCTCTAAAGAAGATCGTAAGATCATCTTGTCTCATACTGCTAGCCACACGGCTCAGCCAGAAGATGCTAAGAGAAAGAAATTTGAGAAGAAAGACGCTCCGGCCGCCGGTACAGCAAAAGCTGCTGCCCCTGCTGCTCCTAAGAAAGAAGAAGTACGTGCTACTTTGGGCGACTTAGATGCACTTTCTGCCTTGAAAGACCAAATGATGTCAACTGAGAAAGAAGCTGGTGAGAAGAAATTAGCTGCTGCTGCCAAAGCACGCACTGAAAAAGCTCCAGAAGCTGACGCTCCTGAGTCTACTGAAGCAACTGAGTCTGCTGAGTAATCTCAAAGTTTATATCAAATGTATTGAGAAGAGCCCCAAGCAGTTGGGGCTCTTTTTTTATGCGTGTAATGATTTTTTGCAGATAAAATTGGCCTCATATTAAAATGGGTGTATATTTGCACTCCCTAACACGGTAACGTGGCCGAGTGGCTAGGCAGAGCTCTGCAAAAGCTCGTACAGCGGTTCGAATCCGCTCGTTACCTCAACTGGAAACAAAGACCCGCTCAGATTCAACTCTGGGTGGGTTTTTTGCTTTTAGGGCAATTCCTTTAGGTAGGTTAGCCCTCATTTCCTGCCGATGCCTTCTTCCTATCTTTTAGGCAAAGTATTCTCCTCAAGACTTCTAAAAACAAAAGCTTTTTAAAGGAGTAAAAACGCGTCTCAGTAATTGCCGCAAGCATTTTTGGTGTTTAGCCGCAAATATTAAGAATCTTTAATCTTTTTGTTTTTTTCTGCGTACGCCCAACGTCTGTATTTGGGAAAGCCTCAACAAATGCACGCAAAGCTCAGTGTTTTTGCCAGACAAGAAAACCGGAGTCATCAACTGCTAAAAGAGGAAAGGTTATGACTGTGAAAACAGTAGACAGGAAGGTAGTGGTAAAATCACCGATAGAATATAAAGTGCCCAATGGGGTTTTGATAGCCATAGGCGGCGCTGAAAGCAAGGGCTCAGAAGATGAACACGCGGAGGTAGAAAACCACAACTACGTAAAGTATGAGATTCTATAGCGCTTTGTAGATGAACTGAAAGGAGACAACCCATGGATGGTAGTGATTCCAACTGCCTCAGAAATGCCAGAGGCAGCGGGCCAGGTCTATGTGCGCGTCTTCAAGAAACTGAAGGTGACCAATGTCAAGGTATTGAACATCTCGTCTAGAGAAGAATCTTGTTTAGAAGATCATCTGGAGGTAATTAAGAAAGCCAAGGGCATCATGTTTACCGGTGGTGACCAACTGCGTCTAACAGCCATTTTTGGTGGCACAGAGATCATGCGTTTGATTAAATACCGGTACTATAAAGAAGGATTGGTGATAGCTGGAACCAGCGCCGGGGCCGCGGCCATGTCCACGCAAATGATTTACCAGGGTCCTAGTGATGGTTTTATAAAAGGCGCCGCCAGCTTTACCGCTGGGTTAGAATTATTAAATGATGCCGCCATTGACACACACTTTATTGCCAGGGGCCGTATTGTAAGAATGGTCCAGATGATTGCCACCAATCCCACCTTTATTGGCATTGGCTTAGAGGAAGATACCGGCGTGGTCATCAAGAAGGGCCAGGAATTAGAAGTGATAGGCAGCGGCTTGGTCACCATTGTGGACGGCCGCACCAGCACCTATACCAATATTTATGAGATTGAAGAGGGAGCTCCAGTGACCATGCGTGACCTAAGGGTTCACTTATTGGGCAAAGGTGATACCTACACCTTAGAAATTTTCTAACACCTATACACATAAGATCCATACAGGACTGATTCAATGAAAATTGCAGAAATACGCATTATGCGTGGACCAAATTTCTGGTCTGTTAAGCACCCAAAGATTGTAGTACTGAAGTTGGACATGGAGGACTTGGACGGAGTTCTCACTACGCACATTGAAGGTTTTGCCCAACGGCTAGAGCAGATGTTCCCGGGCATGATAGAGCACCGTAGCACTGAGGGCCAGGAAGGCGGCTACCTGAGAAGAGTGCATGAAGAGGGCGTTCCGCTTAGCAATGTTGTAGAGCATGTTGCCCTGGAGCTGCAAACCATGGGCGGTATGAACTCGGGCTTTGGTAGAACCTATCCGGCCCCGCAACCCGGCTTTGAGTATGTAGTCTTTTCTTACCAAGAGGAGAAAGCAGGGGAGTACGCAGCCCATGCCGCCCTACGAGTGGTCAACGCCTTGGCCAGAAAGGAGTCATATGACATTGGCCCAGACGTGCATGAACTGCATGAGATCCGGGAAGATGAGCATATAGGGCCCAGTACCTATGCTATCGTCTCAGAGGCCGTAGCCAGAGGCATTCCCTACATTAGGTTAAACAAGAACTCTCTTATCCAATTAGGGTACGGCGTTAATCAAAAGCGCATTCAGGCGACCATGACGTGCCGCACGGCCTCTTTTGCCGTGGAGATTGCCGGTGATAAAAACGCCACCAAAGACATGCTGCGTGAAGCAGGTGTGCCGGTGCCTGAGGGTGAGATTGTCTATGATTTAAATCAACTGAAAGAGGCCATCAAGTTTGTAGGCTATCCTATTGTCACCAAGCCCTTGGACGGTAACCACGGCAAGGGAGCGGGCATCAACCTGCGTACCTGGGACGAGGCCGTCCGTGGATTTGAAGCGGCCCAGCAGTACTCTGAGGCGGTGATTGTAGAGCAGTTCATTGAAGGCTATGACTTCAGGCTGTTGGTGGTGAACCGAAAGTTTGTGGCCGCCGCCAAACGTACGCCCGCCATGGTCATTGGAGATGGCCAGTCCACTATCCAACAGCTCATTGACCAGGTGAACAGTGATCCACGCCGCGGCGTGGGCCATGAGAAAGTGCTCACCAAGATATCCATTGATAAAGACACCCAGGGAATCCTTCACAAGAAAGGCTATACTTTAGAGACGGTCATAGCTGACGGCGAAGAGCTCCAGTTGAAAAGTACGGCCAACCTCTCTACCGGTGGAACGGCTACTGACGTTACGGACCTTATTGACCCGTATAACGTGTTGATGGCCGAGCGGATAGCCGGAACCATTGGCCTAGATATTTGTGGGATTGACGTGGTCACCTCAGACATTGCCATTCCCCTGCCAGAGGCCCGCGGTGCCGTGATTGAAGTGAACGCCGCCCCCGGCTTTAGAATGCACACCTCACCAACAGACGGATTGCCGCGCAACGTGGCAGACCCAGTCATTGAGATGTTGTTCCCGGGCAATTGTCCATCTCGTATTCCTATCATTGCCATTACCGGTACCAACGGAAAAACCACCACAACGCGCTTGATTGCGCACATGGTGAAATCTACTGGCTACCAGGTGGGCTTTACCACCACAGACGGTATTTACATCCAAGACAAGCTGCTGGAGAAAGGCGACACGACGGGTTCTAAGAGCGCTGAGTTTGTTTTACGGGACCCTACCATCAACTTTGCGGTGCTGGAGTGTGCGCGGGGTGGTATGCTGCGTTCGGGGCTTGGTTTTCAGCAGTGTGACATAGGCATTGTGACCAACGTAGCCGAAGACCACATGGGTTTACGGGACATCTACACCCTGGAGGACATGGCCCGCGTGAAAGCAGTTGTACCTAAGAGCGTCAGCAAAGATGGGTACTCAATCCTCAATGCAGATGATGACCACGTCTACAACATGGCCCAAGAAGTTGAGTCCAAGGTGGCGCTCTTCTCAATGGATGAGAACAACCCTAGAATCTTAAAGCATGTGGCCCAAGGCGGGTTAGCGGCGGTGTTTGAAAACGGCTACATTTCCATCTTCAAGAACACGTACAAAATACGGGTAGACCGTGTGGCAGATATACCCTTGACGTTTGGCGGAAGGGCGAGGTTCAACATTGAAAACGTGTTGGCAGCCACCTTGGCAGGCTATATCTCGCACTTTGACATCTCTGAAATAAAGACAGCCTTGCGCACCTTTGTACCATCTGCCAGTAAGACGCCGGGCCGCATGAACCTGTTCAAGTTCCCTACTTTTGAGGTGCTGGTAGACTATGCCCACAATCCCGCAGGAATGAAAGGCATCGCGGACTTTTTAAAGAACACAGATGCCCGTAAGCGCGTGGGTATTTTGGCCGGCGTAGGAGACAGGCGTGACGAGGACATGGTAGAATTAGGCAAAATGGCCGCCGACATGTTTGACGAGGTCATTGTGCGCCAAGACAAAGACTCCAGAGGCCGTAACCCAGAAGACATCAATAAATTGGTCATTCAGGGGATTCTGGAAGCAGATCCTAACAAGTCGTTTAAAGTTATTCCGCAGGAGATGGTGGCCATTGCGTACGCGCTAGAGCATGCAGAGCGCAACTCGTTCATAACCATTTTCTCTGAAGATATAACAGAGGCCATCAAGTTGGTAGAGAACTTTAAAACGATCCAAGATAGAAGGGTGATGGTAGACTAGCAAAGGCAGACCTTAATGCAGGAGGGAGGGGAAGCATAACAGAAAGGAGGTAAGCGCTGGTGCCGTTGGAATCACCTAGCACACAGCCTATTTTCTGTTCACCTCCCCCGCATTATACCTCACGTTTAATCCATAAAAAGAGCCCCAAAACGATAATCGTTTTGGGGCTCTTTTTATGGAAACAGGCTAAAAACGCAGCCTATTTTAACGTGAAGCTGGCCGTGCCAATTAAGTAGCCACCAGAGTATAATTCAATGGTGTGCTTGCCGGTTTTGTAGGCAGCTCCTTTAGAGTACAAAAAAGTCACCTGCTGTTGTGAATTGTCAAACACGATGTCCCTCTTAGAAGTATAGAAAACTTCTTTGCCTTCGTGCTCAAACGTGCCTGATCCCATGGCCAAGTTGTAAAGCGGAGAACCATCTGGTTCAATCAAACGCATCTGAATCTCTTTGCTTTCTTTAGGAGCTACCTCGTTCTTGCCCAAGTTGAACATGATTTTGATTTTGTCTACTTGGCGCGCCTTAAACTCCATGTCATCGTCATCCTTCTCTTTGCCTTTGTCATTTAAGATGGTGACGCGTACGTTCTGGGCTTCTAGTTTAGAGGCGAGGTTCACTTTATCCACTAATGCTTGGTTGTCCGTGGCCAGGGTGGTGATGGAGTCAGAAAGTTTATTCTGGGTGGTTCTAAGGTCGGTGTTTTGTACGTGCAGCTCTTCGTTGGCTACCTGCAGTTTGGCAATTTCTTCGTCTTTGCGTTTAAGTGCGGTTTCTAGTCCTGCCGCGCGGTCTTTGAAACGCTTCTGGTCTGCCAAAGAAAAGCTGCCATTCCTAAAAGAGCGCAACTGCGCCAAATCTGCGTTGATCGCGGCAATACGGGTTTCTAGTGAGTCATTGGTCAGGCCCATGGCTTTTAGTTCGCTGTTCTGGCGCTCAAAGTCGGCTTTAAGGGTTTCATAGACCTTTATCTGATTTTCAAGCTCAGTGCTTTTGACCTCTATGATCTCTTTCTGCTCTTCGTTCTCTTGCGTCTTCTGCTGCTGCATGTAAATCAAGATGCCGTTGATGCTGAGGAGTACAATGATTAAGCCTACTACTAACAGTTTACGGTTGCTATCCTTTTCAGGGGTCTCAGTGGCCATAGGATGGGTATATGGGTTGGTAAAAACTAATGCACGGTGCGTCGTATCCTTACAAAAATACGGTTCTCTCTATCCTTTGCAAATCTCGGTAGAAAATACTTCCTTACAACTATGCAAACAGAACCAGAATTGAACGCCGACTATTGGTCTAACCGGTACCAGCAAAAGGAGACAGGTTGGGATGCAGGGTTTATCACTACGCCATTAGAGACGTACATAAACCAACTTACCAATAAAGACATTTCCATATTGATACCAGGCTGCGGCCATGGGCACGAGGCAGAATACCTGCACCAGAAAGGCTTCCCAAAGGTCTACATCATGGATTTTGCGCCAGAACCCCTGGAACGGTTCCAGAAGCGAAATCCAGATTTCCCTGAGGATCATTTGCTGCAACAGGACTTCTTTTCTGAAACCGGCCAAACCTTTGATTTAGTGCTGGAACAGACCTTTTTCTGTGCCCTTCTTAAAGAGCAAAGACCTGCCTACGCCAGAAAGATGTTTGATCTTTTAAAACCCAAGGGTAAGCTGGTGGGCGTTTTATTCTCTGAAGAGTTTGAGTCCCAAGGCCCTCCGTTTGGCGGCACGCCCTTAGAGTACCAAGCCTACTTTGAGCCTTATTTTACCTTTAAGGTGTTTGAGCCTTGT
The DNA here is from genome assembly GCF_001577755.1 of Rufibacter sp. DG15C. Classification (NCBI taxonomy): domain Bacteria; kingdom Pseudomonadati; phylum Bacteroidota; class Cytophagia; order Cytophagales; family Hymenobacteraceae; genus Rufibacter; species Rufibacter sp. DG15C. The sequence goes on from NZ_CP010776.1 coordinate 3,250,992, forward strand.
CATAACTCCATCCCGCCACGCGCCGGCAGAGAATGGTTCATGGTGCTGGAACGTAGAGAGAAACCACAGTTTATCGCGTAGATTATGTACTTTTGGCTTTTGGATCAGCTAGATGACTAGGCTTCGTTTTTGGCTTGTTTTTGAGGAAACAAGCCAAAAATGACGAAATTTACAAGATTGACTACCTGTGGCTTTTTCCTGATGTACTGCTCACTGATAACTGTTTCTCATGACTATCTCCATTCCTAAATTACAACATACAGACTCTGACAACTTCTTTTTGATGGCTGGTCCATGCGCCATTGAAGGCGAAGAAATGGCCCTGCAGATTGCCGAGGAGCTGGTGCGCATCACTAACCGCTTACGCATTCCGCTTATCTTCAAGGGCTCTTACCGCAAAGCCAACCGCTCTCGTTTAGACTCCTTCACAGGGATTGGTGATGAGAAAGCGCTTAAAATCCTGGCCAAGGTGAGCGCGACTTTTGGCATCCCAACCGTAACGGACATTCATGAAAGCCATGAGGCTGCCATGGCTGCTGCTTACGTAGACGTGTTGCAGATTCCGGCGTTCCTTTGCCGCCAAACAGATTTATTGGTGGCCGCTGCCCAAACCGGGAAAGTGGTCAACATCAAGAAAGGACAATTCTTGTCTGGTGAGTCCATGCGCTTTGCCGTGGACAAGGTGAAAGAATCCGGTAACCCGAACGTCATCTTGACGGACCGTGGCAATACATTCGGGTACTCAGACATGGTAGTGGACTTCAGAAACATACCCGCCATGCAAGACAACCAAGTGCCAGTGGTGATGGACGTGACGCACTCGTTGCAACAGCCTAACCAAGCCTCTGGCGTAACTGGCGGCAAGCCTGCCTTAATAGAGACCATTGCCAAGGCGGCCATTGCCGTAGGCGCAGACGGCCTCTTCATTGAAACCCACCCAACACCCGCCACCGCAAAGTCAGACGGCGCTAACATGCTTCAATTGTCCAATCTAGAAGGGCTATTAGAGAAGCTGGTGAGAATTAGAGAAGCGGTGAGGTAATGATCAATGAATAGTGATTGATGACTTTTAAACCAAAATTGGTTTAAAAGTTAATTGCCAATTTAAAAGAGAAGTCCGTTTTTGGCCTGTTTTATGTAAAACAGGCCAAAAACGGACTTCTCTTTTAAAGACCAAGACTAATCATTAGTCATTAATCACTGGTCATTGATCATTAGAAGCGTAAGGTGAAATTCTGCTTGGGCTGGTTTTTTCTAAAGAAGACGAGGCCCATGTAAAAGAGGTCCACCGTGATCATGACCTGCGGATGGGCTTTGATTTGTTTCCAGGCTTGGGCCATTTCACTGGACCAATAAATGTCGTCAAAAATAAAGACGCTGTCTTCATGGGCTTTCTGCAGACACTGCTCAAAATAGGCTAGGGTAGGAGCCAGGCGGTGGTTTCCATCAAAGAAGACAAAGTCCAGCCTTTCTATCTTTTCCAGCGTCTTCGGAAGGGTAATATCCATGTTGCCTTCTACCAAGTGCACATTCTGCAAACCAAGTTGCTTGAAGTTTTTACGGGCCTGCGCCGCAATGGCTGGACACCCTTCCAGGGTATACAATTTGGCAGACTGTCTGGCTAACCCTAGATAGGAGGTAGTTAAACCCAAAGACGTGCCTAGTTCTAGAATGGTATCTGGTTTGAAATGGTTGGCTAGCCTGAACAACAGTTGCCCAAGCCTTGCGGGTTTGGCAGCGGTTCTGGCAATATCTGAGATTCGTTTCTGGTTGGTTTTGCCGGTATGCGAACCAGCACCAAAGTCGGTGACCTTCAGAACAGTATCATTTGCCAACAGGTCATCACGCAGGCTTTCTACCTGGTCATACGCAGCGTAGTGGCCTGTGTGGTGAATGATGAAACAGTACAGATTGAATACAAACGGGGAGTGCAATCCATGCGCATTCCCTGAACGCCACCAGAAAGCGGCGTATCGTAAAACCATGCCAGCGTGCTGCAAGAAAGAGGAGCGATTAGTTGAGCTTATACGGAACAATCAAGGTGAATTCTGGGATGGTGGCGTAGAACTGTCTTCCATCTACCAGGCGCTCCATCAGGAAAGTGCCTGCCATTTTGCCGATGCCCGTCTTTAGGTTGCAGCCAGACACATACTGGTGCGTCTCGCCGGGCTCTAAGACTGGTTGTTGGCCTACCACACCTTCGCCCTCTACTTCCCGTACTTCATTGTTAGAATCAAAGATATGCCAGTGGCGGCGTAATAACTTTACCGTAAATTCGCTGTTGTTCTCAATGGTGATCTTGTACGCGAAAACAAAATGCTGCTGTGCCGGACTAGAATAGTCTGGCAGGTAATTGGTAGTGACTACTACGTTTACTCCTTGGTTTGTTTTCGTATCCATGCGTGCCGTTGATTGGTAAGAAAGAAACAGCTATCCTGGTGGATTAGTTTAGCCAGCCGGATTCATACCCTAAAAATACGTGAAAATCCTTTAAAGATATAGAAATCTATGCAGGTAAAGATTGAACCTAGTTGGCAAGCAGTTTTACAGGACGAGTTTGCGAAGCCGTACTTCAAAAATGTGACGCAGTTTGTAAAGGAAGAATACGCCCGCACCGAGGTATACCCACCGGGCAAACTCATCTTCCACGCCTTTGAAGAATGCCCCTTTGACCAAGTGCGCGTGGTGATTTTAGGGCAAGACCCGTATCATGGCAAAGGACAAGCCAATGGATTAGCCTTCTCGGTGGCAGACGGCATGCGCACACCACCCTCGCTGCAAAACATCTTCAAAGAAATTCAGGCTGATTTAGGCAAACCGATTCCAAACTCTGGCAACTTAGAGCGCTGGGCCGAGCAAGGGGTTTTGTTGTTGAATGCCACGCTGACCGTAAGAGCGCATGAGGCTGGTTCTCATCAGAAGAAAGGCTGGGAAGAGTTTACGGATGCCGTCATCAAAAAAGTCTCTGACGAAAAGGAACACGTGGTGTTCATGCTCTGGGGAGCATATGCCCAGAAGAAAGGCATGATCATAGACGAACGAAAACACCTGGTCTTAAAGGCCGCGCACCCATCTCCCTTCGCTGCGGATAAAGGCTTCTTTGGCACCCACCACTTCAGCAAGGCGAACGCGTATTTGAAAGCGCACGGTCTGCCTGAGATTGATTGGTAATGCAGGTAATGAATATAAAAGCGAAGGCCACCTTAAGATAAGGTGGCCTTCGCTTTTATAAATGAATTCGTTTTTGGCCTTTATTCTGGAAATCAGGCCAAAAATGAAAGGGTTTTATTCTATGCCCATGAAGATGCGGCTCCAGCGTATCTTGTTGAGTAGCCCTTCGTTGGGATCCGCTGACATCCATACCAGAACCGCTTTTCCAACCACGTGGTCTTCCGGGACAAAGCCCCAGTACCGCGAGTCTAAGGAGTCATGGCGGTTGTCGCCCATCATCCAGTAGTAGTTCTGCTTGAAGGTGTACGTCTTGATGTCTTTACCGTCAATCAGGATGTTGTCAGAATTAACTATCACGTTCTTGTTGCCTTCATACCTTCTGATGATCATCTCATACAATGGAATGGTCTGGGCGTTGATCTGTACCGTCATGCCTTCCTTTGGTACTACAAAAGGTCCGAAGTTGTCTTTGTTGTACGGGTACATGGACGGCTTGAAGGGGAATACCTTGGCGTCTACCATTCCGGCAGTGTCACTCTGCAACTGGATGCGCTGAATGAAATCATAGGTGGCCAATTTCTTAGCCGTCTCAGCCGAGGTGTTGATTTGATACCCTTGCACCCCGTAGGTAGGGTAGATGTCCGTGATGTTGTGGTCTTTGAAGAACTTCGGGTTGATGGGGTTCTGGCTCAGCAAGAGGTAGGAGTACTGCGTTTGCGCCGGTTCTGGTTGCAATTTGCCGTTGATGTACACTTGCATGTTGCGCATCTCAATCTTGTCACCGGCAATGGCTATACAACGCTTAATATAGTTGGTACGCAAGTCTGCTGGGTGCTGCTCCTCTGGCGGATAGTTAAACACCACCACATCATTGTTCTTCACAGACGTAAAGCCAGGCAAGCGGTGTGAATTCAACTGGATGGCGCTGGAGTAAGAGGGAATGTCAGTGCCCCAGATGGTTTGGTGTGTAAGCGGCACTTGCAAGGGCGTCATGGGGGTACGCGGACCGTAATGCAATTTGCTCACAAACAGGTAATCCCCCACCAGCAAAGACTTCTCCATAGAAGGGGTTGGGATGGTGTAGGCCTCAAAAGTGGCCCATCTGATGAGGGTGGCTGCAACCACGGCAAAGAGAATAGCATCTCCCCATTCGCGCAAAAATCCTTTGCGTTGCTTTGGCTTTGATTCTTTCTTAGTCCAGAAACGGGTGCTCATGTATTCTTATTTAAAGTTGCAACAAATCATTCATGCCAAATACGCCTTGCTTGCCTGGCAACCATTCAGCGGCCAAAATAGCCCCAGAGGCAAAGCCTTCTCTGCTGTGCGCAATATGGTGTAATTCTAGGGTATCATTGCTAGAAGTGTACTGCACAATATGCGTCCCCACTACTTCTCCTTCGCGCTCAGACTCTATCCCTAGCAAGTCTTGTGAAGCGGTTTTGTCATTGACCCATCCTTGCTTGCCTGGATACTGGTTTAGGATGCCTTCGGCAATGGAAAGGGCCGTGCCGCTGGGCTGGTCTAGTTTGTGTACGTGGTGGATTTCCTTTACCTGCACAGCGTACTCTGGGTATTGCTGCATCTTTTTGGCCACGTACTCATTAAAATGGAAGAACAGGTTCACGCCCACGCTAAAGTTAGAAGCATATAGCAAAGCGCCGTTCAATTCCTGGCATTTGACCTCTACCTGGGGCAGGTGTTGTAACCAGCCGGTGGTACCACAGATAACCGGAATGCCTTTCTCAAAACAGGTAATGATGTTATTTACTGCCGCGTCTGGGCTGGTGAATTCAATAGCCACATCTACCTCTTGGGTTGAGTAAGAAGAGAGTTTATGAGCATCCTCTACCGTCAGGGCGCCTACAATTTGATGTCCTTTGGCTAGGGCAAGGCGTTCAATGGTGTGACCCATTTTTCCGTAGCCAATAAGCAGAATGCGCATTTGTTACTTTTTAAGATTGAGTTGTAAGGTGAACATGGGAGCATATTGCGTGTTGGCCACTCTTTGCAGACCCGGCGTAAGCTGCAATGACAAATCATCGCTTACATCAAATCCTTTTAAATGGGCATCTACGTGGGCTTCCATTACATTCAAACCATACGCTACCACTGCCAAGATAATATCTAAATCTCTATATTTCCTGAAAAAGTCTCTGGACCTGCGTAAGTTGTTGGTGCCTTGATTGTTAGGGAGGGTGGGGCTGTAGTTGTATACATTTACATACGCATCTTCTGTGGTTGGGTCATTATCCAACCGAATCCGGTAGGCCGTGGCAAAATCCTGGTACTTGCGGTTGTTGTCGTAAATAAAATACCCGATCACCGCGCCGGTGGCATATACCAACGGAATCTTCCAGTAGCTTTTGTTGTACGCCTGTCCCAAACCAGGTAGCACGGCAGAATAGAAGGCGGCCTTGGCGGGTTTGCTCCAGTCTACCAAGAACCGTTTCTTAGCCGCAGTCGTGTCCACAGCAGGGGTGGTGGGCACCACTACAGAGTCAGGGGTTGCTGTAATGACTTGTGCCTTTGCCTCTGGTAGATTCCCAAAAGCAAAGGCACAGAATAAGATGAATACGGCTATACTAGACCGCATATTAGGCGTAGTTTAAGATTTCTAAAATGCGGTTTAGATCATCTACAGACACAAACGGGATTTTGATCTCTCCTTTGCCTTCTGCCGTTGACTTTACCTGAATGCGGGTACCAAAATAGGTTGACAATCTGGATTCTACCCGCTTTACTTCATTTTCTAACGGATGCAAATTGAGTTTGGTCTGCGGATCTGGCTTTTTGTTTTCCTGGTTGATCTTGCGCACCAGCTCTTCTACCTTCCGGACAGAAAGCTCCTCGTTCACAATCTTGCGGTACACCTCCAATTGCATCTCCACGTCTTCCATGTTGATGATGGCACGGGCGTGGCCCATGGAGATGAGGTTGTCCCTGATGCCAATCTGGATGTCTGGCGGAAGCTTTAACAAACGCAGGTAATTGGTCACCGTGGTGCGCTTCTTGCCTACGCGGTCGCCTAGCTCTTCTTGCTTTAAGCTACACTCCGTCAAGAGGCGTTGGTAGCTGAGGGCAATTTCTATGGCGTTGAGGTTTTCACGTTGGATGTTCTCAATCAGGGCCATCTCCAGCATCTGCTGGTCATCTGCCTTTCTGATGTACGCCGGAATTGCCTCCAGACCCGCCAGTTTAGCAGCCTGAAAACGACGCTCCCCCGATATCAACTGATACGCCTCTGCGCTCAACTGACGGACGGTGATAGGCTGGATGATGCCTTGTACTCTAATAGACTCTGCCAATTCCTCTAACGCGGCTTGGTCAAAATGCGTGCGGGGCTGAAACGGGTTGGTTTCAATCTGGGTTAAAGCTATATCCGCGATGGTATTGACGGCGTTAAGGGTGGAGGGAGCACTTTCCTTGCGGTCATAACTCCCCGATATTAGGGCATTTAGGCCTCTTCCAAGGCCTCCTGGTTTTTTCTTGGCTGAATTATCAGTCATGTAAGTTCTCTTCTAAAATTATTGGGCCACGGCCACGCCGTTTTTCTCCACAATCTCTTTGGCCAGGTTCAGGTAACTGATGGCGCCTTTGCTTTCTGCGTCATGCAAAATGGCTGGCACCCCAAAAGAAGGGGATTCACTCAATTTCACGTTTCTAGGGATGATGGTGTCAAACACCATCTGCTGGAAGTGCATCTTTACTTCTTCTACCACTTGGTTAGACAAACGCAGACGAACGTCATACATGGTCAACAACAAGCCTTCAATCTCCAAGTCTGGGTTCAGGCGCGACTGGATGATCTTGATGGTGTTGAGCAATTTACCAAGACCTTCCAATGCGAAGTACTCGCACTGCACCGGAATAATCACTGAATCTGCGGCCGTCAAAGAGTTCACCGTGATGAGACCCAGAGAAGGGGAGCAGTCAATGATGATGAAGTCATACTTGTCCTTGAACGGCACCAGCACTTCCTTCATCTTTTCCTCGCGGTTAGGCAGGTTAATCATCTCAACCTCAGCGCCTACTAGATCTATATGTGATGGAATCAAATCCAAGAAATCTATTGGCGAGGTCATGATGATGCTGCTGGCGTCAATGCCATCTACCATGCACTCATAGATGCTGTTCTCAATGTCCTTCGGGTCGAAACCGATCCCTGAGGTGGCATTTGCCTGCGGGTCTGCATCTACCAGCAAGGTCTTAAATTCTAAAGCGGCTAAGCTTGCTGCCAGGTTAATGGCCGAAGTGGTTTTTCCTACTCCGCCTTTCTGGTTGGCAACGGCAATTATTTTTCCCATTCTAAAGATTACAGTTCTATGGTTTGACCAATCTCCATCAATATCAACTCCTTCTGCTGGCGTCTGGCTAGTTCCAGTGAAGCCACATGATCAATTTCTATGTAAGGGAAGGTGTCATAATGCATCCCTATTATTTTTTTAGTGTTCACGTAATTGGCAGCTACCAGAGCGTCTTCCACGTCCATGGTGAAGTTGTCCCCAATTGGCAGCATGGCAAAATCTACTTTATAGCGCTCGCCAATCAATTTCATGTCTAAGGTAAGCGCAGTGTCCCCGGCAAAGTAGAACGTCTTCTCAGCGCCTTCTACAACAAAACCTGCGGCGGTACCGGCGTAGGTCCCATCTGGCAAAGAGCTGGAGTGAATGGCGTTCACCATTTTCACCGTGCCAAACGGTAAATGCACCTTGCCGCCAATGTTCATGGGGTGTACCTTCTCAATGCCTTTGTTCTGGTACCAGCTCACTATCTCATAGATGGCCACCAAGGTGGCATCTGTTTTCTTAAGCAGGTACTCGGCGTCTGCCACATGGTCTGCGTGCCCATGAGACAGCAAAATGTAATCACACTCAATCTGGTCCAGCTTAACCTCAGAAGCCAACGGATTGCCCGAGATAAAGGGATCAAATAGTACTTTGGTGCCGCCTACCTCTAGCAAGAAACAGGATTGGCCGTAGTAGGTGATGTTCATAAGCGATGGAATTCTAATCTCGTGCTATACTAAACATTTCAAGCTTTCACAAAGATACGGGAAATAAAAGATACTTTTTACCGCAACTTATTAACACTTAGCGGGTATTTATCCCCATTTTCAACAAGCGTCCACTTGAAGCTGAACCTCTTATAGGATTTGGTAAAGGATTGACCGTTAGAAGGTAAAGAGTGGAATTGCCTTGAATGGCCAGTGAAAGTATCCCTTGAGTAACGGCTGGGTTAAAGACGGGCTGTTCTTGTACTATTCTCTAACTGATTCTATGCGAGGATTAGTGTTTTTAGCACATGACCGTCGCCTTCTAATTGCACTTCAAGTAGCAAGGTGGGCTTTTAGAATCCTCGGTTTTTGGCTTCTTTTCTAGAAAACAGGCCAAAAATGGCAAATCAAATGATAGACCTAATGTTTAACAAAAAAAGAGCCCAACCATTGGGGCCGGGCTCTTTTAGCGAAAATGGAAGCCGTATGGCTTATTTAGTCTTTTTACGCTGAGCTTCTTTCTCTGCGGCCGCTTTCATGGCGTCTTGGATCTTCTTCTGGAAACCGCCTTTCGGCTCTTTACCTTTGTTCTTGGCTTGGTAATCTTCCAGGTTTTGACGGATCTTGGCATCATCTACAAAGCGTCTGATCAAGGCCTGCTGCCCGAAGGTTACAATGTTAGACACGAAGTAATAGAAGCTCAAACCAGCTGGGAAGCTGTTCAACACAAACATGAAGATAACTGGCATCAAGTAAGAGTAGAACTTCATGGGTCCTTGCACTGAGCTTACCTGGTTGTTGGACCACGTATACAAAATGGTAGAAGCAGTCATCAACAAGGTGAACATACTCACGTGGTTGCCATAGAACGGGATGGTGAACGGTAGTTTGGCGAACACGTCATACGTACTCAAATCATGTGCCCACAAAAACGGCTCCTGGCGCAACTCAATTGAGTTAGGGAAGAAATTGTACATGGCAAACAGGATAGGAATCTGCAAGAGCATGGGAATACAACCACTCATAGGGTTCACACCCATCTTAGAGTAAAGCTGCATGGTCTCAGCCTGCGTCTTCTGCATATCACCTTCGTGCTTTTCTTTGATGGCGTCCACCTCAGGCTTTAACACCTTCATTTTGGCCATAGAGATGTAGGACTTGTAAGTAAGCGGGCTCAAGATCAGCTTGATGTACAACACCAGCAAGATGATGATGATACCATAGTTGCCAATAAAGTCCTCTAAGAAGTCAAAGGCCGGCAAAATCAGGAATTTGTTGACATACTTGAAAATACCCCAGCCTAGCTCAATGTTCTCATCAAAGCCCTCAGTGGTGTTCTCTAAGATGTCATGGTCATTCGGCCCGAAGTAGTAGGTGAAGTGTGCTTTGTTGGACAAGGCATCTTGCACTGGAATGCCCAAGGTAGAACGCAGGGTCTTAATGCCCACGGTATCAGTCTCTGGGAGCACTTCTACGCGCATCTCGGCGCTTTCAAAGGAATTCTGGGCAATGATACCGGCCGTGAAGAAGTTCTGCTTGTTGGCCACCCATTTCACAGGCTCCTCAAGTTTTACCGTCTCATTCTCAGTGGCGCTGGCAGAAATCTTGTCAAAGTCACCCTCAGTGGTGTAGTAGTTAACAGTAGAGTGGGCGCGGTTCTGTTTTACGTCTTTCTCCAGGCGCTTTAGATTGTCGGTCCAGGTGAGCATGATGGGTTTTTGGGCCACCATTTGCTCCATGCCTCTAAAGTTCAACTGGTAACCAACTTCATATGACTGGTCCACCAAGGTATATACTTGCTCAATGGTCTGGCCCGGCGCTACCTGTGCCGTAAACGTAATCACCTTGGCGGGCAAATTGTTGACGGTAGTGGTTTTAACGGCAGAAGGCTGGAAGAACAAGTCGTTCAACCGAATGGTGCGGCCCGTAGCGGTCTGGAAAGCAAATACCTGCTCACTGCTTTCTTTGTCAAACAGCAACAACGCTTTCTGATTCCAGGTTTTGTAGTCTTTTAACTCCACCTGCTCCACTGTACCACCCTGGCTGCCCAAAGTAAGGCGTAGCACCTGGTTCTCTAAAGTAATGGCTTGGTTTTGACCGGTGGCCAAGGCGCTAAATTCGCCTAGCTGTGCCACGCGCTGCGCCGCCACCAGAGAGTCATTTACTTGAGGTGCAGTAGAAGGAGCGGCTGCCGCCGATGTTTCAGTCTTTTTTGGGGCAGGGGTGGCCGGCTTCGGCTCCTGCATGAAGAAGATACTGTACACCAGCATCAACACGGCAATCAGGCCCAAGCCTATTGCTTGATTTCTATCCATAAGAATTTAAAAGTGGGTTATTTGTTTTTGTTTTTTGTGTAGGTGATAGCGGCTTTGATAAAGCGCACAAACAAAGGATGCGGGGTAAGCACCGTGCTTTTCAGTTCTGGGTGGTACTGGGCACCCACAAACCACGGATGGTTCTGTAATTCAATGACTTCCACTAATCCTGTATCTGGGTTTATGCCCGAAGCAGACATGCCCGCCTCTTCAAACGCGGCAAGATACTGATTATTGAACTCATAACGATGTCTATGACGCTCTTGAATGTGCGCACGGCCGTAGGCTTGGAACGCTTTAGAGCCTTTCTTGAGGTCACAGGCGTAAGAACCCAGGCGCATGGTGCCGCCTTTCTGGGTTATTTTTTTCTGCTCTTCCATCATGTCAATGATGGGATGCGGCGTGGCCAAGTCCATTTCTGTGGAGTTGGCGCCTGGCAGGTTAAGCACGTTGCGGGCAAACTCTACAGACGCACATTGCATGCCCAAACAAATCCCGAAGAAAGGAATATTGTTCTCCCGCACGTATCTAATAGCCTCAATCTTTCCTTCAAAACCACGTTCGCCAAAGCCGGGGGCCACCAACACGCCGTCAACGCCGTGCAAATGATGGTCTACATTCTCAAAAGAGATAAATTCAGACTGGATGGTTTTCAAATGCACCTTACATTCATTGAACGCACCCGCATGGATGAACGACTCAATGATGGATTTGTAAGCATCCGGCAACTCCACGTATTTACCAACCAAGGCAATGGTCACTTCTTCAGTAGGGTTTTTAAGTCGGCCCAGGAATTCTTTCCAAGAGTCCAGGTTGGGCTCATGACCGCCAGAAAGACGAAGTTTCTTCATCACGCGCTCATCCAGCTTCTCCTTTTTCATGTGCAAAGGCACATCATAGATGGTTTCAGCATCTAGAGACTCAATGACTGAATTGGTGGCCACGTTACAGAAAAGGGCAATCTTCTTGCGCATCTCTGCCGGGATAGGGTACTCAGAGCGACACACCAAGATGTCTGGCTGTACGCCAGCCTCAGAAAGGGCCTTTACTGAGTGCTGGGTAGGCTTTGTCTTCAACTCACCAGCTGCTTTCAAATATGGCAACAAAGTCAAATGAATCACAACTGAGTCATTCGGGTTCAAGTCCCAGCGCAACTGGCGCACGGCCTCAATGAAGGGCAAAGACTCAATATCACCTACGCAACCACCAATCTCCGTAATGACCACGTCAAATTCCCCAGACTGCCCTAACAGCATCATGCGGCGCTTGATTTCATCTGTGATATGGGGTACTACTTGCACCGTCTTGCCTAAATAAGCACCTTGGCGCTCTTGCGTGATGACGTGGTTGTAGATGCGGCCCGTGGTAACGTTGTTGGCTTGCGAGGTGGGCGTGTCTAAGAAACGCTCGTAGTGGCCCAGGTCCAAGTCGGTTTCGGCGCCGTCTTCGGTGACAAAGCATTCACCGTGCTCATAGGGGTTGAGCGTACCGGGGTCAATATTGATGTAGGGGTCAAATTTTTGGATTGTTACCCTAAATCCTCTGGCCTGTAAGAGCTTAGCCAGTGAAGCAGAGATGATGCCTTTTCCAAGAGAGGAGGTGACACCCCCGGTAACAAAAACGTATTTCGCAGAAGCCATAAGTAGTGGTTGTCTTATGGACTGCAAAGTTACTTGAAATTCTAAGACCCACCTGATAAATGTTGAGATTGGCCGTAGAAATACGGAGCAGTCCTTCGTTTTTGGCCTTATTTCTGGAAAACAGGCCAAAAACGAAGGACTGGTAAAGTTTTAGGTGCTGGGTACTTCGTTGGTAATATCCAGGATGATTTGCCAGGTGCCGGCTTTGTCTTTTTGCCAAATGCGGGCATAGCTGAATTTTCTTACCGGCTGGCCTTCTACCTGGAGGTTTTGCGTGCCATACGTATACCCGAAATCCTGGCTGGCGACCACCTCTGCAGCCATAGGGGAAACCTCCAACTCTTCAGACTTCTTTACATGTTTAAGAATGGCATCCTTGCCTTGGATGGGAGCTACTCCCGGCAGATAGTACCTAGCCTCGGGCGCCATAAATGCCTCCAAAGCCTTTTGTAAGGAATGCTGACGTACAAATTGCCCAAAGGCCTTCTCTCTGGCTAACAAATCCAGTGCGTTTGGTTGAATTGCTTTGGTTTTGGAAGGAGGTAAGTCCTTTGCTCTGGTGAAGTCAAACAAAGGTGCCGGCGATACAGGTGCGTGTTGCGTGCCTATATCCAGCATCAGTTTCCAAGTGCCTTGCGGGTTCTTCTTCCAGACAGACACAAAATGACCGGTAGAGATGGGCTTTGCGTCTTCGGGGTTCTTCCTAAACTCAAAAGGCCCGGTGGTAAAACCCATGTCGCCTGAGGTGGCGGTTAAGGCATATTCTGGATGCCAAGACAGCAAACCCCCGTCCGGACCTTTTTCTGTAGCGGCAATGCCGGGCACGGGCAAGGGCCTGAACAAGATGCTCTTTTCATCCAGCACGGCTAAGAAGGCCGCCTTGGTACCGTTCACCGCTGAGGCCGCAAACGCGCGTTCTGCCTGCACCAGCGTAGGTACTTTTTCATTCTTCTGGGCAAATCCCAATTGAGCGGCAGCTAACATTGACAAGAGGAGTAGTTCTTTTTTCAAAGGGATAGGATGGTGACGGCATCGCCTGATAGAAAAGGCACTTCTGGATTTTTAACGAGGAGGGTTCCACCTTCAGTATGCACTAGGATTTCATAGAAGCTGCCGTAATACACCACCTCTTTTACAGTGCCGTTTAACCCTTGCTTGGAGGGGGCAGCAAGCACTAACTGCTCTGGCCTCACAATAGATGGAAGGTCCGACGAACCTTGAGTTTTGCCCTGGTTCAGTTCCAAAAGTTGATTGGCTGACAACAGGTTATACTCCCCGAATAAGCCAGCCACGTATTCATTTACCGGTTGCTGGTAGATTTGCTCTGGCGTCCCGGTCTGCACCAATTGACCATCCTTCAAAACTAGAATTTGTTCAGCCCAAGAAAGCGTGTCCAGCGGGTCATGCGAAACCAAGATGCAGGTAATGTCCAGTTCCTGGCTTATGTCCTGAATGACGGTCTTGAGGGTGTGCTTGTGGATTTTATCCAGGTTAGAAAAGGGCTCATCCAGTAACAGCAGGCTAGGAGAGGAGGTTAGCAAACGGGCCAGGGCAATGCGTTGACGCTCCCCACCCGAGAGCTCATCTGTGCGGCGGGCAAGCAAATGCTCAATCTGGCAGATTTCATACAGCGTGCGGGCCTCCTCGTCACCAATCACATTCGCATACTTGAGTACTTGTTCCACCCTTAGAAAAGCTGGTAACTCATATTGCTGCGACAGGTACGCAATACCCTCATGCCCCGGCACCAGTTTCTCATGAGGGCCCAGCACACGGTCCCCTTCAAAATGGACCGTGCCAGCGTCTGGTTGGATGAGCCCTGCTATGATTTTGAGCAGCGTGCTCTTGCCCGCACCCGTCTCGCCGGCAATTGCTATCTTCTGCTTGGGCTGTTGAGAAAAGCTGATGTCCTGCAACACCGTACCCCGCGCATCCAGTTTGCCTATGCCGGTTACTTTTAAAAAAGTCATGTAGTAGTTTTAGAAGGCGCCTGTAACGGCAAAAGGAAATATAACTAGGTCTATAAACAGGCTGTTCTTATCCATTTTCGGCGTCTTTTCTGGAAAAGAGGCCGAAAACGGAAAGTTAGTTTCTAGGCCTGAAAACCGTCTAACACCTCAAATAGCGTCTGCATCATGTCCTCGGTGATGTCCAAGTGGGTCACAAAACGAATCAACTGCGGCCCAAAGGAGGTGGCCAGCACGCCATTGTCTTTCAAGTAAGTTAGGTACCCGTCCATGTCTACCTCATCAATCAGCCGGAAGATGACGATGTTGGTCTCCACGGGAATCACTTCGGCCACGTAGCTAGAGAGGGCTAGTTCCTGGGCTATCTGTCTGGCGCGGTCATGATCTTCCTGTAAGCGCTCAAGGTTGTTCTGTAGGGCATACAATCCGGCGGCAGCCACATACCCCGCCTGGCGCCAGCCGCCACCTAAAGCCTTTCGCACGCGTTTGGCCTTTTCAATAAAGTTTCTTTTGCCCAACAACACTGACCCGACTGGCGCGCCTAATCCCTTAGACAGACAAACCGAGATGGAGTCAAAGTACTTGCCGTACTCCAAGGCGCTGTCACCAGAAGCGGCAAGGGCATTGAATACGCGGGCTCCGTCTAGGTGCAGGGGAATCCCGTTTTGCTGACAAACCTCAGCAATGGCCGCAATCTCTGCCAGTGTATAATAAGAACCGCCGCCTTTGTTGCAGGTATTCTCTAAAGAAACCAGACTAGTGACCGGATAGTGCACGTTGTCTGGGTTAATGCCGGCTGCTATTTGCTGGGGTGTAATTTTGCCGCGTACGCCGTCCACCAGATGCACCGAGGCTGCCGAGTGAAAGGCAATGCCGCCCACTTCATAGAGGTAGATGTGGCTGGTTTTCTCGCAGATGACCTCAGACAAAGGCTGGGTATGCATCTTGATGGCAATCTGGTTGGTCATGGTACCAGTGGGGCAGAAGAGGCCCGCCTCCATGCCAAACAGGCTGGCGCAGTAGTCCTGCAGTTCGTTGACGGTAGGGTCTTCATTGTACACGTCATCGCCTACGGGGGCGCTGAACATGGCTTGTAACATGCCGGAAGAAGGCTTGGTGACCGTGTCGCTTCTTAGGTCTATGGGGTTCATGTGTTTTTATTCAAGTAAGTATTGAGAATGTAAAATTAATGACTTACTTTTGCGATTCAATTTTAAATATTGACCGATGGCAGTTACTAGATTAAAAAGAAAAGACCGTAAGAATAAGGCAAGACAAAACAACAAGCAACGCGTGATCAAGCAGTTGTTGATGGTCCCTGTAATTAAGAATGTTGATATTGAGGAGCTGAAGTCTCGCTTTACCAACGCTCCAGCCCAAACGGCTGCTGCTGAGTAATTTCGCGTTTTTTCGTTCGCCTGCTGCCTTTCGGCAAACACCATAAACAACGCGATTTCTCTATTCAAGAGATATAAAGTGTAACCTACCCGGTTACACTTTTTTTATGCCCGCTTGCCCAACTCAATGGCCTGCAACTTCTGCACCTTGCTGCCTTCCACCTCAAACCGAAGCATGGTCCTGATCTTATGAAAGCCATGTTTGCCTGCCGCGCCAGGATTCAAATGCAACAGGTTGCCGTGCTTGGGGTCATGCATGACTTTAAGAATGTGCGAATGGCCGCAGATAAACAATCCCGGCGGATCAGTTTGGATCATGGCCCTGACCTCTGGCGCGTACCTTCCCGGATAGCCGCCAATATGGGTCATGAGCACGTCTATTCCATTACAGTCAAAGCGTAAGTTCTTGGGATGCAGGTGCCTGATGTTTGCATCATCAATGTTCCCGTAGACGCCGCGCAAGGGCGCTACCTGGGCCAACCGCTCCGAAACCTCGACACTTCCAAAATCGCCAGCGTGCCAAATTTCATCACAACCGTCCAGCAAGGCCAGGATGCGGTCATCCAGGTAACTGTGCGTGTCTGAAAGCAGGCCTATTTTCATTGATTGAATGAGTGATTGAGTGAATGATTGAATTTTAAATTAAACCTCAGTACGAATAGTATGAATATTAAAATGGCGTTTTTGGGCCAATTTCTAAGAAACAGCCCAAAAACGCCACTTTAATATTCATCTTTCTCTCATTCAGTCTATCTCTCCATCCATCATTTACTTCCCCCAAACCTCTGGGGCCTGGCGCCATTTAGAGAGGGCTTCAATGGAATCTGAGGAGATGTAGTCATGCTCGGCGGCAATTTTCACCAAGGTATTATAGTCGCTCAGGCAGAGGGTAGGGATGTTGGCTTGTGTAAAATTCTGTTCGGCTTGCGGGAAACCGTAGGTGAAGATGGCAGCCATGCCAATCACCTCGCCACCGGCGGCCTGAACGGCTTTGGCGGCTTTCAGGGAGCTTCCGCCGGTAGAAATCAAGTCTTCAATGAGCACTATTTTTTGGCCGGGCTCTAATTTTCCTTCAATTTGATTGCCCATGCCATGGCTTTTTGGCTCGGGGCGTACGTATAAGTACGGCAACTCCAGAAGGTCTGCCACCAGAGCGCCCTGCGCAATGCCTGCCGTAGCAACGCCGGCAATGGCCTGTACTTCTGGGAAACGCTGCTGAATGGCTTGCGCCAAGGCATTTTTTATATAGCTGCGTATATGCGGAAAGGAGAGCGTGACGCGATTGTCGCAGTAAATTGGCGAGTTCCACCCGGAGCTCCATTGGAACGGTTGCTCGGGGCGCAGGCGAACGGCTTGGGTTTCTAAGAGATAGGCAGCTATCTGGGCGGCGGTGTCGGTATGTTGTGGCATGGGCGAAAATAAGCAAAAGGCTTCAGCTTTTCCGCGCGAATGTGCCTTGTACAATGCAAATTTTCTTTCTTATTTTGTGAGCTATCACGCTCTGTCTATAAGCGAACTTACATGAATGTCTTTATCAACGACATCCCACTGATTATTAAAAAGACCAGTGAAAAGATCTTTAAGCACCAGTATGACTTGGTGTTAGATAAGGACGATCAATTTACCTCCAAGGACCTGGTGGGTGACGTGCTCTTTAGAGAAGTGGACGCCGTGCTCATTGACCGCCTGGTGCGCCTCATGGAGGTAAAGAAGCTCAAGAAGCTGGACTCCATCACCCTAGTGACGGATAAAAAGAAGAAGCTGATTGAGCACCTCAAGGATCAGTTCAAAATCATCAAAGCCGCAGGTGGCCTGGTGGTGAAGGACGGCAAAATCCTCATGATCCACCGCCTGGGCGTGTGGGATCTGCCAAAGGGCAAGCTGGACAAAGGCGAAGAGGTACAGCTGGGCGCCCTGCGCGAAGTGGAGGAGGAGTGCAACATCAAGGTAGCCATCACCGGTGAATTGCCCAACACCTGGCACTCCTATGCCTTCAAAGGCAAGAAAATCCTGAAGAAGACCAGCTGGTTTACCATGCAGTGCCTGGACGACACGCTTATGCGCCCACAAGCCGAGGAGTCCATAGAAGAAGTGCGTTTTATGAGCCCAGAGGAAGTGGTGGCCTTACTGCCAGAAGCTTATACCTCTGTAGAGTTTGTAATCAGGCATTATTTGGCTTCAATGAAGAAAGCTGGAAAGGAATAAAGTCCTGTACGTTGCCGCCAAACCGGTGAATCTCTCTAATGATAGAAGAATTGATGGCCGCCAGGCTAGGCGAGGTGATTAAAAACACCGTCTCCAGTTCTGGGTTTACGTGCCGGTTGGCCTGCGCAATGGTGTTTTCATATTCAAAGTCCGTCGTATTTCTTAGTCCCCTTAGCAGGAATTTGGCACCTACCTCTTTGGCGAAATCTGCCGTCAAACCTTTGTAGGCTTGTACCCACACCTTCGGGTTGTCTTTGAAGACGTCCTCAATGATCTGCACCATGTCTTCTACCGGAAAATAGCGGCTCTTGCTGCTATTGTTGCCAATGGAGATGATGATGTTGTCAAACAACTCACAACCCCGCTGCACTACATCATAATGTCCGTTGGTGAAAGGGTCAAATGAGCCAGGGAAGAGGGCAATGCGTTTCATAGAGGATGGCTGGTTGTACTATTGACGATTTAAGAACGGCTTAATAAAAACATAAAAGCCATTTTTTGCTTATTTTCCAGAAAATAGGCTAAAAACGGAGGGTGAACCTATTCACAAAAATGCAGGCTGTACATGTCAAAGTTGCGATGCTCAAAGAGGGCGTCAAAACGGTAGCTGTAACCCACGCCTGTTGGTTTCTTCCCGAACTGTACATTCCGAATGTACTTGCGCAACACTTCAAATAGTTCTGAGTGCACCATCAGCTCACCCCACACGTGGACCTGATCCTGGTCTGGGTTCATCTTCTTCTCCTGCAACACAAACAAGATAAAGTAGATGAAATCCTCTTGGGAGGAGAAGTAGAAGGAATTGCAAAACTCCAATCGGGTTTCATGCAACACTACCAGCGTGACGTAGTTCTTGTCCACGTACACATACAACTGCGGACGGGCACTGCGCTCAGCAGCGTGCAGGAAACCTTCCATGAGGCTGGAGGTCTGGTGCACAAACTCCAGTTCTGGGGTCTCAAAATGCCCTTCGGCCCAGGCCTGTAGTTTGGTGGGCACGGTGAACACGTTGATGAGTTCCAGGCGGGGATGCGCGTAGTCATGAACCAGTTCTGATGCACCGTCTAATTCTGCATTCAACTGCAGGTATTCTTCGCGGGCGTTCACATCAAACAAAGTGGCCGGAATGAGCGTGAACTGCTGGCTTTTAATGGCGATGCGCACCGTTTTCCAGCGCTTCTGCTGCAAGATGGGGCTGGTGGTGGTCAAAGACTCTAGATAGGATATGGCACCGTCTACGCTCACAGGTCTGTTGGACTCATAGTCTTCCATGGCCACAAACTTATTGCGCTCTGTGTCCAGGACGCCTAAACGCAGTCTGTGCGCGCCAAAGCAAAAATAAAGATGAGCGTTGGCAGAGGCAGACACGTCAAAGGCGTCATCTACCACGCGTTGCGATTGCTTAAAAGCTGCGGTGAAGCTATCCAAAAGAAAGGGTGTAGAGGTAATACATGCAAGGCAACAACCACTGGCTGCCCAAGAGCTACAATTATACAGATTTTACCGCAACCGTGCACGCTCCCCTGATCATGCCCGCAGAATTATCAATAGCTATAAAACCCTAATCAGTTGAAAAACAGCAAGAAATTGAAAAGTGAAGCTAACTGGCAAATTCAAACCGAGGGATGAAAAGATCATCCATGTTCACCAGGCCGTGCAGGACGGGGTGCAGCTCTTCGCGGTGCAGGGCAAACATATCCTTGACGCTTAAAAAACGAACCTCCTCCAGCAACTGGGCCTCCAGGCTATGCTCAGGATCAGAGCCCATCTGCAACTCGCCAGACACCAGCTTTACTTCAAAGAACAACTCAATGGCGTGAAGCGGTGGGCGCAAGAATTCATGCAGGTACAGAAACCTGCCCACTTCCACCGTGAGGCCGGTCTCTTCCTGGAACTCCCGTTTAAGGCAGTCTTTTACTTTTTCGCCGTACTCCAAGCCACCGCCCGGCGGAATCCAGAAGGAGCCGTCAGTAAAGGCGGCCTTGTGGCGGGCCAGCAGTAACGTGTTGTTATGTATTAATAGTCCGCAGACTCTCACGCGAGTTTTAAAGCTATATGGTTCCGCAAGCGGATGAATATTCTCCATAGGTTGTAGGGCAGATCCTTAGGCCGTACTTTTGCCAAATGATGCAGACGTATAATCCTCAGTACAGAGATACGGTAAAAGAAAAACTTCAGCGGCAATTTTACATGCATTTGTTGGGTTTTGAAATAGATACCATAGAAATAGGAAGAGTAGAGGGCACCCTGGCCCTGGAGGAGAAACACAAGCAGCACAAGGGCTATGCCCACGGCGGCGTCACGGCCACGCTGGCAGATATTGTCATGGGTTTTGCTGCGGTGACACTGGTACCCGCAGACCACCATGTGGTGACCGTTGACCTGCGCGTATCTTATTTAAACCCGGGTTTGGGTACCAAATTAATAGCCAAGGGATGGGTGATTAAACAAGGTCGTAAATTGAACTTTTGTGAGGCCGAAATCTTTTCAGAAGGGGAACAGGGCCAGCAGGTTTTAATTGCCAAAGCGTCGGCCACCATGGCTACCTTGCACCCCGAAGATACCAAACCACAAAACCCCGCATGACCCCCGCAGAGGCCTTACGCAAGAGCTTTCCTTTTGAACCCACCGCTGACCAGGCGGCCCTTTTCCAGAAGCTGGAGCAGTTCATTCTGCGCAAAACCGGCCTAAAGGAAGTGTTCATGCTCAAAGGGTTTGCGGGTACCGGTAAAACCACGGTGGTAAGCGCCCTGGTCAAAATCCTGAACAAGTTTGGCTACAAGTACGTGCTGTTGGCGCCCACCGGTAGGGCCGCCAAAGTGATGGCCACCTACACGGGCAAGCAGGCCTCTACCATTCATAAGAAAATCTACAAGCAGACGGCCAACGCCTACTCAGATGGGTTGGCCTTCACGCGCCAGCCCAACAAGCAGGAGCATGTGCTCTACATAGTGGATGAGGCCTCCATGATCTCAGATGAGAAAGCCTTTGGGGATAACGGTCTTCTGCAGGACTTGATGGCCTACATCTTTGAGCACACCAACAACAAGCTGCTCTTGATAGGAGACACCGCCCAGCTGCCACCGGTGAACCAGACCATCAGCCCGTCACTAGACCCTGCGTACTTGCAGAACAATTTCCAGGTACACGTGCACCAGATGGAAATGCGGCAAGTGATGCGCCAGGCCGAGGAATCCGGCATCTTGATGAACGCCACTCGCATGCGGAACGAGCTCATCAAAGAACAGCCCGAACTCAGCTTTAGGACCAAAGGCTACCACGATATTTTTGCCATGACTGGTGAGAAACTGGAGGATGGCTTGCGCTACGCCTATGAGAAGTTCGGGATTGACAACACCACCGTTATCTGCCGTTCCAACAAAACCGCCAACCTCTACAACCAGCACATCAGGCGCCAGATTTTCTTCCATGAAGACGAGATAAGCGCCGGCGATTACCTCATGATTGTGCGCAACAACTACGGTTGGCTGCCCAAAGACTCCAGCATAGGCTTCATGGCCAACGGTGACTTCGTGGAAATCACCAAAATCATCCGCTATGAGGAGATGTATAACATGCGCTTCGCGGATGTGCAGATAAAGTTTGTGGACTATCCACAGGAAGAGGAGCTGGAAATCAAGATCATGCTGGACACGCTGCATTCAGAGACGCCCGCCCTGCCCGCTGACAAAAACAAGCAACTCTACGCCGAGGTCCTGCAAGACTACCAGCACCTCAAAAGCAAGCGACAACGGACCCTAGAGATGAAGCAAGACAAGTACTTGAATGCCCTGCAAGTGAAGTTTGCCTACGCCTTAACCTGCCACAAGGCGCAGGGTGGCCAATGGCAGGCGGTGTTTGTGGACTATGGGTACCTGAAGGAGGACTTGGTGAACCAGGAATTCGCACGTTGGCTATACACGGCCACCACGCGGGCCTCAGAGCAGTTGTTTCTGGTCAACTTTAACTCTAAATTGCTGGAAGGTGCGCCTATTGAGATAGAAGAATAATATAGGTATTGAGAAGATAGTTACTAGTTTGAAACCTAACAATATGAAGAAGATTTTACTTTGGGGGCTGTTCCTGTTTTTGGGAAGCACCGCGGCCATGGCCCAAACCACGCAAGACAGTACGTTAACGGCCGTGGTACCGGTAGTGGCTCCGCCAGTACCAGCCGGACCGTCCATTGTGTTTGAGGAGCCCAAGCATGACTTTGGCACCATCAAGCAGGGCGAAGTGGTGGAATACACCTTTAAATTCACCAACAACGGGTCTAAGCCTTTGGTGATTTCCAACGTACGCACCACCTGCGGTTGTACCGTGCCCACCTGGCCGAAGACGCCCATTCAGCCCGGACAATCAGCGGACATCACGGCCCATTTTAACAGCGCTGGCAAACTAGGAAAGCAGAACAAAGTCATTACCATAGACTCCAACGCCCTACAAGGCACCACCCAGGTAATGATTGCTACTACCATAGTGGCTGCTCAATAATCTGTTTTTGGCCTATTTTCCAGAAAGCAACGCAAAAACGCCTCTCTAGCTTTTAAGCTAGAGAGGCGTTTTTGCGTTGCTGATTGTCAATTGAATCTATTTAGTGTATTCATTCTTTATGCAGCAAGCGTCCCAATGTATGTCAGAATAAAAAGCGTAAGAACACAAGCGGAGACTTGCGCCATGATATCCAGCTTTTTAAAGTTTAGGAGAATCTAGGGTTAAGGTATTGTTACATAAGATTCGTTAGGAGAAAGAAATTCATTTTTGGCTTGTTTTCTGGAAAACAAGCCAAAAATGAATTTCTTTCTAAGCACAACAACCAACAATTGACAATAAACAATCTATTACAGATTCTTTGCCAGTACCCAGACCAAATTCAACCATCCGGCAATCAGGAACAGGCCGCCAATGGGCGTGATGGCACCCAGCCAGGTAATGCCGGTCACGCTCAGAATGTATAGGCTGCCCGAGAAAATCAGAATCCCGATCAAGAAGCAGATACCCGTAATTTTCATGCCCGTAATAGCAGGGAAATGGGTGATGAGAATGCCCACTAGCAGAAGGCCTAGGGCATGGTACATCTGGTATTTGACGGCGGTTTCAAAGGTCTCAGTGCGGTTGGTGACCGCTAGGATGTCTTTAAGGCCGTGTGCCCCGAAGGCGCCAATCATCACGCCCAGGCCACTGATCAAAGCGCCGAGTATCAAAATCGTTTTAGGTGACATGCGTTTATTGGTTTGAAGGAAGGTTGTAGTTTCTATGCCCGAAGATGGCGCTGCCCACCCGGATCATGGTGCTGCCTTCGGCGATGGCTAATTGGTAGTCTGAGCTCATGCCCATGGAGATTTCCTTGAAGGATTCGGCACCCGCGAAAAACTCTTGTTTTAGAGTGTCAAAGATAGCGCGGAGGGCCCTGAATTCCTTTTGCAGTTCTTCGTCAGACTCGGTGTTGGTGGCCACGCCCATCACGCCGCAAATGCGCACATTCTGCAATTCTTTAAACGCCTCAGACCGAAGCAGCTGTTGGGCTTCTTCCAGGGACAGACCGTATTTGGTTTCCTCCTCGGCAATGTAAAACTGCAGCAAAACATCAATCACGCGGTCATACTTAAGCGCCTGTTTGTTGATTTCCTGGAGCAGCTTTAAACTATCCACGGACTGAATCAAATGCACATAGGGCGCTATGTACTTTACCTTGTTGGTCTGCAAGTGGCCAATCATGTGCCATTGTACATCCTCGGGGAGCGAAGGTTGCTTCTCCATCATCTCCTGTACCTTATTCTCCCCGAAAGCCCGTTGGCCGGCGGCATAGGCTTCCCTGATCAGCTCCACGGGGTGGGTTTTAGAAACCGCTATCAACTGGCAGTTGGAGCCTTGCAGCCTTTTGTTAAACTCCTGTATGCTTTCTTGGATGGACATTTCTTTGGGATTTAAGACGCAAGATATAAGACACAAGATTTCTTTTTAAATCACCAATTATATATGACTGAAGGAGTCTTGAATCTTATGTCTTACGTCTTGTGTCTATTATTCTAATCTTCTAACGCGTTGGTGAAAAAGGTGTTTTTGAGCAGGAGCCAGAACAGAAAGAGAAGAATGGCCCAGCGCAAATATACCTGGTAGTAGTCTTTGGTGTCGCGGTAGCGGGTTTCTTTTACCTCGGTTTTCTCTAGGGCGTTGATTTTCTTGAAGATGCTTATGAGTGTATTGGCATCCTGGGCGCGGTAGAATTGGCCCTCAGCTAGAGAGGCCAGCTGCCGCAGAGTCTTTTCTTCCAGGCCAGTCTGCACCGTGACTACTTGACCCGTAGAGTCTGCCGGAAGTTGGACCGTGCCGTCTTTCCCGATGCCCACCGTGTAGAGCTTCACCTGGAAGGCGTGGGCCAATTGGGCCGCCAGCTCTGGGTCCAGGCTACCGGCAGTATTCTCGCCGTCACTAATCAAAATGCATACTTTAGACTTGGCAGTGGATTCCCGCAGGCGGTTGAGGGCCACGGCCAGGGCGCTGCCAATGGCCGTTCCGTCTTCAGGGATCATGTTAAGCTCTATGCCTTCAATGCTTTCGCGTACCAAAGAATAGTCAGTGGTGAGCGGGACCAAAGAGAAAGCCTGACCAGCAAAGACTACTACGCCAATGCGGTCCTGCACGCGGCCGTTCACAAACTGCAAGGCTACTTTTTTAGCGGCCTCCAAACGGTTGGGTTTAAAGTCGGTGAGTTCCATGGAGCCAGACACGTCCATGACCAGCACAATGTCAATGCCTTCGGCAAATTGCTCAATGGTCTCGTCGGTTTTCTGGGGACGGGCCAATGCCACCAAGACCAGCATCAAAAACAGCCCGAACACCAAGTCTGGCACGTAGCGCAGGGTGCTGGTCCAATGCCACTTGGCTTTGCCTTCAAACAAGGCCACGTCCAGCTTCTTCCGGAACCTGAGGTGCAAGAGCCAGCGCAGCAGAAACAGCAGCGGCACCGCCAGCAAAGCGTACAGAAAGCCCGGGTTCTCCCAGTCAAAGGACTGCCAGGTGCGCCAGCTAAACCAGTGCACGTTGAGCCAGGTATAATCAGAGGGTGTTTGCCACATTGCGCAGAGAGTCTCTAATGATTACAAACCGCAGCGCGGCAAACTGGGAAAGCTGGGTGAGGGCGTCGGTCACTTCAGAGATGTCATCAGAGATGATGTTGCCGTAAATGGCCCGGTCGCATACTTTCAAGGCGTTGCCCACCTGCTCATCCTCCTCATAAAAGTTGGTGATTTCCTTGGTGGTAAAGGAGCTAATCTCTTTCTCTTCCAGCTTTGTAAGGTAGTTTTTCCAGAGGGTAATGCCGCGCTCCAACTGCTCCAGGGTTCGGGTGCGTTTAAAGCGCTCCGTCGTGCTTTGAAACCGACTCTGGAACTGGTTTTGGTATTTCTGAAGCACATACAGCTTGTACCTATTGATGATGCGCTTGCCAAACAACCCCCAGATGCCGCCAATCAAGACCAAGCCGGCAATGCCCCCCAAACCCCAGTACAAATAGTTGAACATCTCGGGCACGGGTTGCAGCTGGGTGGTAGACCGCAAGGGCAGAGGGTCCTCTACGGTAGTGACCAGCTGTCTTAAAAACAGCGAGTCTGGCAGGGTATTCAACTGTAGGGTGTCTCCTTGCAGGAAGAGCTGCGCGTGCACCTGTAGTTTCTGTACCGGGCTCAGGCTGAAGGTGCGCAGCAGGTAAATGGTGCTGTCCACGCTTTTGGAGACTTGAGTGCGGGTAGGGTAGAACTCCTTCCTGACCAACTCAAATGGCGCGAATTTAAAGGAGCTGTCCGGGAAGACCAGCTCGGCTTCTGGGGCATGTACAGAGAGCAGCACATACCGCACGGTTTGGCCTACTTCAACAGTGTCTTTAAGAAAATAACCCTTGAGCTGGACAGTAGGAATCTGGGCTAACCCCGTGAAGGGAAGCAACCAAAACAACACCCACCAGCCTTTTTTACTCATGATGATTTTTAGACACAGAACGCAAGATACAAGACCGCCGCCTTTTTTAACCGTTTTTGGCCTACTTTCCAGAAAACAGCCTAAAAACGGCCAGTGCTTGCGTGTAGTATTTCGCTATTCTTATTTAAGCTGAAGCCAGCACACCGTTACCTTAAGAACTTCTTTTCATGATTTTGTTGCGGGCCCTGAAGAGGTTGACCAGTTGGGGTGCGTAGTCTTGGTCCACGTAGATGGGCAGGAAATCGGCTTGGTACTTGCGGCAGATCTTGGTGAGTTTCTCTTGGTTTTCGGCGTAGGGGAGTAGGTACCGTTCCTTAAAGGCCTTGGAAGAAGTGTTGATCCAGATGGTTTTACCGGACTCCTTGTCCAGGAGTGGGACAATGCCCAAACTGGGGAAGGCGGTCTCGCGCTTGTCCATGAGCTGCAACACCACCAAGTCATGTTTTTTGGCCAGCATGATTAGCTCGCGCTCGTAACTCAGGTCAATGAAATCTGAGATAAGGATGATGATGCTCTTGCGCTTGACCACGTTCAAGGCCAGCCGTATGCCTTCACCTATGTTGGTCTTTTTGGAGGAGGGCTGCAGCTGCACCAGGGTCTTGATGAGGGAGTAAGCGTGCTCGGTACCTTTGCCGGGCTTCAGGTATTTTTCCTTGGTGTCACTAAAGCAGATCATGCCCAGCTGGCTTCCCTGTTTGATGGCGGCCAGAGCCAAAATGCCGCTAATCTCCTTCCCGATGTCCATTTTCTGCAGGCCGGGCACGCCCAGCGATTGCGACCCAGACACATCCAGGAGAATGAACACGTTCTGCTCTTTTTCTTCGCGGTAAGTCTTCACAAACGTACCATGGCCCTTGGCGCTTACGTTCCAGTCTATGGAGCGCACGTCATCGCCGTACTGGTAGGCCCGCACGTCGTCAAATTCGAGCCCAGAACTTTTGAACACAGATTTGAAGTCGCCCTGGAGTTGAGCGTCAATTGCCTTTCTTATCTGTATCTCGTACTTTCGTAGCTTCCTGACCAAGTCTTTCATGCCTAAGAAGGTTTGTGCAGCGTCCTAAATTTACCGAATCTTACCGACAACCGCGTGAAAAAACGTCTGTACCTCTTTATGCTCTGCCTGGGAATGCTGGCCTGTGAACCCAAAACCAACGCGCCTGTAGACTTGGTTTCTGAAGACAAGATGACCAGCGTACTGTTGGACATTCACCTAGCCGAGGCCCGCATTGGCAGAACCATCATGCAATATGACACCTCGCGCATGGTATTTAAGAACGTGCAAAAGGACATCCTCAAAAAGCATTCGCTTACAGACAGCTCCTTCCGGCATAGCTATGATTATTACCTGCAGAACCCTGCACTGTTGGACAAGATCTATGAGAAAATCCTGGACAGCCTAAGCTTGCGCGAAGCCAAATTAACCCCAAAACCCGGCCAAGTGGTCAAAGAGGCAACTCCTCCCGTTGTGCCAATACCAGCAGATAGCGGAAAACCTGCCCCCGTAGAGGTAGAATAGCTTTCCTCCGTTTTTAGCCTGATTTCCGGAAAATAAGCTAAAAACGGTTACAACAACCTCTTGCCGTTGGGCACCGGCTGCTGCGGTTGGGCCAGTACTATGTGCTTGTTAGCATCTTCAAAACCGGTCACCAGCACCTCAGACATCCAGGGGCCAATCTGCTTAGGCGGGAAATTGGTCACGCACAACACCTGTCTTCCTACCAGCTCTTCTAATGAGTAATGGTGCGTAATCTGCGCGCTTGATTTTTTGATGCCCAGGTCGCCTAGGTCTACCCAAAGGCGGTAAGCGGGTTTGCGGGCTTCGGGGAAAGGCTCTGCCTGAATGATCGTTCCCACTCGCAGGTCCACGGCCATGAATTGATCCCAGGTGATGTGTTGATCCATCGCTGTATTTTTTTCTTGCAAGATAAGGGCTCTGGGCAAGTAGGCAAAGGGGTAAGAACTCTCTTTGTATGGACTTCGTACGTTAAAAAAGCTTTGCCAGAAGGCCTTAGCGTATTCACTCCATTCCTGCAACTATGAAAAATAATACGGGTACCACTTTGTCTGTTTGGCAACCGGGCGTCACCATGCCGGCCACCTCATCCCTTTCTGAAAACCTCACCACCGATGTCTGTGTAGTAGGAGCCGGTATTGCTGGCCTCACCACTGCCTACCTGCTGGCCAAGGCCGGTAAAAAAGTAATCGTGCTGGACGCTGGCGACATCTGCGGCGGCGAGACCAGCCGTACCACGGCGCATTTGTCCTGGGCCTTGGACGACCGCTTTAGTAAAATCAAAAGCGTTTTGGGTGATGCCAACGCCAAACTGGCCTATGAAAGCCATCGCGACGCCATCAACAAGATTGAACAGATCATCAAAGACGAAAAAATAGACTGCGACTTCACCCGCTTACCTGGCTATCTGTTTTTGGGCGCTAAAGACACCGAAGACCAGCTGGACGAGGAACTGCAAGCCTGTCACCAATTGGGCATCAAAGAAGTGGTCAAGCTCAAGCGCTGCCCGGTGCAAAGCGTGAGCGAGGGCCCGTGTCTGGAGTTCCCCAACCAAGGGCAGTTCCACCCCATCAAATATCTCTGGAAGCTGGCGCAGTTCATCATTGACCATGACGGCCTCATTTTCACGCACAGCCACGTCAAGCAGTTTGAAAGCGGCAACGTCACCAGAGTCACTACAGACGCAGGTTATTCTGTAGCGGCGAATCACCTGGTAGTCTGCACCAATACCCCGGTCAATGACTTTGTAACCATGCACACCAAGCAGGCACCATACCGTACCTACGTAGTGGGCATGCGCGTACCTAAAAACAGCGTGCCCCTGGCCCTATACTGGGACGATTCAGACCCTTACCACTATGTGCGCCTGGGTTCTGTGGCCGGCGAAGAAAAAGAAGCGCATGACGTCTTGATTGTAGGCGGCGAAGACCATAAAACCGGACAATCCAACACCGATGAAAACGAACGCTTTGCCTGCCTGGAAGACTGGACCCGCAAAAAATTCCCGATGGTGACGGACACGGTGTTCAGATGGTCTGGCCAGGTGATGGAACCGGTAGACTTCATGGCCTTTATCGGCCGCAATCCCGGCGATACCAAGAATGTGTATATTGCCACCGGCGACTCGGGCCACGGCATGACGCACGGCACCATTGCAGGTATGCTCATTTCAGACTTAATCCAGGGCAAGGCCAACCCATGGGAGAAACTCTACGACCCAAGCCGCGTGACCTTATCTATGGAAACCGCCAAGGAGTTCTTGAAGGAGAACTTGAACGTGGCGGCCCAATACGTTGACTGGGTGAAGCCCGGCGCCAAAGACGAGGAGGAGATTGCCCCAGGCACCGGCAAAGTGGTGCAGCGCGGCGTAAGCAAAGTAGCCGTGTATTGTGACGAGAACGGTCACCGCACCGAATGTTCAGCAGTCTGCACCCACTTGGGCTGTATTGTGGATTGGAACCATTCAGAAATGTCCTGGGACTGCCCTTGCCACGGCTCCAGATTTGACCCGCATGGTAAAGTGATTGCCGGACCAGCCGTGAGAGACTTAGATAAGCCATAGGCTGATCAAATATGATAAAAAAAGCCTGCTACACACGTAGCAGGCTTTTTTTATTTGTAGGCTTCCAGGGCCTTCAATCGTTCTTCTACAGAGTCTTGCCAGGCCTGTTGTTGGGCTTTGTCCAAACCATGGCGGCTTTCCTTGTCATACTGGTCTTCTTCCTTGTGCCAGGCCTCAAAGGCCAGGTTGGCGTACTTGTTCAGGTCGGCGGCGCCTCTGGTGCAGGGGTTGGGCAGAGAGGCCAGGCGTTTGCGCAATTGGCGGGCGTGCAGCTCGGTGATGTCAAAATGCAGCTGCTCATGGGCCAACAGGGCATGCGACTCGCGGTTGCGGGTCCAGGACTCCTTCGGGTTGAAAACGGCGTCTACCTTAAACTTAAGCTGGTTGTTCTCGCACTTCACCTTCATCTCCATGTTGGTAGAGGTGAGGGCGTGGTGGCTGTTGTTGGGCGCGGGTTCACCGGCAAAATCATCCCAGGAAAGGCGCTTTTGCATCGCCCATGGAATGTCTGAGTCGGTTTTAATTACTTTGGGTTTAGTATCTGCGGAAGGACCTAAAAACAGGGCGCTTAACCACAGCGATAGTATAGATATTGGCATAGATGAGACCGTAACAAGAACCGTACCGCCGCAAGTTTCAATTTTGGAGAAGAAACTTACGCCGGACTGAATTTACGGAATCTAAAGAACAAAAGTACCGCGGCAATAGACAAACCTGTCAACAACCCGGTCCAGACGCCCATGGCCCCCATCTCAAACACAAAACTTAACGTGTAGCCTACTGGTAGGGCAATTAGCCAATACGAGAAAAGAGAGATCATGCTAGGCACTTTCACATCCTCCAGCCCGCGCAAGGCGCCCAAGGCCACCACCTGTACCCCATCCGAAATCTGGAACAGCGCCGCCACAATCAACAGCTTAGAGGCCAAGGCCTGCACGGCCACGTCCTTCACATAGAAAGCTGGAATCAATTCTTTGGCGAAGATGATCAACAAACCGGTGCCCGCCATGAACAAGGCGCCCATGACCATGCTGCTGTAGCCCGCCGTGTGCACCCCATGCCCGTCCCCGTACCCGCGCAGATTTCCCACCCGGATGGTAGCCGCCGCCGAGATGCCGCTGGCCATCATGTACGTCACCGAAGCCACGTTTAAGGCAATCTGATGCGCGGCCAACTGCGTGGCACCTACCCAGCCAATCATGACCGCCGAGAAACTAAATGCTCCCATTTCAAAAATCATCTGCAAAGAGATAGGAAATCCAATCTTGAGCATGGTGAGCATGTGCGCCCAAGAGAGGTGCTGTCTTTTCAAGTACTTCCGGTAAATCTCAAACCTAGGGAAAAGCATCACGTAGCCACCCATCATCACCGCCATCACCACCCTGGAGATAAGCGTGGCCCAGGCCGCCCCGTTCAAACCCAAGACTGGCATTCCCAGCTTTCCATAGATCAGAATGTAGTTTAGGACCACGTTCAACACATTCGCGAAGATAGAGATGTACATGGACTGCCGGGTGAGCGAAAGTCCTTCGGCAAACTGCTTGAACCCCTGAAACACCATCAACGGCACCATGGACAGAAACAGGATATTGACGTACGGAATGGTCAAGCGCACCACGTCCAAAGGCTGCTGCAGGTAATGGATGAGCGGGGAGAGGCCGTAAAAGATGAGGAACAGGAACACGCCAATCAAGGTGTTCAACACCAGTCCGTTCAACAAGATTAAAGCAATTCGCAAATGATTTTTACGCCCATTGGCGCGGGCAATCAAAGGCGTGATGCTGTACGAGATACCCAGGCCAAACACCAGCACAATGGTGAAAATGCTGTTGCCCAAAGAGGCAGCGGCCAATTGTTTCGTGCCGATGCGGCCGGCCATGATGCTGTCCACCACCGTCACCATGATGTGGCCCAGTTGGCTAAGAACTACCGGAAACGCTAATAAAAATGTGGCTTTGTAATGTTGCCTATAAACAGGAGAAAAAATCACGATGGCTGTAAACTGAATAGACTGCAAAACTACAGCTATTTCAGGAAGCAACCGCAGCCAATTATCTTGAGTGAGTGAGTGAGTGAGTGAGTGAGTGAGTGAGTGAGTGAGTGAGTGCCGTTTTTGGCCAGATTCCCAGAAAGCAGGCCAAAAACGAGGGCGACTTATTGCTCCAGAAAGGCCTTAAGACGAAGCAGGGCACTTTCTAAGATGTGATCCGGCAAGGCGAAGGACATGCGTACGGCGGTAGGCATGCCCATGTTGGTGCCCGGCAAAACCTCCAGACCAACCTGCTCCTTCATGGCGGCAGCCCAGGCTTCGGCGGTTTGGTAAGAAGCGGCCGGGTTGGCGGCGCGCAGGTAATTGTGTACATCCAGGGTATAGTAATAGCTCGCCTCTGGCACAAAATACTGAAGGCCAGTTATAGTTTCAAGGACCTCCTGCACGCGTGCTTTTTTAGGCTTCAATTCTTCCTTAAATGATTTCCAAATTTCCTGGCGGTGGGTCATGGCTTGGGTAGTCGCGGCTTGGTTCAAGGGA
This sequence comes from Rufibacter sp. DG15C, assembly GCF_001577755.1. Lineage (NCBI taxonomy): Bacteria > Pseudomonadati > Bacteroidota > Cytophagia > Cytophagales > Hymenobacteraceae > Rufibacter > Rufibacter sp. DG15C. Next base: position 3,282,762 of record NZ_CP010776.1, read on the forward strand.
GACACGCCCGAAATGGTCTTGAGCTGCAAATCACCTGCTTTCTCTAAAATTTCAAAAGGAGCAATCAAATACCCCACGCGCCAGCCCGACATGGCAAATGATTTAGAGAACCCGTTCACTACGGCCACGCGGCCGCGCAAATGCTCAAACCGCAGAAAACTGTAAGGCGCCCTTTCATACTGCAGGCCGTCGTAAATCTCATCTGACAGCACATGAATGTTTGGGTGCGCTTCAATTAGGTCTGCTACCACGCGCAGCTCCTCAGGAGAGTAGACTTTGCCCGTCGGGTTGCCGGGGTTGGAGAGGATAACAAGCCTGGTCTTGGGCGTGATGGCTTGTTGCAGGGCTTCTACGGGCAGTGCGTACTCCGCCTCGGGATTGGCCGGGATAGAAACTAACTCGCCGCCGTTCAAACGCACTAGGTCTGGGAACGCAAACCAGTACGGCGCCAAAATGACTACCTCGTCACCGGGCTGTAACAGGCTTTGCAAATACAGATGGATGGCGTGCTTCGCCCCGTGCGTGATGAGCACCTGGCTTTCGGGCAGCGGGATGCCGTCTTCCTCTAAATACCGCTTGGCAATGGCCTGCCGCAGACTGAGGATTCCTTCATTTGGGCCGTAGTAGGTGTCATTCTGTAGGAGCGCCTCCTGCAAGCCCTCCACTGCCACCTTAGGCGTTGTAAAGTGCGAAACGCCCAAATGCATAGGAATTAAGTCCATCTATTTATTTGCTGGTTATTGATTGCTGATTGTTGAATGATGAACGAGAGCAAGTAAATCCTTCCGTTTTAAATCGATGGCAAAGTACAAGAGACCATTTACATTTCCTCCTAAAAATAAGAATCCGTTTTTGGCTTGCTTTCTGGAAAACAGGCCAAAAACGGATCTTGGGTAGCATCATTAATCAGCAACTAACAATCAACAATCAGCAATTAAACTGGCCGTAACAGAACGTTTGCGAAGCCGTGGCTAGCGTCGGTGAAGATGTCGTCAATGGCCAAGCCGCAACTTAAGGCCATTTCTTTTAGTTGCCGCAAAGAATATTTGTAAGAGTTCTCGGTGTGGATGGTCTCCCAGGCTTCAAAGCTGAAGGTTTGATTCAAAGCGCCCACTGTTACTTCCTGGGCTTGCTTACTGATGAGGTAACTACGCATGGTACCTTCCACGGGGTCATACTCGGCAAAGTGTTGGAACTGGTCCACGTCAAAATCGGCTTGCAATTCTTTGTTGATCCGGTGCAACAGGTTGAGGTTAAAAGCGGCGGTCACGCCCGCGGCATCGTCATAGGCCTGGCGTATCTTCTCCGGGTCTTTCTTAAGGTCAATGCCCAGTAAGAAACGGTCCTTTGGCTGCAGGTTTTTTCTAATCTGGCAAAGAAACTCCTGTGCGTCTTTCTGGTTGAAATTCCCAAGATTAGAACCCAAGAACAGAATGAGTTTGCGTTCACTGTGGTTCTGCTGGAGCCACTGCAGGCCCGGGAAATACTCGGCTGCCAAAGCGGTCACCGGTAACTCCGGAAAACGGAGAGACAAGTCCTCCAGCAACTCTTTCAACTGCTCCGGCGAAATGTCCAGGGGCACAAACGTGAAATCCGTTTTCTGGCACACCAATTCCTGCAGCAGAAGCTTGGTCTTGTAGGCATCTCCCGCGCCCAGATCCACCAGCTGGAACGGCTCCTGCGTCCCGAAGGCGTATAGAATCTCCTTGCGCTGCTGCTTTAAAATCTGGAACTCCAGCTTGGTCAAATAATACTCTGGCAACTTCATGATCTGCTGGAACAGCTGGCTGCCCTTGGCATCATAGAAAAACCGCGAAGAAAGGTGCTTAGGATGCTCGGCCAAACCCAGGGCAACATCCTGACCCAGCCCGGTGTCTGAAGAAACGGCTTCGGGGAGCAGGTTGATGAGCTGCGAGGTGGTGTTGGAGAAAATCTGTGTCATAGTTTTGTCTATTTCTGGGCCAGACGTATGCCGGTGAATTGCCAGCGTTTGTCGGGGTGAAAGAAATTGCGGTAGGTGATTCTTATATGGCTTTGCGGCGTGGCGCAAGACCCGCCGCGCAACACCATTTGGTTAATCATGAACTTGCCATTGTATTCGCCAATGGCGCCGGGTGCGGTTTCAAAACCCGGGTAAGGCAGGTAGGCGCTGTACGTCCATTCCCAGGCATCGCCTAAGAGTTGAACTACAAGTACATTCTCATCTGCTTGAAAGGCTTGCTGTGGTTGTAATTTTTGGGACTCCAGGAAGTTTCCAGCGGCGGGGCTTCCGGCGTGCAACTGTGCCAGAGCTTCCCACTCAAATTCGGTGAGGAGCCGGTTGCTGCTCCAATTGGCATAGGCCTGGGCCTCATAAAAACTGATGTGCGTGACGGGCGCCTGCAGGTCTAGTTTCTGTAAACCGTGCAGAGTGTACTGGAACCATTCATCGTCTTGCTTGAGCCAGTACAAAGGCGCCTCCCATTGCTGCAGCTGCACCAAATCCCAGCCTTCGCCCAGCCAGTACACAAAGTTCTGGTAGCCGCCAGCCTCTATGAATCTCAGGTACTCCTGGTTGGTCACCAGCCAGGCGCGGGCCTTGAATTCTGCCAGGTACACTTGGTGTTGGTTCAACTCATTGTCAAAGCAGAAGCCGTCACCCTGATGGCCAATCTGGTAGAGTCCGGCGGGTACGGTGACCCATTCATTTTTGGGCTGTTTTCCAGGTTTCAGGCCAAAATCAGGGTTAGATTCTGGCAGATACGCGGGCAGCATGGGGTTGCAGGAGAGAATGTATTTGATGTCGGTGACCAGGAGTTCTTGGTGCTGTTGCTCATGCTGCAGTCCCAGTTCAAATAGCGGGGTTTTGTCTTCGTTCTCAGGTAGGAAATCACTTTGCAGCAGCGTCTCCATGGCTTTGTTTACATGCCGGCGGTAGGCCAGAATATCTGCCAGGGGAGGTCTAGACAAAGTGCCCCGCTCGGCGCGGTTCACGCGGCTGCCCAGGGTGTTGTAGTAGGAGTTGAACAGAAAACCGTACTGCGGGTGAAACTCTTGGTAATTTGGCGCATGCGGTTTTAAGATGAAGGTCTCAAAAAACCACGTGGTGTGCCCCAGGTGCCATTTAGGCGGACTCACATCCACCATGGGCTGCATGACCGTATCCTCTGGCGTGAGTGGGGCGCATAGGTCTTCTGTTTGCTTTCTGATGCTCTGGAAACGGGCCAAGAGGGTGGCAGATATACCTTGATCGGGCGTAGACATGGTTTTTTAATGTTCTAGTCTTCTCTAAACTAGAATTCGCCCGAAAGGTTATACCTTCATGTTCCAAATCCGTTCCTCTGTCACATGCCCTTCGTCCTGACCCCCTTTCAGAGAGCCCTACAGTTCAAGTTTGACGCCCGCACCTCGCGCGGGGCTATGCAGACGCACCAGGCCCATTTTATACGGGTGCACCACACGGATAATCCAGCTAAGCAGGGGTGGGGAGAATGCTCGCCGCTGCCAGGTCTCAGTCCAGATTATTCCGCAGATTTTTTTGAATTGCTGCAAACGCTTTGCCAGCAGTACAATGCCCTGGAAAGTGATTCTTATGAGGATGAAAAAGGGTTTGCCTTCTGGAAGAGTCTAGAGCAGTGGCCTTCTGTGAACTTCGGGTTTGAGACGGCTTTTGTGGACTACATGCGCGGCGGCGATTTTCAGTTGTACCCCAGCGCCTTCGCCCGGTCTGAACAGGGCATCAAAATAAACGGGTTGGTGTGGATGGGCGACCCAGCGTTCATGCGGGAGCAGATTAAGAAGAAGCTGGCGCAAGGATTTACTTGTCTAAAACTAAAGATTGGTGGCTTGGACTTTGCGCAGGAGCTGAGTATTCTGGAAGAAATAAGAAGAGTTGCCAGCCCCGAAGCAATGGAGCTGCGGCTAGACGCCAATGGAGCTTTTGACCCAACTGAAGCACTTTTTAAGTTAGACCAACTGGCCAGGTTTTCCATCCATTCCATTGAACAGCCCATCAGACAAGGACAAGGGAAAGAGATGCGCGAGGTTTGCCAGCACTCGCCCATTCCTGTGGCGCTGGATGAGGAGTTGATTGGCGTGGTAGGCAAGGAGAATCGTTGGGAACTGCTAAAAGCCCTGGAGCCTGCCTACATCATCATCAAACCTACCTTGGTGGGCGGCCTTACCGCCAGCCGAGAATGGATACAGGTGGCGCAATCCATGCAAGTGGATTGGTGGATGACCTCGGCGCTGGAGTCTAACATTGGGCTCAACGCCATTGCGCAATTTGCCGCCAGCTTCCAAAACCCCTTGCCGCAAGGACTGGGCACGGGACAATTGTACCATAACAACCTGGCTTCACCATTAGAAATAAGAGGCGAGGAACTCTGGTACGCCAAAGACAAAGCATGGGAACTGCCTACCTAGAGATTTCCGGTTTTGGCCTGTTTTCCAGAAATTGGGGTAAAAACGCTAAAGCATTGCTTGCTGCATGAATTTTATAATGGCGGTTTTCGCCTAAAATTCTAGCAACTGCTGAACCACTTTGGGCACGCCCTCGGTGGCTTTTTCTTTGAGGATGGTGAGGTTTCTTCTGTGGGACACGGCGGGGGTGTTAGGATCTACCAAGTAAATGGGCGTGTCATGTGGGGCGTAGGAGAGGAGTCCGGCCGCCGGATACACTTGTAACGAAGTGCCAATCACCAGCAGGTAATCAGCAGTCATGGTTTCTTCTATGGCTTGTTCAATCAAGGGCACCGGCTCCCCGAACCAGACAATGTTGGGCCGTAACTGGGACCCTTTCTCGCAAAGGTCGCCCAGCTTCAACTCCCAGCCTTCTACCGGATAAATGAGCGATGGGTCCTGCGTACTACGGTTTTCAAAAAGCTTTCCGTGGAGGTGTAGAATATTTGTGGAGCCGGCGCGCTCGTGCAGATCATCCACGTTCTGGGTGATTATCTGCACGTCAAACTTTTCTTCCAGTTTTACCAGAGCCAAGTGGGCGGCGTTGGGTTTTACATCTAAGGCGCTTTTGCGGCGTTGGTTGTAGAAGTCCAGCACCAGCTCCGGGTTTTTGCGCCACCCTTCCGGTGAGGCCACTTCCATCACGTCATGTCCTTCCCAAAGCCCATCTGCATCCCGGAAGGTGGCCAAACCGCTTTCGGCGCTGATTCCGGCCCCGGTTAAGACTACTACCTTTTGTTTTTTTAGTGACATAAGACGCATTTTTTTAGACACATGACACAAGGTTCAAGACATAAGATTATTCTACAAGTAGAGTAAAATACGCAAATATCTACAAAAGGAAGAAGTCCGTTTTTGGCTTGTTTTCTAGAAAACAAGCCAAAAACGGACTTCAATTAAGATTCAAGTCTTGTGTCTTGAATCTTATGTCTTGCGTCTATCCTAAACTAGCTGGCTTTCTTTTTGGGAGCAGCCTTTTTAGCGGTGGTACCGGTGGCCTTTTTAGCTGATGCTTTCTTAGCTGCGGGTTTTTTGGCGGCAGTTTTCTTAGGGGCGTCGGCTTTTTCAGCGGGTTCAGCTTTTTTCTTAAAGCCGCCACGGGCTGGTTTATCTGGGGTGTTGGCCGCCAGTTCCAGGCATTGCTCTAAGGTGAGCTCGGCTGGTTCCTGTCCTTTCGGGATTTTGACGTTCTTCTTGCCCACCACAATGTATGGACCAAAGCGTCCGTTCAAGACGGTTACTTCTGGGTTTTCCGGGAAGGTCTTGATCATCTTCTCGGCGTCTGCCTTGCGCTTGGCCTCAATCAGTTCAATGGCCTCAGCCTCAGAAATTAGTAGCGGATCAATGGTTTTAGGTAATGAATAGAACTTGCTATTGTGCTGAATATAAGGCCCAAAACGTCCAATAGCAGCTTTCATATCCTTGCCTTCGTACTCACCCACCACCCTTGGCAATTTGAACAATTCCTGGGCTTGCTCCACAGTAATGGACTCCAGGAACATACCTTTTCTTAAGCTGGCGTACACGGGCTTCTCACCGGTCTCTTCGTTCTCTTCGCCCAACTGCACATATGGCCCGAAGCGACCTAACTTGGCCACCATCATCTTGCCGGAGATTGGATCCAAGCCTAGTTCACGGGCACCGCTCACGCTGGCGCGCTCAATGTCTGCACTGGCCTCAATGGTTCCATGGAAACTGGAGTAGAAGACATCTAACATCTTGTCCCATTCTTTGTTACCCATGGCAATCTGGTCAAACTCTTCCTCTACTTTAGCCGTGAAGGAATAGTCAATGATGCTGGGGAAGTGAGCCACTAAAAAGTCAGTCACCACCATGGCGATGTCTGTGGGGAAGAGTTTGGCTTTCTCGGCGCCGGCCATCTCTGTTTTGGTCAGGGCTTGGATTTCGCCGTTTTCCAAAGACAGGATTTGGTACGGCCGTTCCTTGCCTTCTCTGTTGTCTTTTTCTACGTAGCCGCGTTTCTGGATGGTAGAGATAGTAGGGGCGTAAGTGGATGGTCTACCAATGCCCATTTCTTCTAGTTTCTTTACCAAGCTGGCCTCTGTGTAGCGCGGCGCAGGACGGCTATAACGCTCAGTAGCTTGAAGGCGTTGTAAGTTCAAAGTTTGGCCTTCTTTCAATGGTGGAAGCATGCCTTGGGTTTCCTCGTCGCTCAATTCTTCGTCATCCGTAGACTCAGCGTACACTTTCAGGAATCCTTCAAACTTCACTACCTCACCCGTAGCTACCAGTTTCTCTGGCTGACCAGAGATAGAAATAACCGCAGTAGTTTTCTCAATCTCTGCATCGGCCATCTGTGAGGCGATGGCGCGTTTTCTGATCAAGTCATACAGACGCTGCTCGTTTCGGTCATCGCTGGCTTTTAATGCGGCGAAGTCCGTAGGCCTGATGGATTCGTGGGCTTCTTGCGCCGACTTAGATTTGGTTTTGTATTGTCTGGTTTTGACGAAGTTGTCGCCAAAGCTGCGGGCAATCTCGGCAGCGGCGGCAGCCATGGCATCCTGTGACAGGTTCACGGAGTCGGTACGCATGTAGGAGATCTTACCGGCTTCGTACAGGCGTTGGGCCACTTGCATGGTCTGGGCCACGGAGAAATATAGCTTTCGGCTGGCCTCTTGTTGCAGGGTAGACGTAGTAAACGGCGCGGCTGGGCTGCGCTTGGTGGGTTTCTTTTCTAGACTATCAATGGTGTAAGACGCGCCAATGTTGCGTTTCAGGAAGTCTTCGGCTTGCTCACGGGTTTTAAAGCGTGTGTTCAGTTCGGCCTCCAGGCGTTTGCCAGAAACGTCAAAAATAGCCACCACTTTAAACGCCGACTCAGATTTGAAGCGCTCAATTTCCCGTTCGCGCTCCACTACAAAACGCACGGCTACGGATTGTACCCGTCCCGCTGATAGGCCTGTCTTTATCTTTTTCCAAAGCACCGGAGACAGCTCAAAGCCTACCAGACGGTCCAGCACGCGTCTTGCCTGTTGGGCGTTTACCAGGTTAATGTCAATGGTGCGCGGGTTGTCAATGGCGTTGAGGATGGCGTTCTTAGTAATCTCCCGGAAGACGATGCGGCGCGTTTTGGCCTCGTTCAGGTTTAGGGCCTCAGATAAGTGCCATGAAATGGCCTCTCCCTCGCGGTCCTCATCTGATGCCAACCACACCACTTCGGCCTCCTTGGCAAGCTTTTTAAGGCTGGCAATCACCTCACGCTTGTCCGCAGACACCACGTAGGTGGGTTTGAAGCCGTTCTTAATGTCTATTGCATTGTTGTCCTTGGGGAGGTCCCGCACGTGCCCGAAGCTAGATTTCACGATAAAATCTTTGCCCAGGTACCCTTCAATGGTCTTGGCCTTGGCTGGGGACTCCACAATTACTAAGTTCTTTATCATATATAGAAGGAGGTGGGCGGGGCCCAAAAATTTTTCAAAGATGACGTAAAATTCTGAGACAATGCAAGCGCTACCGGGTAAGTAGCTTGTTAGAAGAGCGCAAAACCATATACCTTAGGGCAGTAAAAAAGTTTTTAACGCAAAATTTAGGCGCTATGAAACATCTTTTGTTAATGAGGCACGCTACAACGCTGGAAAAAGTTCCGGGCCAGACAGACCTGGAGCGTGAACTCACCCCGCTAGGCCATAGCCAGGCTGTCACGGCAGGACTCTGGCTAAAAGAGAAAAAGCTGGTGCCAGACTTGATTCTCTGCAGTCCGGCGGTACGTACGCAATCTACCCTGGCTGGGGTTTTAGCGGGGCTGGGCGTATCTGTACCTGTGCAGACAGAAAAAGATATTTACCATGGGGATGAAGAAGATTTAATGCACCTTTTAGAAACCGTAGATGCCTCTGTGCAGACTCTATTATATATAGGGCATAATCCTACCATTGGGTATTTTGCCAATGCGCTTACACAAAGAAGAGTTAGTTTCTCACCAGCCACCATCCTGGATTTGGTCCCGAAAGAAGAAGATGCCACTGGTAAGGCGACAAGCACCTTTCATCTACAGGAAAGGTTCATAGCCCCAGTAGATTCATTTTAGGGCTATTTTCTAGAAAACAGGCTAAAAACGAATTTAAACGGCATTTTAATTTGTAGCTTTAACCCGTTTCAACGGCAGAAAAATAAATTTCAGTTTTCGTGTAACCTATGGCAACAACTATCGTATCGGTCATCAACCAAAAGGGGGGTACTGGCAAAACCACTACTACCATTAATCTGGGAAGCGCGCTCCAAAAGCTAGGAAAGCGGGTGCTGTTGATCGATTTAGACCCACAAGCCAACTTATCTTACTCCCTGGGCATTACAGAACCTGAGCGTACTTTAGCAGATGTATTCACCGGCCAGCACAGCTTGTCAGACATTCTGCAAGAATGCGGCGGCCTGCAAGTGGCGCCTGGTACCAATGACCTGGTAGACGTGGAGATATCTTTGGTAGGACAGGAGAGCCGCGAGGAGTTTCTGCAGAGCATGTTACAAGAAGCCAAGGGGTTTGACTACATCTTGATAGATTGTCCGCCTTCGCTGTCCTTGTTGACGGTCAATGCGCTTACAGCTTCACATGAGGTGATCATTCCTTTGCAGATGGAGGTGTTGACGCTGCAGGGCCTTGGTCAGATCCTGAACACGGTAAAGCAGATTAAATCCACGCTCAACCCCAAACTAAAGGTGAAAGGCATAGTGGTGGTTATGTATGACAAACGCCGCAAGCTGAGCCTAGAGATAGAAGAGTACCTGCAGGAAAACGTGGAGGAGCGTATTTTTGACCAGCGCATCAGGCTAAATGTAAAGCTTGCTGAAGCACCTTCTTTTGGGAAGAGTGTGATAGAATATGACCCGGCTTCTAATGGAGCCAAAGATTATTTAGGACTAGCCAAAGAATACTTGGCTGCTAAATAAGGGTTCTTCTTAACTCTATTTTATTAGTATATTGCATAGCCTATTTTTAAAGGCAGATAAACCATTGCGTGGCAAAACCATTGCCTTGGCATGTAACAACGCTCTACAATCACATATACAATGGCTTTAGGTAAAAACTTAAAACTCAATAAGGACAAGTTGATTGGGAAGTCAGAAGCTGAGAAACCTGCGGCCCAGCCGGTAGAGGCTCCAGCACAAACAACCGTAGAAGAGACCCCTGTGGCAGCGCAGGCAGAGGAGCCAACTCCCGCCGCAGTAGATGCCAATGTTTCTGAAAACGGTATGAATGACGCTCCCCAAGCAGACTCAGGTGCAGGAGATGAAGAGGCAGAGAGGATTGATGAGATTCCTTTATTGGCAGTGCCGTTAGTGCAAGCGGACCAGGCCAGACGTAGCAATACGCCCAGGCTGCAGTACCAATTGCAAGACAATGATTACATCAATGAGCAGTTGAACCGCGTTCTCTACGCGCTAGACGCGTTTAAGAAAGGTGACGTTTCTGTAAGGTTAACCAAGCAGAACAATGACATCTTCTCTGAGATAGCCGAAGCCTACAACTCCATGGTGGAGATGATTGGTGGGGTAGGAGGCGAGGTATCCCGTATCTCCAAAGTTGCCGGGGTAGAAGGTAACCTGAAAGCCCGTGCCTCTGCTGAGAACGCCTCTGGTTTCTGGAAGGACATGATCAACAATATCAACGGCTTGGTGGACTCCATCGCCGTTCCGGTATTGGAGGTAGGCAAGGTATTGAAGAACATCTCTAGGGGTAACCTAGATGAGACATTCCAGATTCCTGTGTCTGGTGACTTCAAGGTCATGGCCGAAACCATCAACCGTACCATTGACAACCTAAACCTATTTGCCGGTGAGGTAACCCGTGTGGCCCTTGAAGTGGGTACTGAAGGTAGATTGGGTGGACAAGCCTCCGTGCCAAACGTTGCCGGAATCTGGAAAGAGCTGACTGACAATGTAAACGCGATGGCGTCTAACCTTACCTCTCAGGTACGGGACATTGCCAAGGTAACCACTGCGGTTGCACAGGGTAACCTAACCCAGAAAGTAACCGTGGACCTGAAAGGCGAAATGTTGCAGCTGAAGGAGAACATCAACCAAATGGTGGACTCACTCAACATCTTCGGGGATGAAGTAACCAGAGTGGCCCGTGAAGTAGGTACCGAGGGTAAACTAGGCGGTCAGGCCCGTGTACCAAATGTAGGCGGTACCTGGAAAGAACTAACAGACAACGTGAATACCATGGCTAGCAATTTGACTAGCCAGCTGCGTGATATAGCCAATGTTGCCACCGCTGTTGCAAAGGGTGACTTGAGCCAAAAGATTACCGTTAACGTGCGTGGTGAGATTGCTGACCTGAAAGACATCATCAACCAGATGGTGGATTCACTCAACATCTTTGCGGACGAGGTAACCCGTGTTGCTCGTGAAGTGGGTACCGAAGGTAAGCTGGGCGGACAAGCAAGCGTGCCAAACGTAGGTGGTACCTGGAAGGAGTTGACGGACAACGTGAACACCATGGCCGGTAACTTGACCCTGCAGGTACGTGACATTGCCAACGTAGCAACTGCGGTAGCAAAAGGTGACTTGAGCCAGAAAATCACCGTGAATGTACGTGGTGAGTTAGCTGAGCTGAAGGACAACCTGAACCAGATGGTGGACAGCCTTAACATCTTCGCCGATGAGGTAACCCGTGTGGCAAGAGAGGTAGGCACCGAGGGTATTCTAGGGGGTCAGGCCAACGTACCAAACGTAGCCGGTACTTGGAAAGCCCTAACTGACAATGTTAATTACATGGCGTCAAACTTGACGCTGCAAGTACGTGATATAGCCAATGTTGCCACCGCGGTAGCAAAAGGTGACCTAAGCCAGAAGATGACGGTTGATGTAAAAGGAGAAATCCTGGAGCTGAAGGACAACCTGAACCAAATGGTGGATTCACTCAACATCTTCGCGGATGAGGTAACCAGAGTGGCCCGCGAAGTGGGTACCGAGGGTATTTTGGGTGGACAAGCAAATGTTCCGAATGTGGGCGGTGTATGGAAAGACCTCACAGACAATGTGAATTCCATGGCCTCCAACCTAACGCTTCAGGTACGCGACATTGCGAATGTTGCAACGGCTGTGGCAAAGGGTGACCTGAGCCAGAAGATGACGGTGAATGTACAAGGTGAGATTCTTCAACTGAAGGATATCCTAAACCAAATGGTGGACTCCCTGAATACGTTTGCTGGTGAGGTAACCCGGGTGGCGCTTGAAGTAGGAACCGAAGGAATCTTAGGTGGCCAAGCCAACGTGCCAAACGTGGCCGGAACCTGGAAAGCGTTGACCGACAACGTAAACTCCATGGCATCCAACCTTACGCTGCAAGTACGCGACATCGCCAACGTGGCGACCGCCGTAGCCAAAGGGGATTTGAGCCAGAAGATGACGGTGAACGTGAAGGGCGAAATCCTGGAGCTGAAGAATATCCTGAACCAGATGGTAGACAGCCTTAACATCTTCGCGGGTGAGGTAACTCGTGTGGCGTTGGAGGTAGGTACCGAGGGTAAATTGGGTGGCCAGGCATCAGTTCCAAATGTGGGCGGTGTATGGAAAGACTTAACGGATAACGTGAACTACATGGCCTCTAACCTGACCCATCAGGTACGGGACATTGCCAACGTAGCAACCGCCGTAGCAAAAGGAGATTTGGGTCAGAAAATGACCGTTGAGGTAAGAGGCGAAATCCTTGAACTGAAGAACATCCTGAACCAAATGGTGGATTCACTTAACGTGTTTGCCGGGGAAGTAACCCGCGTGGCGTTGGAAGTGGGTACTGAAGGAAAATTAGGTGGACAAGCCAGTGTGCCAAATGTAGGTGGTGTTTGGAAAGATCTCACTGACAATGTAAACTACATGGCCTCTAACCTGACGTTGCAAGTGCGTGACATCGCCAACGTAGCGACCGCCGTAGCCAAAGGGGATTTGAGCCAGAAGATGACCGTGAACGTGAAGGGTGAGATTCTTGAACTCAAGAATATCCTGAACCAGATGGTGGACTCCCTAAACGTATTTGGTGATGAGGTAACCAGAGTAGCCCGCGAAGTGGGTACCGAGGGTAAACTGGGAGCGCAAGCTTCTGTGCCAAACGTAGGAGGAACCTGGAAAGAATTAACTGAGAACGTAAACTACATGGCAAGTCAGTTGACGAGCCAGGTACGTGATATTGCTAAGGTAGCAACCGCGGTTGCCCGTGGCGACTTGAGCCAGAAAGTGACGGTAGATGTGAAAGGCGAAATCCTAGAGCTAAAAGAAAACCTGAACCAGATGGTGGATAGCTTGAACATCTTCGCAGACGAGGTAACCCGTGTGGCAAGAGAAGTGGGTACCGAGGGTAAACTAGGCGGTCAGGCGAATGTTCCGAAGGTACGTGGTACCTGGAAAGAGCTGACGGATAACGTGAACACCATGGCCGCCAACTTAACTTCTCAGGTACGTGACATTGCAAAAGTTGCGATTGGCGTGGCAAAAGGCGATTTGAGCCAGAAGGTGACAGTAGATGTAAAAGGAGAACTCTTGGAGCTGAAAGAGAACATCAATAGAATGGTGGACTCTCTGAACATCTTCGCAGGTGAGGTAACCAGAGTGGCGCTTGAAGTAGGTACGGAAGGTAAACTAGGCGGACAAGCCAAAGTGCCGAACATTGGAGGGGTATGGAAAGACCTGACCGACAATGTGAATGTGATGGCCTCTAATCTGACCACGCAGGTACGCGGTATTGTGAAAGTAGTAACCGCAGTATCTAAAGGTGACCTTACTCAGAAACTGACTTTACAAGCCAAAGGCGAACTAGCAGACCTGGCAGACACCATCAACAGCATGGTGGAAGACTTGAACCGCTTAGCGGGTGAAGTTAGCCGGGTGGCCAGAGTAGCGGGTGTGGAAGGTAAACTGACAGAGCGTGCCACGGTAAGCGGTGTGTCTGGAAGCTGGAAAGAACTAGTAGATACACTTAATGACCTTTTAGAGTCCATCGTGACTCCGGTTCTGGAAGTGTCACGCGTAGTACGCGCCATCTCTGAAGGTGATTTAACACAGAAAGTAGAAATTCATACCGCCGGAGATATCCTGGCCATGTCCAATGCCTTGAACCTGGCGGTAGATAACTTGAATGCCCTATTAGGTGAAATCAATGAAAGCTCCTTGATTGTAGGAAGTTCTTCAGAAGATATGGCTGCTAAGGGTCTAGAGATGAACAGGGTAACGGTAGACGTTGCTCTCTCTATGCAACAAATGGCAGAGGGTGCGCAGAACCAAGCTTTGAAAACTGACCAAGCCTTTAAACTGATTGAAGAAATCATGAAGGCCACCAAAGAAACCGCCAACAAGGCAGACGTGGTGAACCGCTCAGCGGTAATGGGTGAGGAGACTTCCCAGCTAGGTCTGAAAACAGTGGCTGAGGTGGTGAAGAACATGGAAGAGATTTCATCTTCTGCGGCTCTTACCGCTAAAACCATTGAAGTATTGAGTACCCGTAGCCAAGAGATCTCTAAGTCTCTTGGGGTGATCACAGACATTGCGGCCCAAACCAACTTGTTGGCCTTGAACGCGGCCATTGAAGCGGCCAGAGCGGGCGAGGCAGGTAGAGGGTTCGCGGTAGTAGCCGAAGAGATTCGGAAACTGGCCGAGGGATCACGGAAGTCTGCAAGTGAGATTGCCATTCTGGTAGAAGACGTGAAGAAAGATACTTCTTCTGCGGCAGCGGCTATCGCGACCATGGAAGGCCGTGTATTGAAAGGAAAGAACGCTACGTTTGAAGCGTCTGGCGCCTTTAAAAACATTGCGACTTCCAGTGGTGAAACGCTCCGCTCTGCCCAGGACATCTTGGTGTCAACTGAGGTGCAGAAGTCATCCATTGGCGACGTTGTGAAGTACGTGGAAGAAGTAGTAGCCATTGCCGAACAAACGGCCTCTGGTACCCAGCAGGTAGCTAGTACGGCTAAGCAATTGTCTGCTTCCATGCAAGAACTGACCACGTCCAGCCAGCGTCTGAATGACATTGCAGATGACTTGCAGTTGGGTATTTCTGCCTTCAAGTTGATCAATGGTAACATAGTTTTCCCTAACCGTAACCAGCGCAAGTTGAGTCCGGTACCTACCAGAAAGCGTAGCTTTACGCCAGACAGCGAGGAAGAAGAAGAGTTATTAAGAAAAGCCACTAGAAAAGCAGGGAAAAATAGAGGACAAGAGTAATGGAGGTACAAAACGCCCGCGAGAAGAAGGACACCGTTGTTGAACCAATGGTCCACCTGATTGTCTTCAAGCTTGGTATAGAAGAGTTTGGAGTGCGTATTGAGCAGGTGAAAGAGGTAACCATTACCCCCGAAATCACCCGCATGCCCAAAACTCCTTCCTTCATTAAAGGAGTGGCCAATATTAGAGGGGATATCCTAGCCATTATGGATTTAGAGGAGCGCTTCCAGGTGGAGCGCTCCGCTTCCACAGATCGGCATACGTATACCCTTGTCATTGAAGCCAAAGATTATACCTTAGGATTTATTGTAAAGGAAGTACCTCAGTCTTTGACTTTGCCCGTATCAAGCATTGACAAAGCACCTTCTTTCATACAAGACATCAACATCAATGAGAACTTCATTGAGGGGATAGGCAAGATTGATAACCGCCTCATTATTGTGCTGGATATCTTTAAAATACTAACCTCAGATGAGATAATGGAACTGAGAGGTTAACCAATAAAACGCACGCTATGGAAATCACTGAGAAAAAGAGAATATTAATTGTAGACGATTCTTTCTACATGCGCACCATGCTGAAAAACATGTTGCTAGATGCTGGCTATGATGTAGTGGGCGAAGCCCCAGATGGAAAAACAGCCATAGAGATGGCGAAAGAAAAAATTCCAGATCTGGTGACACTGGATGTAATCCTGCCAGATAACACGGGCCTGGATGTATTAAAAGCCATCAAGCAGAACAACTCTGACATAAAGGTGATTATTGTAAGCGCCGTGGGCCAGGAGGTGATTGTCAATGAGGCCACAGAGTATGGCGCTTTAACTTATATAGTAAAGCCGTTCTCTGAGGACAAAGTATTGGAAGCCTTAAATCAAGCCTTCCAGGAATAGAGGACCCTTGCTTCATTTGTATCCATTTACGTGCTACACGCGCCCATAACAAAATTCAAGGTTTTAATAGGGGATACCTCTGTCCGGTCTAGACTGGTGCTCTCTGGCATGATCAATGCTGAGCCCCATCTGGAGGTGGTGGATACTGCCCAAACCAAAGATGAGTTATTGAGCAAAGCGTTTGACTTGCAACCAGATGTGATTGTAGCCACCCCGGGTTTAACGGTAAGCGGTAAGCTCCCTTTATTCACGCCGGTATATGGGCAGCAGTCGTCTTTGTTGGTTATGATTTCACAAAAGATGGAGTCTTTTCAAGAATCCATTCTTTTGGACGCAGACGGTGCATCCTTGCTTCAATCCACTAGTAGCCTGACTTCGGGTAAACTGCTGGGAGTTAAGTATGAATTAATGAATAAGTTGCGGGCCTTGGTCAAAGGATGTACCCAACCGGTTTCATTTAAACCCAAACACCAAGGGGTAGAAGTATTCAGACTAAATGATGCAGTTGATTCTGTTTCTGACACGAAACCACTCTGCGTAGTGGTGTTGGGGGCGTCAACGGGTGGTTCTACTGCACTTGAATATGTACTGAGAGACTTAGTAGTACAGCAACCTACGGTCATCTTGGTGGCCATTCATATGCCTGAGAAGTTTACCAAGCGGCTGGCCAAGCGGTTGCAGAAACTCACCAAATGGCAAGTAGAAGAAGGTAGAAAAGGCATGCAATTAGAGGCCAACACGGTCATTATTGCACCGGGAGGGCAGGATATGTTCATCCGTCGGAATGCCTTAAAACCTGAACTGTTAACGCTTGATTTAGTGCCTGCTACTTCTCCAGTTTTAGAGTCGCCGTCTGTAGACACCTTGATGCAATCTGCAGCTTATTGTGCCGGGGATCGTGTACTAGGTATTATTATGACGGGCATGGGGCAAGATGGTACCAAAGGAGCGCAAGAAATAAGAAACATGGGCGGTGTCATCATCGCTCAAAATGCAGAAACATCCTCCATTTTTGGCATGGCAAAATCAGCTATAGAGAATGGGGTGGTAAACGGAGTGGTGGCCTTAGGCCAGATCCATTCCATGATTAGCCGTTTTGCGGCAGAGAGACACCTGAGCCATGCGCTCCAAAGTGAGCTTAGTAGATGAAGGCGAGAGAGCAGGAATACAAGGAGATATTTATAGCCGAAGCGCTAGAGTATTATGATGCGCTCAGCAGGCACATAAGTGATCTTGAGAAAAACCCTCAGGATGACCAGGTGCTGGCCGAGATCTTCAGGTTACTCCATAACCTCAAGGCAAACGCCAAGGCCATCGGGTACCTGAATATTGCGGACGTTGCGCACAAACTAGAGACTGCTTTTGGGCTTATAAGGAACAAGGAGCTAACCTTCAGTGATGAGGTAGTTACCGTGCTGTTTGACGGCGTGGACATGTTGGGGGAGTTGATAGGCAACATTGACAATCCAGTCACCATTGAGCCAAGCCCGGCACTGCTCAGAAACCTAGACATTATTGCCAGTACTATTTCAGAGAATACCGGGGAGGAATTATCTAAGGTGCAGAAGTACTATACTTCTAAGAACCTTTCGCTTTCTGACCTTATCTATATCCAGATTAAAAAGCTGGATCACCTGCTCAATCTGGTAGGTGAGTTAATCATTGACCGGGACCGCATTCTTTCCATTAGCAAAGAATTGGACCATGATGATTTAAAAAGCGTTAGTTCCCATTTGTACCGCATTACCGAGGAACTTCAGTTTAGCGTCATGGATGCCCGCCTGGTAAACGTGGGATCTTTGTTTAACAAGTTTCCGCGCATAGTTCGGGATATTGCCGTAGCTGAGAAAAAGGAAATAAATCTGGAGATTGTAGGACAGGATATTCAGATTGACCGTAACATCCTTCAAATCATCACAGACTCTTTGTTGCACCTTATGCGCAATGCTATCTCACATGGCATTGAAAAGGCAGACGTGCGCAAAAAGCAGAAGAAATCGCCTCAAGGCAACATCATCCTTTCTGCCCAAAACGACCGCGACACGGTTATCTTACGGTTAATTGATGATGGAAAAGGAATTGACCAGACAGAGGTTAGAAAGGCCATTGTCAATAGAGGGTTTTTACCAGCAGACGCTGTAGAAGACTTGCGGGACACTGAAGTGCTTTCCTACTTGTTTGAGCCTGGTTTTTCCTTGGCAAAAGAAGTGACAGAATTCTCTGGCCGAGGCGTTGGATTAGATGTGGTGAAAAATGCCATTGATTCTATTGGAGGGCGCATCCGGGTAGATTCTCAAAAGGGGATAGGTACCACTTTTACCATGTACCTGCCTACTTCCATTGCCGTAAAAGGAGCCTTGTTGTGCCAAGTGGAAGAGAATTATTACGCTATTCCGCTTATGCATACAGACTCGGTGGTGTCATTACCATCTAGTGAATTACATGAAGTAGGAGACTTACTGGTAGCCGATATTCAAGGCGAAACCATTACAATTGTGTATCTGCGCGAGCTGTTCAATGTAGACCTTGACCAGTACAGTGGCCGTAAATCTAAACTATCAGGTGATGTGCAAAACATCATCATTGTGACTTATAATAACCGGAAGCTTGGTCTTATAGTAGACAGTCTATTGCGTCAGCAAGACATTGTGATTAAAGCATTAAGCAAACCCGTGAATACCATTGAAATTTATGCTGGCGTGACACTATTAGGCTCGGGCAAGGTTTGCCTGGTGCTGGATGTGGCCGCTATTACAAGATATTTTATTGCCCGAAGGTAAGATTGTTGGAGGGGTACAAAACATTAAAAGCCTGATTCATGGAGCTTCAAGTAAATGAACTAGAGCGGGATATCATCAAAGAAATCCTTAACATAGGGTTGGCCCGGGCCGCAGATTCGTTTGCAGCTATTGCAAAAGACCGCGTATTGCTCAAGGTGCCAGACCTGCAGTTAATGGAGGCCAATGAACTGATTGAGATCGTGCGCGCCTATGAAAAGTCGCACACCATCATTCAGTCAGACATCAAAGGTGACTTGAACGGCTCTACGTTGATGCTGTTCTCAGAACTGCACATTGAGCAGCTTTCTGCCGTTTGCCTAGGCATGACCGTTGATCCCAAAGATCCCTTGACAGAAATGCAGGAGTCGCTTCTGTTGGAGATAAGCAATATTATCACGGGCGCCTTGGTGACGCAGTTGGCCAATATCTTAAAGGCTAACATTTATGGCTCGCCGCCCGTGGCGCCTAAGAATGACATAGCAGAGTCTTTGAAGAGCATTTTCACGGAGCATCCTTTGTTTCAGCCTTTGGTATTCACGGTCATCACGCAGTTTACCAATAATACCCAAATGGTAGAATTGCCTTTGCTGCTGTTTTTTGACACCACCACCTTCATCAAAATACTGGAGATCATCCGTTCGTATAACTTCCTGGCCAAGTAATCTCCTTGAAAAATATAATCTTGAAAAGAGCCGCCTAGCGCGGCTCTTTTCATTGGTGCTTAGCCATTTCCGTTTTTTGCTCGTTTTATGGGAAATAGGCCAAAAACGGAGAAGCGGCTGGAGTCTTTCCAATGCAATATCTTTTTCGTTGTTTTGCGCATTAACAACATTAAAAACAAAGTAGTATGGCGATGGACGCGTTAGGAAGACACATATTGGTGGAGTTTTACAATTGCTCTCCAGAATTGATGAATGATGTGGTGCACATTGAGAACAGCATGGTAGAGGCCGCCGAAACGGCCGGGGCCACCGTCATCAACAGTACCTTCCACCATTTCTCTCCTTATGGCGTGTCTGGGGTTGTAGTTATCCAGGAAAGTCACTTGGCCATCCATACCTGGCCAGAGTACGGCTACGCGGCGGTGGACTTATTTACCTGCGGCGAGACCGTAGATCCTTGGGTATCCTATGACTTTCTGCAGAAAGCCTTCAAAGCCAGCCACGGTTCCTCTATGGAGTGCCGCAGAGGCCAGCAAAGCCTTTTGCAGCGCACCGATTTCACGGTAGAAGCCCGCGACTCTGGCCAGCAGATCGTTCCAATCCCTAAAATCACCCGTGACGTCTGGTTTACGGAGCGCGATGAGAACATCGCCCTTTCGTTAAAGCACACTGGCAACCAGCTCTATAAAAAACAGTCACCTTACCAAAAGGTTGAGGTGTTTGAAACCCTGGCATATGGCAACATGCTCACCCTGGATGGAATGGTGATGTGTACCCAGAAAGACGAGTACGTATACCACGAGATGATCACCCACGTGCCAGTAATGAGCCACGGTAATGTAAAGCGTGCTCTGGTGATTGGCGGCGGTGACGGCGGTACCGTGCGCGAACTGTTGCGCCATGACCAAATAAACGAGGTGGTGTTGGTAGAAATAGATGCTTTGGTGATTGAAGCCTGTAAAGAACACCTGCCAGAGACCGCCAGTGCCTTTGACCACCCTAAGTTAAAGCTGTTGGTAGCCGATGGCATCAAGTACATTCAAGAGTGCGCCAATGAGGCCTTTGACCTAATTATAGTAGACTCTGCAGATCCAGTAGGCCCGGGTGAAGGCTTGTTTACCGCTGAGTTCTACCAAGAGGTGTACCGTTGCCTGACGCCCAATGGAATCATGATCACGCAGAGCGAGTCGCCTCGTTTCAACACCAAGGTGTTCGTGGAGATTTATGATACGTACAGAGGCATCTTCGGGCAGGAGAACGTGCATTGCTATTTGGCGGCTATCCCAACCTACCCAACTGGTACCTGGAGCTTCTCTTTCAGTTCTAAAGGTGGTGTGCACCCTAAACAGGTGAACATGGAGCAAGCGGCGGCGTTCTCCAGAGAGCATAACCTGCGCTACTACAATGAAGACATCCACCAGGCCGCGTTTGCCCTGCCTAATTTTGTAAAAGACCTTTTAAAGAAATAACAAAGAACTGCTAGCTATATGAAGTTGACCTCCATGTGTGAATCTAAGCGCACCAAAATATCCGCATTTGATCCTAACGGGGTAGGCGAGATTGGGAGCGGTTTGTTTGGCCTGCCCTTCACCGAAGAAGAATCTGAAGTGGTCGTGTTTCCTATTCCCTGGGAAGTGACGGTGTCTTACAATGCGGGCACCGCCGAAGGGCCCGCCGCGGTTAGAGACGCCTCTCCACAACTAGATTTGTTTGACCCTGAGTTGCCGAACGTATGGCACCTGGGCGTGCACATGCCAGAGATCCCAGAAGAGTGGGCGCAGGAAAGCAGACGGTTGCGCGAGAAGACTGAAGAGTACATCCAGTGGTTAGAGAACGGTCAGCCTGCCGGCGACCATTCCCATGACCACACGGTGGCAGAAGTCAATCAGAAAGGTGATAAACTATTGCAATGGTCCAAGCAAGCCACGTTAGAATATTTGAATCAAGGAAAGCTGGTGGGTGTCTTAGGCGGTGACCATAGTACACCTCTTGGCTTTATGCATGCCTTAGCGGAGAAACACGAGGAGTACGGCATTTTGCAGGTAGATGCGCACGCAGATTTACGCAACGCCTATGAAGGGTTTACCTACTCGCATGCGTCCATCATGTTCAACGCTTTAAAATTGCCGCAGGTAAAGAAGCTGGTACAAGTAGGCATCAGAGATTTGTGCCAAGGAGAAGCCGAATTAGTAGAGCAAAGCAACGGCCGCGTGATTACCTTTTATGATAGCGCCCTCAAAACCAAGATGTACGAGGGCAGCAGCTGGAAGAAGCAGTGCAAAAAGATCATCGCGCAGCTTCCCCAGAAAGTATACATCAGCTTTGACATTGACGGCTTGGATCCAAAACTTTGCCCAGGAACGGGAACCCCGGTCCCCGGAGGATTTGAGTTTGAAGAAGCGGTTTATCTAATCAAAGCCTTGGTGAAATCTGGTCGACAGATCATCGGGTTTGACCTTTGTGAGGTAGCCCCCGGCGAGACGGAATGGAATGGAAACGTGGGTGCGCGTCTATTATACAAGTTGTGCAACTGGATGGCGGTTTCGCAAGGGAAACTGGAGGCCATAGGATAGTTCACTTCACCTAAAACATAGACCATGGGTTTTATCATTAAAATTATCCTGACAGGCATTGCTGCCTTCATCCTGGCACAGTTTATCCCGGGTATTATCATTGACGGCGTTGTCACGGCGCTTATCCTTGCTTTGGTGCTAGCCCTGCTGAATGCGGTGGTAAGGCCAATTCTGGTGTTCCTGACCATTCCCATCACCTTTATGACCTTAGGGCTGTTCCTGTTGGTCATTAACGTGATAATCCTGTACCTGGCAGATTACCTGATTGACGGCTTTGAGCTGCAGAGCATCTTAGGGGCTATCATTTTCAGTTTGGCCATGTCAGTGATCACCACCATCATAGACTTCGTGAGAAAATAAGTAGAGGAAACTCTGTAACAAAAAGCCCAGGGCAGTGCCCTGGGCTTTTTGCTTTTAATGCGGGAAGCTCACTTGAATAAGGTCCGTTTTTAGGGTATTTTTGTAGAAATAGCAGAAAAATGGACGTGAGGGAAGCGCAAGAAGTACTAAAGCTTTATTTCGGGTATGACAAGTTTAGGCCGGGGCAGGAGGAGATCATCTCCAACGTCTTAGCGAAGCGCGATACCATAGTGCTCATGCCTACCGGCGGCGGAAAATCGGTCTGCTACCAGGTACCCGGTTTGGTGATGCCTGGCCTGTGCGTGGTGGTGTCTCCGCTCATCGCCTTGATGAAAGACCAGGTGGAGGCGCTGTTGGGCAACGGGGTGAACGCGGGCTACCTCAACAGCTCCCAATCTTCCAAAGAGCAGCAGCTCATAGAACAGCAGTGCTTTGACGGTCGGCTTAAAATGCTGTATGTATCGCCTGAGAAACTACTCTCTGCCGGGTTCTTCTCTTTTTTAAAGCGCTTGCAGGTCAACTTGTTCGCCATTGACGAGGCACACTGTATCTCTGCCTGGGGCCATGATTTCAGGCCGGAGTACTTACAACTGAAGAACCTAAAGATCCAATTCCCTGAGGTACCAGTCATTGCCCTCACGGCCACCGCCGACAAACTCACGCAGCGGGACATCCAAACGCAGCTTTATTTACAGAACCCTACTGTATTCAGTTCTTCCTTTGACCGGCCCAACATTTACCTGCAAGTTCAGCCTGGTCAAAAACGCATAGAAGCCATCCTGGATTTTCTAGAAGACCGTCCTTTTCAGCCTGGCATCATTTACTGCCTCAGCCGGAAAGCCACTGAGTCGCTGGCCCAGAAACTGAAGGAAAAAGGCTACAACGCCGAATACTACCACGCCGGATTGTCTGCCAAGGACAGGGACAAGGTGCAGGAGCGCTTCTTGCAGGACAACCTGCAAATCATGTGCGCGACCATCGCCTTCGGGATGGGGATTGACAAGTCCAACGTACGCTGGGTGATCCACTACAACTTGCCCAAAAACTTGGAAAGCTATTACCAAGAGATTGGCCGAGCCGGGCGGGACGGAGCCGCCGCCGAAGCCTTGTTGTTCCATAGCCTGGCAGACGTCATGACCCTAAGGGACATCATCACCCAAGGAGATAACAGCAAGGAGCAGGCCTTGTCACTGGCTAAACTGGACCGCATGCAACAGTACGCAGAAAGCACCAGCTGCCGGCGTAAGACGTTGATGCACTACTTTGGAGAGGAGTATCCCAAAGACTGCGGCCACTGCGACGTCTGTGATCATCCGCCTACTTCTTTCAACGGCACAGAACTGGCGCAAAAGATTTTGTCTGCGGTAGCCCGCACCAAAGAAACCATTGCCTCTGCTCAGGTAGTGGATATTCTTAGGGGGTCCCGGAATCAGATGTCTTTGGCCAAAGGCTATGACAAGCTCAAGACCTTTGGTGTAGGCAAGGACCTGCCGCCTTTGGAATGGCAGCGTTACATCCACCAACTCATCAACCAAGGACTGTTAGAAGTAGCATATGATGAGCACGGAGCGCTTAAGTTAACCAAAGGAAGCCAGGACATTCTTTTCAATGGCAAGTCCGTGGAGTTGGTGAAGTTCCAGGCAGCCAGTCCTAAAGAGGAAAAGGAGAGAGCCACGAGGGGCAAAAACCGCAATCCCTTGGCTACGGCTTTGTTTGAGCACCTTCGGCAGCTGCGCAAAGACCTGGCGCAGGAAAGAGGCATTGCTCCTTACCTGGTGTTCAATGACAACACCTTACAGGAGATAGCCGAAGAGCGACCCACCAGCAAACCGGCCTTTCTATCTATATCAGGGGTGGCCCAGGCAAAATACGAGCAGTACGGCGAGATCTTCATCAACTCCATACTCACTTTTCTCTCACAGCAGTCTAAAGGAGAACAGGTTAAACTAAAGGGAGCCACTCATTTGCTGACCTACGAGGCTTTGCAGCAGGGAAAGTCCCCAGAAGAAATATCAGTGGAGCGGCAATTGCAACTAGTGACGGTGTACTCGCACATAGCCACCTTGTTCCAACAAGGATATGAAGTAGACTTAAAACCGTTTCTGTCTGAGAGTGAATACTCCATAGTTCATCAGGCTATTGTAGAGACGGGCTGCCGCTCTGCCATGAAGCCCATTTTTGAGCATTTGGACGGCCAAATAGACTATTTTAAAATACGCTTGGCGCTGGCCCGGTTTAACAAGGAGCAACCTGTATAATACTGTAGGCTAGTCGGGTATTTAGTAATCATCTAATCATTAAAATCGTTTTTGGTCTTATTTCCGAAAATCAGGCCAAAAACAATAGGTTATATTTATAGTATCCCATTTCAAAGAATGCAAAAGCCTGTAAAATCGCAGGATTGCCAAAGTGTAAAAGACTTTATAGAATACTAAAAACCATAAAAAAAGGCCCCGTGAATGCGAGGCCTTTTTTTATGGAATGTATTAGAAAGACTATTTCAAGATGATTGGATCTGGTTTGCCATCTGGGTCACCTGCTACCAAACCTTGGTTGTTGATGGCTGTTCCTTTAAGGGCTAGCAATCCTGCCAAGTGAGGGGCTGCGAAAGAAGTACCAGTGCTACCACCTAAATATCTTCCGGCTGTACCTGTAGAAGTGATGTTAGTACCTGGGGCACTGAAATCAACAGAAGCACCGAAGTTAGAAGATGGGTTGAATTTACCATAAGAGTCCATGTTAGACACAGTGTACACGTTTGGCGCATTCACACGGGCTGGAGAGTCAAGCATACAATCAACGGCGCTGTTACCCGCTGCAATGGCAATGAAGATACCGCGAGCGGCCGTTTTCTTAACCAAGTCATCAAGCAAGGTAGAACCGTTCACCCGTAGGCTCATGTTGACCACGTCTCCTGCTTTGCCATATTTGTAAACATGGTTCAAGGCAGAATAGATACGGGTAAGCGTTCCGTAACCAGTGTTGTCAAATACTCTAAGTGATACAAGAGAAGCGTTGGCAGCAACACCTACAACACCATATGTGTTGTTTTTGGCGCCAATGATGCCGGCTACCGTTGTACCGTGGCCGTAACCATCTTCAACAGACGTTACACCCGTAATAAAGGACAGGCTGCGGGCAATGTCCACGTTCAAGTCAGGGTGCTTGGTGTCAATACCTGAGTCAATAATCCAAACTGTTTTACCAGTACCATCACCGTACCCTACGCGGGCAACGCCCCAAGGAACAGTTTGAGTAGAAGTGGTAGTTGTTGTAGTAGTAGAGGTTGTTGCAAGTGGAGTAGAAGAGGTTTGATTAGAAGGTTTACCTAACATGACCGCTTGTTCAGGCTCAATGTAAGCTACATTTTCATCCTGTTTTAGCAAAGCAACTTCTTCTTTACTCAAAGAGCCAGAGAAGCCTTCAAAAGCACCATCTGATAAGTTTTGAATTCGCTCTGAAGCTGAACGGTGAGTACCTAGCACCCTTTCACGTACACCTTGAGCTTTCACGCCATTCTTTAGAACTACGATGAATTTTCCATCTATGGCATTGGAAGTGGCAGCAGGCGCTTGGGGGGCGGTAGCTGTTTCTTCTAAAACTTCATCTTTCTGACAGCCCGCCATGGTAAATACAGAGGCTAAGGCAAAGAAAGAGACTGCTTTCTTAAACGTTCCTGACTTCATACGCATTCAATTTTAAGTGTTAAAGAAAAAGCATCAAATTGAGGGAAAAATTTGAAACCCCATTTTGATATTGTCGTAACCAACTTCCTTTTGAAGTGGTTCAAATATAGAGATTAATTCTATAGTGGAGCGTAAAATAAAAATATAAGCTATTGATATATAATAACTTATATATAGTAAAATTTAGGTTAATAAAGGCTTTGATTAAACAATTCATAACGGCTAATTAGGCGTAATTGTTTTTATTTCAATAGTTTAATATGAATCAAGAAAGAAACAGATAAATAAGTTTGCCAAAAAGATTAGTTCTCTGCTAATAAAAACGTATTTTTACTAACAGATTACCTAATAGGCCACTAGCATGCTTAGCACTAACTTAAAATACCTGAGAAAAAGAGAGAATTTGACGCAAGTGCAGCTTGCCGAAAAATTGCAGATAAAGCGTTCCTTGATTGGGGCGTATGAAGAGGGAAGGGCTGAACCTAAGCTGGTTACGCTGGTAAAAATGGCACAGGTGTTTAACATGTCTGTAGATGAGCTTATTAATCCTGAGCTTCCTAACCTTTCTAAAAACACCAATGCTCACGCGTCTAACGTGCGGGTATTGTCTATTACCGTAGATGCCCAAGACCGCGAAAACATTGAGTTAGTGCCTTATAAAGCCAGTGCCGGTTATTTGAATGGCTACGCAGATCCAGAGTTTATGGAGGAGCTTCCTAAATTCAGGCTGCCCATGATCCAAGGGCCAGGCACCTATCGGGCATTTGAGATTAAAGGGGATTCCATGTTGCCAATTCCATCTGGAACGGTCATAGTGGGTCGCTATGTAGAACGGTGGCAAGATATAAAAGACGGCACGCCTTGTATTGTAGTTAGTCTGCAAGAAGGCATTGTCTTCAAACGCATCTACCAAAAGGCCAATGAGTCCGCGCTTCGGTTGCACTCAGACAATCCAACGTACCAACCGTATGAGGTGGCCTTGGCAGACGTAGTGGAACTATGGGAGGCGAAAGCCTACATCAGCACCTCTTTCCCAATGGCCGAGATTTCTCTAGACCGACTAACCTCCTTGGTATTGGATCTACAACAAGAAGTGCAAAAGCTGAAGACCGTCAACTAAGATTCTTACAATATTATTGCTAACTGCCGTTTTTGGCCTGATTTCAAGAGATCAGGCCAAAAACGGCAGTTTCTGTTTAGGCAAAAGGCAAAAGGAACTCCTTTTTGTCCTGTACGTATGGAGTGGGTATACACCAAACTCTACCAACATGATCAAAGTGATCTCTGCCGCAGATAGGCACCACGCCTCCCATGGATGGCTAAACTCCTATTTTCTATTCTCCTTCTCAGACTACTATGATACCAACAACATACAATGGGGCCCCTTGCGGGTGTTCAATGATGACTATATAAAAGGGAAGAGCGGCTTTCCGGAGCATTCCCACTCAGAGATGGAAATTGTCACCATTGTCTTGGAAGGTGAGATTGCGCACAAAGACAGCCTGGGCAATGAGACGGTGATTAGTGCGGGCCAGGTGCAGCGCATGTCGGCAGGCACAGGTATTTCGCATTCAGAGAAGAACGACAAAGACGAGGACGTGCATTTGTTCCAGCTATGGTTTCTGCCCAACAAGAAAGGGATTACCCCCAGCTATGAACAGAAGTCGGTTGATTTTCTGAAAGAGAAAAACCAGTTGATTCCATTGGTGACTGGACAGAAAGTGTTGGAAGATGTAGTATACATGAATTCAAATTCTACGGTGTTTTACGCTCACCTTGAAAAAGACAAGGAAATCAATTTTAAGACCTTCCAGATACGCAAAGGGTTGATCTATGTCATTACCGGCGAAATGTTTGTAAACGGCGTGCAGGTAGAAAAAAGCGACCAGGTGCGCTCCATGGACATTGATGCCCTTAGGATGAAAGCCTCAGCGGACTGCACCTTTATCTTGATTGATGTACCCGCAGTGGAAGCCAATTATTAATCCTTGGTTTATAGATTGAATAGAGAGAGCAGTCAGGTATATACCTTGTCTGCTTTTTTTATGCGAAATAAATCATAGATATAAACGTATTCATTCTCACCTTCACAAAGTTGCACCTCCACTATACGCTTTCTTATGAAGCTTAGACTAATAGTTTTCGCCGGCCTTCTATCCTTGCAATTTCTATGGCCAACCATTGGAAAATGCTACGGCGTCCTCACCCATCAGGCCATTATAGACGTGGCCTGGGAGCCTTCCATTGTACCCATCCTAAAACGAAGGTTCCCGCAGGCTACCGCTGAGCAATTGAAAAAGGCCCACGCGCATGCCTATGGCGGGGCCATCATCCAGGACATGGGATACTATCCCTTCGGGAACGTGTTTTTCACGGACTTGACGCACTACTCCAGAAGCGGAGATTTTGTAGAAGCATTGCTACAGGAATCCACCACCATTGAAGAATACGCCTTTGCCCTGGGGGCTTTGGCGCATTACTACTCAGACAACTATGGTCATCCCATTGGCACCAACAGGGCGGTGGCCATGGTCTACCCCGAAGTGAAAGCCCAGCACGGAGAAGTGGTGACCTATGAAGAAGACCCTGCTGCTCACATAAAAACCGAGTTTGGGTTTGACGTTTTGCAGGTGGCCAGAGGCAATTATGCGCCCACTGCCTACCATGATTTTATTGGGTTTGAAGTAAGTAAGGAATTGTTGGAGCGAGCCTTTCAGAAAACGTACGGGCTTGAGTTGAAGAGTTTGTTTGTGAGTTTGGACCTGACCATTGGCACCTTCCGGAAGTCGGTAAGTTCATTGATTCCAAGTCTGACCAAGGCTGCCTGGAACCTGAAGGCCAAGGACATCCAAGCCTCCAGACAGGGCATCACCAAACGCAAGTTCCTATACCGGATTAAGAAGACAGATTACCATAAACAGTGGGGACGCGAGTACCAACGGCCCAGTTTTTTCCAAAGGGCCTTGAGTTGGCTATTGGGCGTATTGCCAAAGGTGGGTCCCAACAAAGCATTAGCGTTTAAACCACCCACGCCCGCCGCCGAGAAAGTGTTCATGGAAAGCTTTAACGTGACGTCAGATAAGTATGCTGCCCAATTAAAGAATTTAAATAATGATAAGGTAACACTCCTCAATACGGACCTGGACACCGGTGATCAGAGCAAGATTGGCACGTATGGCAAGGCAGATAAAACCTACGCCGAGCTGTTGGACAAATTAGCCAAAAACGATTTTAAGGACCTACCTGCTGAGTTGAAGAAGAACCTGCTCACCTTTTATGCCACGGCCAAAGCCCCAGCTACTACAGACAAAGAAGCTTCTAAGGACTGGGGAAAAGTGCAGGAAAACTTATCGAAACTGAAGGCAACAAGCTTATAAACATTAATTCAGGCCCGTTAAAACCAGAACCTCCGTTTTTGGTCTAGTTCTCAGGAATTAAGCCAAAAACGGAGGTTCTTTTTCACTATAATTAATTCAAAAGTAGATGCTTAAATAGCAAGCGACTTGGGCTAAGCCTCCTCCAAATCATCGGCGGGCTCCTCTATTTCTTTAGGTAGCGCTGCCGAGATAACTGGTGCGTTGAGTAGCCACTGGGTTTCCATGGTCTTGCTGGTACGAGCTCCCAGTTTTTTAAGTAGTTCTACTTTCTTGAGCAGGTTGCCGTTGCCCTCAGAGAGCTTGTTCATGGCCAGGTGGTATTTCTGCTGGCTGCGGTCCAGGTTCACGCCAATGTCCTTCAAATCCTCTAAGAAGTTGGCGAACTTGTCATACAGTTTTCCGCTTTCCTCGGCTATGCGCAAGACGTTGCGTTTCTGGCTTTCCTGTTTCCAGACGCTGGCCACGGTTCTTAAAGTTGCCAAGAGGGTGGAAGTAGTCACAAACACGATGTTCCTGTCCAGCGCTTCTAAGAACAAGTCACGGTCCTGCTGAATGGCTAGGTTAAAGGCCGGCTCAATGGGAATGTACATCAAGACAAAGTCTGGGGAGTTGACGCCGTGTAGGTGCTGGTAGTTTTTGCGGCTCAGGTCTAGGAAGTGCGTCCTGATAGACTGTATGTGACTCTTCAAATGAATCTGCTGTTGAATCTCATCCTCGCAGTTACAATACGCATCATAAGCCACCAAACTCACCTTCGAGTCAATAATTAAATGCTTGTTATCAGGTAAGTCAATGATGACGTCTGGCCTGAAGATTTTAGAATCATCATGCTGCAAGACCTGCTCGCGGCGGTAATGCACGTCCCGTTCCAGCCCAGATTTTTCCAAGAGGTTTTCCAGCAGGTATTCGCCCCAGTTGCCTTGGGCTTTCTTCTCGCCGCGGAGGGCCCTGGTCAGGTTCAAAGCATCCTGGCTCATCTGCTGGTTCAAAGAAGCCATGTACGTTATCTGCTCCTTAAGTGAAGTGGTATCCTTCAGGGTCTTCTCATAGGTCTGCTCCACCTTGCTCTCAAACTCCTTGATGCGCTCTTTTAAAGGGGATAGGACTTGCTCCAGGTTTTCCGCTGAAGCTTTCCGGAAGTGCTCGGCGTTGTTGACCAGCACTTGGTTGGACACCTGGGTGAACTGTTGCAGGAAATTCTCCCGCAGCTGGGAAAGCTCGGCGCGCTCGTCAGAGAGTTTCTGCTTGAGGTGGTAGATGTCGTTTTCGGCGCGGGTAACCTCGGCGTGCAGTTCCATCACCTTGGCCTGCTCGCGGCGTACCTGCTCCTGTAGTTTCTGGGCATCTGCTACGGCGGCTTCCTGTTGCTTTAGCGCAAACGCCTTGGCCAGCTCATGCTCCTGCACGGTCTTGCGCAACGAGGCGAGTTTGCCTTGCAGCAGGAAGTAAACCAGAACGGCACCTACCAGAAAAGCGAGCAGCGTGAGCGTGATGTCCATAATGAGATTGGGTGTTTAGCGGGAAGAACAGTTAAAGATACGGGTTTGGTGCCTCAATTCTAAAAATATTCGCAATAGTAATAGGGTTAGCAATGGTTTTAGCTGTCATAGTAGGGACAGTTGATTATCTGACGAAAGGAAGCTGAACTAGAGTGGTTACTTCTGGCCTTTCTAGGTATTAACCAGAGAGGCCAGAATTTCTTTCCAGAAAAAGGAATTCCCTCAAACTTTTAGCGTTGTCTACTACGTACGCTTGTCAAAGCGACAGGAGACCCAGACACCATGACCATGATTTTAAGAGCCAATGCGGGAATAATGCGGTTTGTGCGGCGAAAGCTGTGGGACCCCATTATGGCCTTGGCAAAACAGGGATTTACGCCCCACCAGTTAGCACTCACCATTACCCTGGGCTCCGGCTTCGGGATGATTCCGTTTATCGGCCTCACTACCATACTGTGTACCTTCTGGGCGCTCAGGTTGCGCCTCAACGTGGCTTTCACCATCTTGATTGGCTACCTAATGCAACCGTTCCAGCTGGCGTTGTATGTGCCGTTCGTAGATTTGGGTCAGACCATTTTTCCTGTTACGCCCATTCCATTCTCCTTAGAGAAGTTGATGGCCATGTTTGAGATTGACTGGATGAACGCGTTGCAGCAGGTGTGGTTTGCCAACCTGCTGGGGATTTTTGCCTGGATGCTGTGCTTCGTGCCGTTTGGGTTGGTCGTGTATTTTTCCAGCAGAAAAGTCTTGCACAAGGTGTTGCCTGCCCCTGAAGTGGTATAGTTCGTTTTCAGCCTGTTTTCTAAGAAATAGCCCAAATACGAACTGCGGTTTATACGGAGTAAATTCTGATACTTTATAAGATTCCTTTTATCTTTGAGCACCAGAAAAGAAAGAGAATGAATTACTTATCTGGTTTTACAGTTTACCCAGTACTCTCACTTATATAAATAAAATTATGATGAAAGCAGTTCTTCCCTTCGCGCTTGCTCTTTGTTTGTCTGCTTCTGCCTTCGCACAAGACAATGTGCGCCCTGCCAAACCAGGAGTGACCTACGGCAAAAAAGTAACCGCCAAGAAAGCCATTGCCATGACTGACCTGTCCACCAAGCTAGAGACGGCTCCTGAGTACAAAGGCAAGATTGAAGGCACCGTGGTAGAGGTGTGCAAGAAGAAAGGCTGTTTCATGAAATTAGAGAGACCCAACGGCGAGGCGGTGATGGTGAAATTCACGGACTATGCCTTCTTCATGCCGATGGATATTGTAGGCAAAACCGTGGTAGTGGACGGTACTGCTAAAGTAACTGAAACGACGGTGGAGCGTTTACAGCACTTCGCGAAAGACGCTGGTAAAAGTGCCGAAGAAATTGCCATGATTACCAAACCCAAGAAAGACATTGAGATTGTAGCTGATGGTGTATTGGTGGTGAAATAGCCGCTCATTCATCTTCCATATAAAACGAAAGGCATCCCAGATTTTGGGATGCCTTTCATTTTTGGGCTGGTTTCTGGAAAACAGGCCAAAAACGGATTGCCGTAGTTCCTTCTCCCTGAGGGAGAAGGCTAGGATGAGGGGGGCGGCATGGGTGATGATGTAGAGACCAGGCACTGCCTTGTCTCTAGCGCATTGCTTTCTACTGCACAAGTTAACACCCCCCTTCGCCCCCCTCAAGGGGGGAATCCTTGTTTAAAGCCCGCCTCTGTTATTCAAAGGGTTCATGCCAGGTTAGTTTAACAATCCTCGAGTATCGAATAACCAGTAACTAACAACGAATCAATTACCCTCTGGCGCAAATGCTTTTGTAGGCGCAGTATTGGCACGTTTCCAGGTCATTGGTTTTTCTGATTGGCTCTGCAGGGTCTAGCATCCGCACTACTAATTCCCGCAACAACCGCTCAGAGGTTTCCATGAAGTCTGCCGGGTTTCCCTGCGCATCTACAAAGGGCAGTTCTGAGGTTAAGACGCCCGCGCCCAAGTTCCGGAAGGAGATGATGCCGGCTTCATATTCATATTGGCTTTTAGGCAGGTTGAGTACTTTGCTTTCCAGCAAGCTTCCATTCTGTATTTCCTTGGCCAGAATGTATCGGTAGAGCCACAACTGCCGAACTTTGTCCAAATGGCGGTCATGCAGCAAGGTGGCTTCCAAGTCCTCGGGTTTTACTTTCAAACTTGGCGCCAGCACCTTGCCCGTCTTATAGTCAATCACGCGCAGGGTACGACCGCTTAAGTCAATCCTATCTGCTTTACCTGAGATTTGCACATTTACCTTTTCGCCGGAAGGCAGTTTCACCTCTAACTCCGTCTGGAGTTTGTCTTCTAGGGATAGGATATACAACGGCAATTCCTCTGAGGTTTGCAGTCCTTCCAGGTAGCGAGTGAGCAGTTGCACGGCCACTTTGTAGAGGATGAGGTTCATGCCTTGCTCGGGCAGATTGCCTAGCGTACCGCGTTTGAATTCCTCTTTCACCTTCTCAGACAAACCGGCCAGCATCTGGTCAATGTCAGCGTGCTCAATAGGCCTGGCTTCCTCGGCGAAGGGCCTGAAGTAGTCTTCCAGCACCTGGTGCACAATCGTCCCGAAGGTGTCTGCGCCCACCAGCTCATCAATCTCCTCCACTTCCTGCAACTTGGCGATGCGGGAGAAATAGTACTGGAGCGAACAGTTCACATACTGGTTCAGGTGCGAAGGGTAGAGTCCCCGTTGTAACTCGTTTTTAAGCTTGCCTAAGACCTCTTCGTCTTTCTGGATGACGATGTCTGGCTCATACTCCTTGGTGTCCAGTTGCTCCACCACGGCCGTTAATTCCCGGAAGGTGATGTTGGGGTTTTTTGGAGCCAGGTCGTGCTGTAGCTGCAA
Source organism: Rufibacter sp. DG15C (assembly GCF_001577755.1). Taxonomy (NCBI): domain Bacteria; kingdom Pseudomonadati; phylum Bacteroidota; class Cytophagia; order Cytophagales; family Hymenobacteraceae; genus Rufibacter; species Rufibacter sp. DG15C. The sequence continues at coordinate 3,316,062 of NZ_CP010776.1, forward strand.
AATGAACCTTGATTTCTCACCGGAACCATAGGTGTCTGACGGCAAGACATAAAGCAAATTCACCCGCTTGGCGCGTTGCAATAAACGGTAGAAGTAATACGATGTAATGCTCTCTTGTTCAGCGTAGGTAGGCAACCCGAAGGTGCGCAACACGTCATACGGAAACAGCGAGTTTTGCTTCTTGGGCTGGGGCAGCACGTTCTCGTTTACGCTCAGGATAATGAGGTTCTCAAAGTCCAGGGCGCGGGTCTCCAGCATCCCCATGACCTGCGTAGGCGAGATGGGCTCGCCGCTGAATGGCAACTTGGTGTTGTTGATTTGCTCGTACAAAAACTTCTTGAAACTGCGCACCGATATCTTATGCTCGCGGCAGTCAAAGAGTGAGTCCAGGCGCTTGACGATGGTATAGAGAATGTAGAGATACTCGGTCTCAATGGGGTTCTCCTTTTCCAGACGGTAAATTCTGCTGAGCGCGTCTACCAGTTGGTACAGGGTATCAATGAGGTCGGTGCAGTCGTTCCAGGTCCGGAAGAGCGTGATGAACATGGGATGCTCGCGGCCCAGCTTGATGATTTCCTCGGCAGTGAGCAACACGCTGTTCTTGGCTACCATCTCATCCAGCACGTGCTGGAACAAGTCCAGGTCGGCCTCGCGCTCTGCCAGCCCGTTCAGGTACTGCTCATAGCGGCGCAAGAAGGGGTGTTGCAAGAGCTTGGTGACGGCCAGGTGGTGGTATCTGTTAATCCGGTAGCCGGTATCGGTGGGTTGCACCACGCCCGTCAAATGCACGTCAAAGAGCAGGTCAATGAGGTTGAACAGGGGAGTACCTTTAAACGATAGACCCATGGTCACGTTGTAGTCAGAGACTTCGTCTGAGATGGAGTGCAAGACCGGCAGGAGCAGGGTCTCATCTGGCAAGACAATGGCAATCTCGGCAGTTGGGTTTTGTACGCGAATCTCGCGTAATAATTGCCCGGCAATCTTGCCTTGCATGCTGGCGTTGGCCACGCCGATGGCGTTAATTTCTTTGGTGTCTGTCAGGAGCAGGTTCTGTTGCCAGTTCCACTCGGGCAGGGGCCATTTGGCTTTGTAGCGCTTCAAGAAATGCCCCGCCCGCTTGTCTGACTCCAGGTTCATGTAGAAGTCATCTGAGTCGAAAAAGACTTCGGCTTTGCCCACCGACAGCAAGGTCTGGATGATATTCTGCTCAGCCCTTGACAAGGCATTCAAACCGATGAAAATGTATTTATAGCAACCGGCGTTGCTCTGCGAAATGTCCTTGATGCGGTCGGCGACCATCCTGAAGGCCATGCCCGTGTATGCCTGCTTGTCTTTCTTAAGTTTGGCTTGAAGGGCGTTGTAGGTGCGTTCCAGGTTGGTCCAGAGCTGGAAGTACTGCTTTACATTCTCGGTGGGCGTACTGCTGCCGGGTTTGCCCGGGTCCCAGCGCTCCAGCGCCTTGGCTTCGCTCACATACTCAAACACCGCCGCCGGGTCCACCAGCTCCATGTCCATGCGCGAGAAGTCCTCCAACAAAGTAGAACTCCAGCCCACAAACTGGTCAAAATCCAACTTCGGGTCAAAGGTGAGCATGATGTCATACAGGTCCAGTTGCAGATGCAAGGGCTCCAGCACGTCTACGTTGGCCATGTTGCAGACAAACTCCTCCATGGAATAAATCTGCGGCGACCAGATACCGGTGGGCGCGGCCTCTGCCAACGCATTCTTGAAGTACAAGGTAGCCCGGCGCGTAGGCAACACAATGCACAAGTCACTGAGCTGGTCTGTGTAGGTCTGGTAAATATGGTCAGCGGCTTGCCGAAGGAAGGATTGCATGCGTGGGTAGTATCTTTGAAGGGAACGCGGAAAGTAAAGATACTACGTTTTTGGGCTGTTTTGGAGAAAGAAGGCCAAAAACGAAAGTGTATTGGAGTTAATTTGAATGACGAAAAGAAGTTTTAACGGTACTCGTGCATAATGCGAACAAGGCATATCCGAAGTTTGGCTTATGTGCTATGTTACCTGCTGGCATTCTTCTTTTTCATTTACTATCAGTTTCAACTGTGCAGATTCTATCTATTAACCAATCATTAATTCATAGATAAGAAAGATGCTGGATATTCCACCTAATACCAATAGAACATAAAGGACTATTCTTACTTCTTCGCTCTTATCTGCACGCTCTGAAAAGAATGCACGAACTGAGATTATTAAAGCAAATAATGAAAACAGAAGAAATACAGGTGCTATTCCACTGAACCATGCAGGAACTAATAATGATAAAAAAGCTGCTAAGCCCAGTTTCTTGTTTCCCATTAACTGTTTTTTCTCCCTTCAATTCTTCGGATATTTCTTTCTTTCTCTGATTACTGCTTACTGGTAACTAGTTTCTAAAAGGAGGTATTCGGCTTATCTGCACTATGTATGGAGGAAAATTTACGGTTAATGGTCGTTTCTGACAGATAACCGTAATTGGACTAACGAATATACTTTATAGCTGCCGTTTAATAAACTTAATCCGTTTTTGGCCTGATTTACAGAAAACAGGCCAAAAACGGATTCGCTCATTCACAGGCTATAGTGAGATTGTCGTCATTAAATTTTTACCTCTAATATTAGTCCGTTTTGTTAAATCAGATTGGCCTTCGTTAAAATGATGGGTGCTTTATCAGTGATGAGAATGGTGTGCTCATGCTGGGCCACGTGTCCGCCTCTGTTGCCGACTAAGGTCCAGCCGTCGCCGTTTTCTGTGGCAATGGTGCTGTGCGTAGAGATAAAGGTTTCTATGGCTACCACTGAGTTTTTCTTGAAGCGCTCCCGGTTGCTGGGGTCATAGTAATTCAGGATACCTTCGGGGGATTCATGCAAGGAGCGGCCCACGCCGTGGCCGGCCAAATTCTTGATGACTTTGAAGCCTGCTTTCTTCGCCTCGGTTTCTATGATTCTGCCCACTTCTGCAACGCGTACGCCGCCTCTTATGTGCTGAATGGCTTTGTTCAGGATTTTCTGAGATGCTTTTACCAATGGCGACAGTTGCTGAAGGTCTTGCCCCAAGATAAAGGAACCACCGTTGTCAGCATAGAAACCATTGAGTTCAGCGGACACGTCAATGTTCACCAAGTCACCTTCCTGCAACACGGTGTTCTTGGAGGGAATACCATGGGCTACCTCTTTGTTCACGCTAATGCAGGTGTACCCCGGAAAGTCATACATCAGTTTAGGTGCAGGTTGGGCACCAAACTGTTGTAACACTTGAAAGCCGAAATCATCAAGCTCCTGCGTGGTCATTCCGGGTGTAGCATGTTCGCGCATGAGCCGCAAAGTGGTGGCAACTACTTCACTAATCTTATGGATTCCGGCTAAATCTGCCTGTGATTCTATGGACATGTTGTTAAAGTTAGGCTAAGCGTTTGTTCAGGCAGTCATAAGTGGCCTTTGCTTCTCTGCATTTTATGATATTTTGTTAAACGTTATTTTTCACAAATTTCTTTCAATTTATCTAAGGCTTTCGGGTAGGACTCGTTCATATAGTCTACAAAATCTTCGGTGGTGTCTAAGTCAACCGTAACGGTGGTTGCGCCATTGTTATCTGTGAAGGTGTAGTTTTCAAAACCGTTGGCCCATTTCTCTACGTCTGGTCCTTCTGTAATTTCCTGGTCAGCTTTGACAAGTCCGTAGTGCTGAATGGATACAAATTGGTTGGGAATGTTTTCAGCTATCTTGGAAACCATCCCGCCCTTTTCTCCTTGCTCATCCACGCCCACAAATAGAATTTTATTACCCTTGTCCCAACTTCCTTCATAGGTAGAGGTAGGGTTAAACAAAGAAGTCCATTGCTCATAGGTTGACTTACTGTTGATGCCCAGCATCATTTCATAAACCTTAGCCACCGGTGCATTGATGCTCACTGTGTATTGTAACTTTTTCATAGTATTCGTTTGTGTTTAAATTAATCTTGAGAAGGGTTATTTACAATCACTATAATCAGTCCTTTTACTTAGGGTATACTTATGGATAACCCTGAAGAAAGGACTCCCAACCTATGGTTGATTGTCTCTTTGTTAGATACCCGCAAGTGGACTTCCGAATATACAACGTAGTTCATAACAATGAAAAATCCGTTTTTGGCCTCCTTTTCAGAAAAGAGGCCAAAAACGGATTTCACCATATCTTGTGGGTTCCCTTACCGCTGCACCAACTGGCCTTCTTTCAATTGAAGTACTTCGGCGGTGTAGGCGCGCATCTCCTGGCAGAGTTGTGGGTCATCTGACAGAGAGATGCCCAACGATGGAATCATTTCCTTGAACTTGGCCTGCCATTCGGGACTTTTGGCTTGCACCGGGAAGCATCTTTGAATTAAGTCCACCATGATGGACACGGCGGTAGAAGCACCCGGTGAGGCGCCCAGCAAGGCCGCAATAGAGCCGTCTGCCGAAGCCACCACTTCCGTCCCGAACTCCAACACGCCGCCTTTGTCTTTGTCTTTTTTGATGACCTGCACCCGTTGACCGGCCATTTCCAGTTCCCAGTCCTCGGGCCTGGCGGTGGGTACATATTCACGCAAGGCAGCTACGCGGTCCTCTGGCGACTGCATCACCTGCCCAATGAGGTATTTGGTCAAGGGTATATTGGTATAGCCCGCGGCCAGCATGGGTCTTAGGTTGTTGACCTTAATGGAGAATGGCAAGTCGAAGAACGAGCCTTTCTTTAGGAATTTAGTCGTAAAGCCGGCGTAGGGACCGAACAGCAAAGCCCGCTTGCCGTTTATCATGCGCGTGTCCAGGTGCGGCACACTCATAGGCGGCGAACCCACGCTGGCCTTGCCGTATACCTTGGCCGAGTGCATGGCAATAACCTCTGGATTGGTACATTTGAGCCACTGGCCGCTCACCGGGAAGCCACCAAAACCATCGGCCTCTGGAATGCCCGAGGCCAACAGCAAGGGCAAGGACCCGCCGCCCGCGCCAATGAAGACAAACTTAGCCCGTACCCGCTTCTTCTCATCTGTGTTGATATCTTTGACCCGTATCCGCCAACGTTTATCTGACTCTGTGTCCTTCTGCCGAAGCTTGCGCACCTCATGGTTCAGGTACAAGGTCACGCCCTCCATGGCCTGCAGTTCTTTGAACATGAAACGCGTTAAACACCCGAAGTTCACATCGGTGCCCGCGTCCATTTTAGTGGCGGCCACTTTCTCATCTTGCGCACGGCCCGCCATGATCAAGGGCATCCATTGGGCCAACTGCTGTGGGTCTTCTGAGTATTGCATGCCCTGGAACAGGGGCGAGGTAATCATGGCCTCGTAGCGGGTACGCAGGAAGTTCACGTTGTCCTGTCCCCACACAAAGCTCATGTGCGGCACGGAGTTGATGAAGTCTTTGGGCGGAGATTTGATGATGCCGCTCTTCACCAGAAAGGCCCAGAACTGGCGCGACTGCTCAAACCATTCGGCAATGACGTCTGCCTTGGTGATGTCCACAGAGCCGTCTGGCTTCTGCGGCGTATAGTTGAGCTCACAGAACGCCGAGTGGCCCGTGCCCGCGTTGTTCCAGGCGTCAGAGCTTTCGGCGGCTACTTCGCCCAGGCGTTCATATATTTCAATGGTGAGGTTGGGTTGCAGTTGCTTGAGCATGATGCCCAGCGTGGCGCTCATGATGCCCGCACCAATCAGCACTACATCTGGCTCGGTAACCTGAATATCTTTTTTATCTGTAAACATAGTCTTCTTTCTAGCTCCCTCAGAATACGAGGAAACCAGTAGAAAGTGTTTTGAAACGGATTAGCTAGAAAGAGAAAGCGTTTTTGGCTTGTTTTCTGGAAAAGAGGCTAAAAATGATTTTTTAACAGCCCATAGGTACTTCAAAACGCACAAGTTTGGAAACTGATTTTCCGGTTGTTTTATGGGTGCCAGAGATTCTTAATAAATAATGGCTAAGACTTACCCCACTTGGATAGTCCTTCACAGATTTCACATTTTTAATATGCTTCACCCATTCTTCCCCACATTCCTTACTCACTGCCGCTTTTAACTCGTCTAGGTTTACTTCAGGAAAGCGTTCCCAATCTGCTTCGGTGTATTTATTAGCAATGTAGTAACCCTGCTTATTTGCTTTCAAAGTATCCCATGGTGACTTGTGGTGTTTCCAGTTTAAAAGGTCACAGTGTGGGCCCTCATCCATAATAGTAGCGCTTGTTTCAAAAGCTTGCTCTATAATTATATTTTCTAAGGTGTTAGAGGCTATGATTACTGTCTGTCCTTCTAAAGTCTCAGTGAAGTCAGTGAATACATCAATAGTATCATTGTCTAGAACGTTCCTGAATTTTTCGCTTTGGTCCACATAATCGTCAGAGACCATAAATCTATTTATGGTAACAGAAAACTCTTCAAACTTTAAAGTCATGGTAGTGTCTTCAAAGGAGAGTTCTCTGACCGGGTTAATAACAGTCTTATACTTTTCTTGGAGGGCGAGAGAAGTAGCAAAATAACTGCTGTCAAAAGGCGTTTTAAGAGCCTCTACAGTAGGAGTTGCCTCTTCTTTAGCTGGCTTTTTGTTACATGAACACATTAGTGAGGCGAACAGTAAAGCAATAAAAGTTGAAAGTTTATATTTCATAAATAACAAAGGGTATTTTTAACATCTTTTCCCAAAAACAGGTTAAAAACGATTACTCCACTACTTCACCCACATACTCCCATTCGTCCACGCGCTCTTCCTCAAAATAATACACCACGCAGGTAGTCTTACTGAAGACCAATTTTCGGAACAAGGCGGCGTAAGAGTTAAGGTTGTCCACATATTCTTGCTTGGCCGGCGGAAGCTTGTAGTCAATGAGGGTCACGTCACCAGTCTCCCCGAATACAATGCGGTCTGGTTTGTAGCGGTTGGTGCGGACGTCCAGCACTTCGCGCTCGTTCTCCACGCTCATGCTCCGGCTAAAGTAGCGTTGCATCTGCGGGTGGTGGAGCACGTGGTCTACCAGTTGGGTAAGAGTAGGTAATTCGCGCTGGGAGATAATGCCTTGCTTCACTAACTGCCTTAAGGCCTTAGGCGCTTCATCTGCATAGGAAATCAAGGCCAGGGCATAGTGCAGTTTGCGGTTCCAGCGGCGGTGTTCCTGCTGGGTCTCAAAGTCGAAGACGTTGTTGGCGTGCTGTTTCAGTTTCAGGTTCTGGGCCCAGTCCGCGGAGGTAAATTTGTCCAGTACGTACACGTCTTCTGAGATGGGGTTGTGGTGCACCGCTTGTTGAGCGCCTCTTGATAACTGATAGCAGTATTGGCCGTCTTGCCACAGGTCTTTGTTTTGCAGGAACCTGTGTAGCCAATAGCTTACATTCTTTTGGTTTCCGCCTTTGGTAAAATCCTGGGCCTTGGCAATGAGGTACAGACGGTCCACGGGGCGGGTGAGGGCCACGTAGAGCATGTTCAGGTTCTCAATAAAAGTTTTCTCCAGCTTCTGGGCGTATTGCTCGTGCAAGGCAGTCTGCTCCAGTTTCTTGTTCAAAGTCACCACGGCGGTGCGAAGTTTGCTGTCGCCGGCCACGCTGGCTGGGAGCGTACCCCAGAGCAGGGAAGAGGTTTGCGGCTCCAGGCTCCAGTCACAGAACGGCACAATCACCACGGGGTAATCCAGGCCCTTTGCTTTGTGGATGCTGGTGATGGTAATGGCGTCGCGGTCTTTGGGCGTGTTGATGCTTAGGTGCTCTTTGTGCAGGTCCCAATACTCCAGAAAATTGTTGAGGTTGTTGCTGTTCTTGAGCGTGTATTCCAAGACCAAATCCAGGAACCGGAACAGGTACTCGCACTCGTTGTTCTTGCCCAACAAGTCAAAGACGCGTATCAACTTCTCGGTGAGCTCATAGATGGACAAGTTGCCGGCGTCGCGGTAGGCAATGTCAAAGCCCTGCTCTTGTAAAAACTGGAAGAACGGGTCAATGCTGGGGTGCGTGGCCAACCAGGCAATCTTGTTGGTGGTCACGTTGTCGGGCAGCTCCTGGTGTACCACCTTGTAGACCAGATACAGCGCCTGCGAACGCGCCAATCCGTTGGCTGGTTGGTTGAGCAACCTGAAGAAGGAAATAATCAAATTGATGACCTCGGCGAACTGCAAGGACAGTGAATCCTGGGAGATAATGTCATATTTCTTCTGCTTCAGGAAGTTGGCCACCAGCTTGCTGTTGCGGTTGGTACGGCTCAAGATGGCAATGTCCCGCGGCGCATAACCATCCGCCTGGGCCTGTTGCACCATTTGCAACACCAGCTGCAAGGTGCTTTCCTGGTAGGAGAGCAGGTCCTCTGGCGCGTAGCCTTCGTAGATTTCCTCGGTTTGCCGGCAGGCCTCTAAATCAAATTGCAAAGGCTGAACGTCATCTTTGGTGAACAACACCTGCAAATGCGCCTGTCCTGTATTTTTTCCCGCTGGTAATTCCTGTTTAAAGCCTTCGTCATAGATGGCCTGTAATAGTTGGAACTGCGGATTGGCTTGGCTAATAAACCAGAACAGCTCATTGTTGAAGGTGATGATTTCGGGAGCGCTTCTATAGTTGATACCCAATCGCTCCGGAGAAATGGTCCAGTTGAGGGTGTCATAGCGCGGGGCCACGTTCTCCTCAAACCGGGAGTTCTCATACAGGTGGTGCGTCTGCTTGCGGTGTAGGTGCAGAATCTGCTCCATCTCACCGCCGCGCCAGCCGTAAATGGCCTGTTTGGCATCACCCACCACCATGTTAAAGCCGCCGCCACTCAGGGCATTCTCCACCAAAGGCAAGAGGTTGTTCCATTGCAACACCGAAGTGTCCTGAAACTCATCAATCAAGATGTGCTGGTACCGTTCACCTAGCCGTTCATAGATGAAGGGAATGGGCTCCTGCAAGACAATCTCCGTGATGCGCTTGTTGAATTCTGAGATGTGGACCAGGTTCTTGTCCAGCTTAATCTCCTGGATGCACCGCTCTAACTCACTCAACACGCTTAGCTTGTATAAGTGGGGGAGCATGGAGGAGATGAGGATGTGGTTCTGCGTTTCGCGCTCCTTCAGTTCCTCTATGCCGCGGTATAGTTCAGACAGTCTGCCTTTGATTTGGTCCAGGCTGACCTTGGCGCCGGTGCTGGCTTTGGCGCTAGGCCATTTGTCATCATTGACCGTTTTGCTGGCGTTGCTGTTAGAAGTGGTGATGTCAAAGGCTGCGTTCCATTTCCTGAAGTAGGAGTAGATGCCGCGGTCCCCGTAGTACATTTCCTCGGGCTGGATGTTGTGCGTCTGAATCAGGTCAAAGGCCTCTTGCGCCAAGGCCTGAATCTGCTTTTCAATGCCTTGTTTTTGAGTGAATAAATCACTTCGTATCTTATTGAAATCCTGAAGGGTAAGTGCTCCTATATCAAGTAGATGTTCATAGGTATGCTCATTTAACAAGTGCCGGGCAAACTCCGCTAATTCTTCCGGAAGGTTGTTCCAACTTTTGCCTTCTTCAGCTTTCTCCAGGGCATATTGTTGCAGAGTTTCTGCGAGGAGTTTGTTGTCTGCGTGGGTGTTTACTTTGTTCAAGAGCAGGCTCACGGCGGTGCTCAAAAGCGTCTGCGCGTCCATGTCCACCTCAAAGTTGTGTGGCAGTTTTAACTCGGTGGTAAAAGCGCTCACCACCCGGTTTACGAAGGAGTCAATGGTGCTCACCGCAAACTCTGAGTAGTGAAAGAGAAGATGGTCAAACACCCGCGTCGCTCTGCCTCGCAATGCCTCTTCGGTCAGGTTAGGCTGGTCGTACTCTTTCTGTATCTCAAGTAATATGTTAATAAGAAGCTGGTCGCTCTTGGCTTTGTCCTTGTCAGACTGTTGAGCATCGTTAAATCCGCGCAAGGCCCCCAAGATTCGGGTCTTCATTTCCTGCGCCGCGTCATTGGTGAACGTGATGGCCAAAATGTTCTTGTAGTAAGAGACATCCTCGCTCTGCAAGGCCAGCTTCAGGTATTCCTTGGTGAGCTGGTACGTCTTGCCAGAGCCGGCAGAAGAGGAGTATATTTTAAAAGTGGCAGGCACAGATTAAATTAAGAATTAACAAGTAGGAATGAATAATCAAGAATTGAAAAACGTCAATCTTTAATTGGTATCAGCAATTAACAATTAGCAATCACTAATTCGTTTTTCAGGTGTTTTAGCGAAAATAGGCAAAAAACGGCTAAGGCAGATGGGGTTTGTTGTAACTCTCAGAAAGTGAAGAGGGTAGGGGAGGGGTGAATAGGAAAAGGCCAGGCGGTGAGACGCTTTCACGTCTTTACCCCTGGCCTTTTAAATAGCCTGGAATGGCTATTGTCCGTCCCTTTTAAATGCAGCTGCAGTGACCAGCTAAATCCACGAGTACAATAGGATATGGATTCATAGAAGGGAAATTAACAAGTCATTAAAAAGGACGGTAGAGAGACACTTTACTTACATTAAAATCTTTACAGCTTGCCAGCTAGTGGTATACCACCATCAAGAGATAGATTAGACGGCCTTTCTTAAACTTTCAGTCATGCCAAATTCAGAGTGACCCAGGGTGACGACAATGCGGGCCAACTGCTTGGTGAGCTTGCAGCTCAAGAAGGTCTGTTTTTCTATAGGATGCAGTTCAACGGAATCTACCACCAGAAAGTCGTTGAGCTCAATGAGTTCATCAAAGGAATTCTTGAGCCGGGTGACTGATCGGTCATAGTTTGGGTCATCATCTAGGGCCATTACTTCGCCAATTACATAACTATACCGTAACCGGGCTTCCATAATGTATCTGCACAGCCGGCCAATGTTGCCGGGTTCCAGGTCTGAAATCAACGCCAGGAACAGTTGCTTTTTGTGGGAAAAATCATCCACAAAAGAATTAGATGCGCTAAAAGGCATCGTTTTTAGGTGACACCCCTGCACCATCTTGTCCCGTAAAATCTGGGAGTACGCCTTGAACGCTAGAGAGCCATACGCAATGAGATGGACTTCTCTATCATTCTTTGAGATAGAAGTGAAGTGGAACATTAGTCCGTTAGAAATGTGTCTGCAGCCGCTCTTAATTCAGCCTCAATGCGGGTCGTTGCTACGCGTGAGCAAGACAAGTGGGGTTTGTTGTCTGCTGTGGAATGCTCCTTAAGGGATATGTATAGATACGATTTTAAAAACCCAAAGTCAAGTAAAGTATATAAAAAACTTGGAATTATACCATACAAAAAGGAGATTCTTGTTTATGTATAAAAATGTATACATATATTTTCCAGAATACTTGCCAGATTATATATATGTGACAAAATTCTTTATCTATAATTGAGCCATCTATGAATGTAAAATACTCTTACTCAAAGAATAAAATTTATAGAAAAATGGACAGGATGTTAATTTTAAAGTCCTCTTTATTTGTTTTACCATAGGTGGCACACCAAGTCCCTGAATAGAAGTATATTAGGAACTGGCTATTTTTTTGCGTACCTTTGCCCCACAATACACGCCGAGACTCCGTTTGGTCTCATTTTTTGGCAGAACGCACTTCTCAAGCACTCCTCTATGCGGTTTCTCCGCAACGAAATCTTGATAAATGACGAATACCCTAGGGCAGGTGTATTGTCTTTATATATCACACTATCAATAATTAATGGAAAGAATTAAATTCCAGGAGCTTTCGCTATCGGAAGAGATGCAACGTGCTATCGTTGACTTAGGCTATGAAGAAGCCTCTCCTATTCAAACTGCCGCCATCCCTGTGTTGCTGGAAGGCCGCGACGTGATTGGCCAGGCCCAGACTGGTACCGGCAAAACCGCCGCTTTCGCCATCCCTACTATTGAAGGCATTGACCCTAACAACCGCGAGGTACAGGCGTTGATTCTTTGCCCAACCCGTGAGTTGGCTATTCAGGTGGCTGAAGAGATCTTAAAACTTTGTAAATACAAAAAAGGCATCAGCGTAGTGCCTATCTATGGTGGTCAGCCCTATGACCGTCAGTTACGCGCCCTAAAACAAGGGGTACAGATCGTGATCGGGACGCCTGGTCGCGTGATGGACCACATTGAAAGAGGAACCCTTAGACTAGAGACCACAAAAACCATCATCCTGGATGAGGCTGATGAGATGTTGGACATGGGCTTTAGAGAAGATATTGAGTTTGTCTTGACCAAGATGCCAGAAACCCGCCAGACGGTGTTCTTCTCGGCTACCATGAGCAAGCCCATCATGGAGTTGACGCGCAAGTACCAAACCAATCCTGAGATTGTGAAGGTAGTGCACCAGCAGTTGACCGTGACCAACATTGAGCAGATCTATTTTGAAGTGCGCAGCAGCGGTAAGATGGAGGTAACTACCCGTCTTATTGACATGTATAACTTCAAGGTGGTGATCATCTTCTGTAACACCAAGCGTATGGTAGATGAGCTGGTGAGCAACCTACAGGCCCGTGGCTATTTTGCTGACGGTTTGCATGGTGACTTGAACCAGAACCAGCGTACCAACGTGATGAACAAGTTCAAAGCGGGTACTTTGGAGATTCTAGTGGCCACAGACGTTGCCGCCCGCGGTATTGACGTGGACAACGTAGAAGCGGTGATCAACTATGACTTGCCACAAGACGAGGAAAACTACGTGCACCGCATTGGCCGTACGGGCCGTGCCGGTAAATCTGGTAAAGCCTTCTCTTTTGTAGCAGGCAGAGACCTATACAAGCTGCGTGACATTGAGCGCTTCACCAAAGCCAAGATTGTTCGTCAGCCGGTGCCTACGTATGAAGACGTAGCCGAAGTACGCACTACCCTGGTCTTGGACCAAGTGAAGGATGTGATTGAAAAAGGTGGTCTGGCTAAGCACGTGGTGAAAATTGAGCGTCTGATTGACCAGGATTTCACTACCCTAGATATTGCAGCCGCTTTGTTGAAGCTGTTAATGAAAGACACCAAAACCAAAGAGAAAGGCGCCGAAGCCAATGAAAGCAAAGGCGGCCCTAAACCAGGTTTTGACCGTCTGTTCATCACCCTTGGCAAGAAAGATCGTCTGCACCCTAAGGACTTGGTAGACATCATGACTGATAATACCAGCATACCTGGTAACAAGGTGGGTGATATTGACCTATATGACCGTTTCTCTTTTGTGGAGGTGCCTTCTGAGTACACGCAAGAGATCTTGGAAAGACTGGGCATGACCGAAATCAACGGCATGACCGTTAAATTCCAGAAAGCCGAGAAGAAAACCATGGACCCTGCTGAAGGCGGCCGTGAGTTGCAAGAACTAGAGGATCGTCCTAGAAAATTCTATGACAAGCCTTTTGGCGGCGGCGGTGGAGACCGTGGCGGCAACAGAGGTGGCTTTGGTGGAGACCGCGGTGGTTACGGCGGAGGAAACAGAGGCGGTGGAGATCGTGGAGGCAGCCGTGGCGGCTTCGGCGGTGGAGACCGTGACCGTGGAGGCGACAGAGGCGGTTCGCGTGGTGGTGACAGAGGTGGAAGCCGCTTTGGTGGTGGAGACCGTGACCGCGGCGGAAACAGCGGCGGAGGCTTCCGTGAAAGAAAAAGAAGAGATTTCTAAAATATTTTCATAAATACTGTAACCCTAGCTAAAAGCCTTCCGTTTAAATGAGGGACAGAGCTTAAAAGTTAATAAAGGGTTTAGTATCTGTTTTAAAATAATGGCCGCACCTAGAATGCGGCCATTATTTTTTTGTGCCTACCAAAGCGTTTTAAGGCTGTTTTCCAGAAAACAGGTCAAAACCGGATTCCAGGCTCATGCATTAATAATGTTGATTTTTTGATTAGCCGACAGGGTAGGGTTGAGATTCCTATTTTGCGGCCATGGCTTTGCCAGCCAAATATCCTCCCGTCCAAGCCGCCTGAAAGTTGAATCCTCCGGTGATGCCGTCAATATTCACCACCTCACCTGCAAAATGAAGCCCGGGGTGCAATTTGCTTTCCATACGCTCCAGATGAAGTTCATCTAAGTGAATGCCGCCGCAGGTCACAAACTCCTCCTTAAACGTAGTCTTTCCTTTCACGTCAAAGGGCGTCCGGACCAGAAGCTCAATTAACTTGCTTTGTGATTTACCGGGCAGCTCTGCCCATTTAGCGTCTTCAGGGACTTCTGAGAGTTCACACAGCCGCTGCCACAGTCTGGAAGGGAGCGTAAATAGAGGATTGGAGATCACCGTCTTCCTTGGCGAAACAGTCCGTTGCTGCTGCACCAATTGCCTTACATTTTCTTCAGGACTATCAGGCACCCAATTGACTAGAGCCGTACCGGCATAATGTAAGCCAAACAGCACTCTGGCGCCCCACGCTGAGAATCGCAGCACGGCAGGACCGCTTAGTCCCCAATGCGTGATGAGCAGCGGTCCTTCGGTTTCTAGTTTCTGCCCGGTAAGTTTTACTTTGGCTTTAGGAACGGCCACGCCCTGTAAGTCTTTGAAAGGGGAGCCAGGCACGTTGAGGGTAAACAAGGAAGGGATAGGGGCTTCAATGGAATGACCCAAGGCCTGCAGCCACTGATAGCTTTCTGGCTTTGGGCTACCGCCGGTAGCAATTAATACCTTGGCAGCGCTCAAGGTCTCGCCATTGCTTAGTTGCAAGGTAAATCTGGGTTCTACGGTTGACTCTTCCTTAATTTGCAGCGAGTTAACACCAAGGCCCGTTATAATCCCTACACCAGCCTTGCGGGCGGTTTGCATCAAGCAATCAATGATGGTTTCTGAAGAGTTGGACTGTGGAAACATGCGCCCGTCTGCCTCGGTTTTTAAAGGCACTCCGCGCTTCTCAAACCAGGCAATGGTATCTGATGCACCAAACAAGGGAAGTAGTTTCTTAAGCGCCTTGTGGCCTCTGGGATAATGCTGCGCAAATTGCGAGGGTTGGAAGCAGGCATGGGTCACGTTGCACCGCCCGCCGCCAGACACTCGCACCTTAGAGAGTAGTTTGGTGGTTTTCTCTAGTAGAATGACGCGAAGGTCTGGATTGAGCTCTGCGCAGGTAATGGCCCCAAAAAATCCGGCGGCTCCGCCTCCAATCACTACAACTGTCTCACGCATTTGATTTTGGGCTGTTTTCACAAAAATAGGCAAAAAACGGCGTTTCGCAGTTGCCCTCAGGTTTTAGAAGCTAGGTGAGCCTAGGCAATGCGCTACATCCGGAAAGGTGAAAGTGTACTTCAACTCTTGTTGGATGAGCGAGCTGTCAATTATCTTGAACTTGGTCAACTCCTCCTGTAGAAAAGTAGGCGGAGTCAAGCCTAAGGTTAGAGCCGCTGTGGTATAAAACTCTTGTCTGGTGGGATGGGAAGGGGCGCAGGCGTTAAAGGTGAATCCCCATTTCTCTTGCCGCAGGATCTCAGTTAAAAGCCCTGTGCAATCTTGCAAATGAATCATGTTCACTGGCCCCATCGGCTGAGGTAGGTTCTCCCGACCGGCCAAAAATTTACCCGGAGGCCTGGAGCCGCCCATCAATCCCCCGAACCGCACGATGGTCGCCTGTTGAGGCTTTGCCTGCTGTACCCAATATTCGCACCTCAATAACAATGCGTCTGCCTCTGCACTGGCAATAGCATCCTGTTCTGTGACCGTTCGGTTTAGTTCTGGGTAGACAGATGTAGAAGAGACAAATAGAACTTTAGTGTCAGGGTTCGGGATGGCAGCTAATAGCTCCTTGACGGTTTTTTCATAGTCATTCGCTTCTGAGGCGGCACGTTTAGGCGGAAGGTTTAAAACAATCACATCTGCGTTCAACAGTAGGTCCAAATCCGTTTTTAGGTTATTTTCTGGAAAAGACACCAAAAATGGTTCTATGCCGGCTTGCTGCAGCAGCTCTAGTTTAGCTGGAGTGGTGGTTGAGCCTTTCACGTGGTGGCCTTCCTGCACCAATGCCTTTGCCAGCGGCAATCCTAACCATCCGCAGCCTACTACGCTTATTGTTTTCTGAGCCATAGCGCAAAGAACGGGGGCAATTGGGTAGATCGCAACAAAAAGCAGCGGTTCCTGTTCCTTAGCAGATATGAAGAAGGTACAAGTGGCCGTAGTGGGATCGGGATTTGGCGCGTTGACGGCAGCGGCGCTTCTGGCAAAGGCTGGATTGCAGGTGACGGTGTTGGAAATGAATAAATACCCCGGTGGATGCGCCTCTACCTATAAACGGAAAGGCTTTTGGTTTGAGACCGGCGCCACTACTTTGGTAGGGCTGGATGAGCACATGCCCCTACGCTACATGTTTGATGCGACAGGCATCAAGGTACCTATGAATCGGTTGGAGGTGCCCATGCAAGTACGATTAACAGATGGCACGTTTATTACGCGCTATCCTAACCTAGAGGATTGGATTCTGGAAGCAGAACGCGTATTTGGCAAATCTGGTCAGCGGGAGTTCTGGGAGGCCTGCTATGCCATCAGTCAAAAAGTCTGGCGCACCTCCCTGAGGCAGATCAGTTTTCCATTCAGTTCTTTTTCTGATCTAGCACCTGCCATCAAGAATTTTGAGTTCAGGCAACTGACGCTTATTCCCAAAGCCTTTCAATCCCTTTCAAGCTTAATAGCCAAACATGGCCTTACAGATAACAAGCGGTTTGTGCAGTTTGTAGACCAGCAATTGCTCATTACCGCCCAGAACCTGCACCAAGAGGTGAATGTATTGTTTGGAGCGACGGCCCTATGTTACACGCTGTACGGTAATTATTACGTGCCTGGTGGGCTCAGGCAGTTGGCTCAGGCAGCTGTTAACTTTTTAGAGGCCAATGGCGGAGAAATATTGTATAAGCATAAGGTGATCTCCGTAATGACTACTAATAAGGGTGCGTATTTGCTCAACACGTCAAAGGGTGAAATACTCACTGACTTTGTGATAGGGGGTTTGCCTATGAATAACTTGCCGCATCTTTTTAAAGAGTCGGCTATCCGTAAAAAGCTCGGTAAATACATGCTTAACTCAGAGAAAGTAAATAGCGCCTTAACCTGGAGCATCGCCTTTGAAAGGACTGGACATGAGCCAGATACCTTACATCACCAAGTCCATGTGCCCGGCGGCGTTCCTTATGTAGGTAGTGACAGTGTGTTTATTAGCCTAAGCCACCCAGAGGATGAACTTAGAGCGCCAGCAGGCGTCTGTCTAGCAGCAGTCAGCACGCACGTAATGCATCCTGCCGCCCATTACATAGACCAGAAAAAGGAACTAGAGCAGTGGGTGATCCAGTTTTTGGCAGCCCAAGGATTTTTAGAAAAGGATAAAGTGCTGTATGTACAAGCGGCAACGCCTGGTGCTTGGATAAAATGGACGGGAAGGGAATGGGGGCAGGTGGGAGGCTACCCGCAATACATGGCAATAAAACCTTGGCGAATGAAAGACGCGCGGCTTGACGGTAAAAAAGCCTATGTCTGTGGTGATACGGTGTATCCCGGGCAGGGAATTCCTGGAGTGTGTTTAGGGGGCATTAGTGCAGCGCATAAATTGCTGAGAGACCATTTCCCTAGTTACCTCCAGAAATTACGCTAGCTCTAATTCTCTGGAAGGGCTAAGCGGTTTAGAATCTGGAACTGTTTTACAGGCAGGTATGGTGAAATGGAACTGGCTTCCTTGCCCTACTTCGCTTTCCACCCAGATGGTGCCGCCGTTTTTTTCAATGAACTCTTTGCAGAGCATCAACCCCAGGCCGTTGCCTTTTTCATTGGCGGTCCCAACTTCTTTGTAATGATTCGGCCCAAAGAGCTTTAGCTGATTCTCCGTGCTAATCCCTTTGCCTGAGTCTTTCACCGTTATCTGCAAAAAAGCTTCAGCAGTCACTACAGCAGAAATCTCTACCATATCATTTTCCTTGCAGAACTTAATGGCATTCGAAATCAAATTCCGGAAGACCAGTTTCAAGGTTTCAGGGTCTGCCAGAGCCATCACGTTACTTTGAAGGTGGTTCTCTAATTTGATGCCTTTTTTCTGGGCCTGCGGAGACAGTAATTTAATATTTTGGTCTACCAGCTGTTGAACCTGCACTGGTTTGGTGTCTAATTGCATTCCTTTCATCTGGATTTTAGCCCACATCAAGAGATTGTCCAACAGGCCCAATGTGTTTTGTTGTTGAACATTCAAGTCATGCATGAATTTGGCCATCTTCTCTGGCGGCAGATTGCCCATGGAGATAATCTGTAGCAATGATTGCAGTGAAATCAAAGGACCTCTCAAGTCATGGGCTACAATGGAGAAGAGTCGATCCTTCACCTGATTAATACTCTCCAGCTGCTCTTTCTGATTCTGTAACAATTCTGCCTGTGCTACCAAGGCGTCGGCTTGCTCTTGAATGCTCTCATTCTTCTCCAGGATCAACTGGTTGTAGGTAGATAGCTGCTGATTCACTTTCTGCACCCTGTTGCGTCCTCTTAAAAAGACCACTGCCAGCGCGCCAATCATAAACAAGAGGATGCCAACCGTGTATTGCTCTTTCGTCTTCTGAGCCAACTTCTCTGAGTGCAGTTCATGCTCTGCGGTTAGGCGCTTTATCTCAAGCGCACTCTTGTCTGTCTCGTACTTGGCATTTACCTCAGCTAAAGCCTGTTCCTGGGTTTGGGACCGTAAGGAGTCTTGGGTGATGGTATACAGGGTTAAGTATTCATGCGCCTTTTGATACTCTCTTTGGGCTGTGTAAATCTCGTTTAATTGCTGCGCGCTTTCTTTAACTCCCTCTGGGGAGGGGATGGCCTTGGCAATGGACAATCCTTGTAAAGCATAGGCCAGGGCTTCGTTTAATTTACCTTGGGCCACATGCAGCTTGGCCAGGGACCGCACCACGTACATTTCATTTACCTTGTTTTCGGTTTGGATGCTGTAGGCCAAGGCTTTGTTTAAATGAAACAAGGCTTTGCTGTTTTGTTTAAGGCTTAGGTAGACGTTGCCAATGTTAAAATGGTCAATGGCCAGCTCGTAAGGATCTAAGGCGCTTTGGTTGATGGCATTGGCCTGAAAATAGTAGTCTAAGGCTTTTTGGTAATTTTTCTCCAGCTCATACACCGTCCCAATATTGCTTAGAGAGGTGCTGGTTAGTTTGTGCTTTTTCTGCTGATTGCCAATGAGTAAGGCTTTCTGGAAATAGCCCCGGGCCACGGCGTATTGCTTTTGGTCTCTAGACAGGTTACCTAAGTTGTTATAGCTGCTACCCAACCCGATGGTATCCTTCAGGTTTTCGCGGAGTTTTAAGGATTTCTTGGCAAACTCAGTGGCTTTGGGAAGGTTGTTTAACCAATAATACGCCACGCTGGTGTTGTTATAAGCCGTGGCCAACAGCTTTTGGAAGCCTTGGTCTTTACAGAAAGCCGCTGCCTTAAGGCCATACGCCACCGATAGGGATGGATCAATCTCCCAGTAGCGTTGTGTAATGACGTTTAGAAGTTCAGCTTTCTCTTGGGGGGCAGAGACGTTCTTCAAATCCTGAAGCAATTGCTGGGTATTTCTCCCATTTGCCAGGCCAGCAGTAGTGTACAAAAAGAGCACCACCACTAAAAGAATGTTTCTCATAGGTAGTAATAAACACTGGTAAAGTTAGGAGATAATTTCAATTTTCAATAGTATGCAAGCTGATTACTTGCCGTATTATTAGATTAATTTAGTAGGATTTTTCTAGGGATAAAAATTTCTTGTAAGAATTCTAAAATACTTGAGTTACAAGGGGTATCTACAGATTGTAACCTATGACGGTCCACAAATCCGGGTTTATCTAGGAAAGGCTTGCCAAGAATTTACCGTGATTCAGTAAGAGCAGTCCCATTGACATTAAATTGTACTTACAAAACCATAATACTATGAGCCAATATACAGAACCCATGTTGCGCGATGGCGCCTTGCTTGGTAAAACCATCATTGTCACCGGTGGCGGCACGGGCTTGGGTAGGTCCATGGGCACCTATTTTCTTAAGCTGGGCGCCAATTTGGTGATTACTAGTCGTAAGTTAGAGGTCCTGGAGAAAACTGCAGCAGAAATGATGGAAGAGACTGGCGGCCAGGTGCTGGCCGTTGCCTGTGACGTCCGGAAGCCGCTAGAGGTAGAAGCCATGCTCAAAGCCACCTTGGATAGATTTGGGTCTGTGCACGGGTTGTTAAACAACGCTGCCGGTAATTTCATAAGCCCTACAGAGCGCTTAAGTCCTAAAGCGTTTGACGTGATTGTGGACATCGTCTTGAAAGGTAGTTATAATTGCACGCTTACCTTAGGCAAGCATTGGATTGCTCAAAAGCAAGCGGGTACTATCTTGAACATTGTTACCACCTACGCCTGGACGGGTTCTGGCTACGTAGTGCCCTCTGCTACGGCCAAGGCTGGGGTATTGGCTATGACGCGTTCCTTGGCCTCTGAGTGGGCTAAATACGGCATCAGGTCCAATGCCATAGCGCCCGGTCCCTTCCCCACAGAAGGTGCCTGGAGCCGACTGTTCCCAGAAGCCCTCGCAGAAAAATTAGACCCTCTGAAGCGCATTCCTTTAAAACGCTACGGCGAGCATCAGGAACTGGCCAACTTGGCGGCTTACCTCATGTCAGATTTTTCGGCGTACGTGAACGGTGAGGTGATTACCATTGACGGCGGAGAGTGGCTATACGGCGGCGGTGAGTTCAACAACTTAGACCAGGTACCCCAAGAGATGTGGGACGTAGTAGAGCAAATGGTGCGCGGTAAAAAGCCGTCAGACAGCAAAGAGTAAACCTATGCCTACGCTGGAAGATTCCATTCTCATACAGGCGCCGCCAGAAGAGCTGTTTTGGTTGTCTCAAGATTATACCAAACGCCTGGACTGGGACAAATACCTGCGCGCAGCCTATTTAAAGCATGGCATCCATAAAGCGGGCAAAGGAGTAGAGGCATATTGTGAAAGCCAGAAAGGGATAGGCATGACCGTGCGCTATGTGAGTTTTAACCCGCCGCAGCAGGTGGCCATGGAAATGACAAAAGGCCCCTGGGTTTTTAAAAAGTTTTCAGGCAGCTGGCGGTTTAAAGAAGTAGCCAACGGACAGACACGCGTGTTCTTTCGGTATAACTTTCAGGCCAAAGCCGGTGCAATTGGCCACCTACTGATGAATCCATTCTTGAAGTGGCTCTTAATGACTGATATAAAAAACCGACTTAGATATTTTAAGGAAGCCGCAGAACAGCAATAAAAAAAATAGCCCAGATCGTTTCTGGGCTATTTTTATGAAAAGAGGTCAAAAACGAAGTTAATCGTCTATTTTAACTTTTTTCTTCGTCTTAAAGATGTTGTCTTTATGCTTAATCTCTACGGACTCTTTTTTAACCACAGGGTCTGGCTGTGAAGAAGGGTAGATGACATTCATCTCTTGCACCAGGTGGCCGGCGCCGGCAAACTTGTCTATCAAGAACAACAGGTAATGCACGTCTAAGGAGATATTGCGCACCCGCTCGGGGTCATACATGATGTCAGACATGGTGCCTTCCCAGTTGCGGTCAAAGTTGAGTCCCACCAATTCGCCTTTGGCATTGATGACTGGTGACCCCGAGTTACCCCCCGTGGTATGGTTGGAGGCCAAGAAGGCCACAGGCATCTTGCCATTGATGGCATATGGGCCATAGTCTTTCTTAAGATGCAGCTCTCTTAGTTTGTCAGGAATCCGGTAATCAGGAATTTCAGTCATCCCAGATTTTTCTATTAGGCCTTCCAGGGTGGTGTAGTACTCATAGGTCACATCTTCAGAAGGCTTATATCCTTCTACCTTACCGTAAGAAACCCGTAGGGTGGAATTAGCATCTGGGTAGAACTTCTTATCCTTTTGCATCTCACGTAACCCTTGCAAGTACAGGCGGTTAAGCAGCGTGTTTTGCTCCGTTAGCTGGTTGTAGACCGGCAGAATCTCTTCTTGGTACACATTGTTGAAGCTCTGCAAGAGGGTAACGGCTGGGTCTGCCAATAGCTTGGCCTTAATGGCGTTGGGCGAAAGCTTTAACAGCGCGGTTACTTTTTCTAGAGAAGCCAAGTTAGACGGTCCGTAAACTTTGTCAGCATAAGAGGCCCAGGTGAATTTTTTGGCTTCCATGGCTTTTTTCAAGGCCTCTGGCTGGTATTTGTAGGCGATGTCAATGGCGTACATCTCTAGCAAAGACGCAAACACCTTTTTATCAGTGGCCTGGTTGTAGTTCTTAAAATAAGCAGGGGCCGCGTCTAGCAGGCCTTTAATCTGAGTCTGGATGTCAGCTTTCTGTTGCTCTGTCTGGTACCCTTTCTGGATGAGTTCTGCCAGGTCCAAAAAGCTTTGGGCATAGCTTAACAACTCTACCCCCAGTGCAGCCTCTTGGTAATAATCCCTGGTGAGGCTGATGTCATTGGCCAGGATGGTGTAGTTCTGCTCAAAGTGGGGCAGCACGTGTCCGTACATGCTCTTACGACCCGTTTCCTGGCTCACCCAATGCGCAAACTGTTTCTCCAGGTCTTGTTTCTTAGCGATGGCATCCAATTTTTTTAAGCCGCGCATCTCACCAATCCATCTTTTATGCGAATTACTCACGCTGGCATACTTTGCCGCGTATTGGATTCTCACTTTAGGATCTGCCAACATGTCCTGCTCCAGCAAGTGCAGGCGCATGGTTCTGATCTTCACCTTGGCGGGGTCAGAGATTTCGGCGATCTCACTTACGCCCTGTGACGGTAAATACTCCGTGGTACGCGCCGGGAAACCGAATACCATGGTAAAATCGCCTTCCTTGATGCCAGCAAGCGAGATTGGCAAATGGTGCTTGGGGGTGTAGGGCTTGTTGTTGGTAGAGTAATCTGCGGGCTTGTTGTCTGGCCCGGCATAAATCCTGAAGATAGAGAAGTCGCCGGTGTGGCGGGGCCACATCCAATTATCTGTGTCACCGCCAAACTTGCCAATGCTCTCTGGTGGCGCGCCTACCAACCGTATGTCCCTGAAGGTCTCGGTGATGTACATGTAGTACTCAGTGCCATAGAAGAACGGCCGAATGATGGCGCCATAGTGCGTGCCGTTGGTGGCGCCGTACTGTACCTTTTTGATGTTGGTGGTGATGCGGTGCTCACGTTCTGCCTCTGTTAAATTAGAAGGGATGTCACCAAGTATTTGTTTGGTCACGTCTTCCATGCGCACAATGAACGTAGCCGTAAGCCCGGGATTCGGCTTTTCCTGCTCTTTGCTCATGGCCCAGAACCCTTTGGTGAGGTAATCATTCTCTACAGAACTGTGCGACTGAATCTGGCCGTACCCGCAGTGGTGGTTGGTGAGCAGTAAACCTTGGTTAGAGATAATCTCGCCGGTACAGCCACTGCCAAACTGCACAATGGCGTCCTTTAAGCTTGACTTATTGATAGAATAAATATCCTCGGCAGAGAGACGCATGCCCTTCTTTTGCATGTCGGTCTCATTCAATTGCTTTAGGAGCATGGGCAGCCACATTCCCTCGTCTGGTCTAGCCCAGGCGCTAAGAGAACACAGTGCCAGCAGCAGCACCAAGAACAGTTGTTTAGGGTTAAGCATTATGAGATTTTTTGTCTGCCCCAAAGGTACAAAATAAGAGGCGTTAGCGGGTAGAATTTAAAGGGATTTAGCACACAAACGTCTTTGAAAGGCGCGTGGTATAATGCTGTAAACAAACAAAGCCGTTTTTGGCCTGATTCTGTGAAACCAGGCCAAAAACGGCTTTGTTTACCTGCCTATCTAAAGATTAGGCTGAGGAAGAATGACTTGCTTAAGAATGACCAATGGCAACGGAGCCTTCTTCCCAGGTCTGGAATTTCTGCAACTCTTCCTGGAACGCCGAGATAAACCACGCCATCAAGCTCAGGTCATCAGCGAAGCCTAGAATGGGAATGAAGTCTGGGATGATGTCCAGGGGGGTTACCACGTACAACAACACCGCCACGCCCAATAACAGGGACTTGGTGTTGATGTCATGGTAGGTACCATGGGTGTAGGCTTTGACCAGGCGCATGAAGCGCATCATAATGTCTTTGATTTGCTCAAAGCCACTTTCATTAGATTTGGCAGAGGTCAGTTTCTCATAGGCAGTGGTGAGCAGGATGCCAATTTTAACCGGCTTGCCCATCAAGCCACCGGCTTTGCCCATGAGGAACTTGAAGAAAACGTTCTTGGATAGTGTAAATCCTTTATCGGCTAGAGTACTCATATGGAATTTCGTTTGAGGTTCAACGTTCAATTTGCGTGATATACGGCCAACCCGATGCGTTGGATATGCAAGCCCTCCGTTTTTGGCCTGTTTTCTGGAAAGGAGGCCAAAAACGGCGCTTTGTCTTTTTCAAGGAAAGATGCTACATTTCTAAACCAAGTTGGGCCCGGGCCTTTATTGTACCTACTGCTATCCATTCTATGAAAAAGATAAGCTTATTAACCCTGTTCATGCTTTTTTCACTGAGCGGCTTTTGTCAGCAAGCTGAGAGTCAGGAGTCTTTTGATGAGAGCAACGATAAAGGTCAAGGGAAGGGAAGTATGCCCATGGGCGGTTTTCACAAACCAACGCCAAAAATCATATTACATGATAACCCCGCTGTGTCTAACCCAAGCTTTGCCCAAGAAGAACTACCTCTTAATGCCATGCCGGTTTTAAAAGCGAAGCCAAACACCACGTACCATCTTTTGAATGCTCTGCCAAAGTCAGCTGCAAAGCTTCATTTGCAAATCAAGAAGCCTTAACTTCCTTTAAAATGGCATTACTCAGGGTAGATTGTTCTAGTAATTAATAATTCAAATGGAGGTTCGTAATGTGTTTGTGCTGATTGTTTTAACCCTGTTGGCGGTGGCGGGTCTGGTGTTTATTCATCAAAGTAATGATCACTTGGAGTGTGAAACTCAAGTGGAGAACTACACTAACGCAGAAGGTGGGGAAGTCACCACCAAGACGCATATCTGCAAGGAGCGGTTTGCCATCTAACTGCCCTTACTGAGAAAAGCCAGTTGATGGGTTGAGGTGGCTGCATTTGGATGTCATGTATTAGAGTTGTTAATTTCCGATCCAATACAAATGAAGACCATGATCCCTAAACCACAGCCCGCTGAGTACCCTGCCTACTACGAAAAATATATCAACAGCATCTCTGACCAGACCAACGTTCTGGACTTGCTGCTAATGCAACAGCAAGAAGTGGTACAGCTGTTTGCGCGGGTAAGTGAAGGGGAGTCTAACTTTGCCTATGAGCCGGGCAAGTGGTCCATTAAGGAACTTCTTGGCCACATGAACGACACAGAGCGCATCATGTCCTATCGGGCGCTGTGCTTTGCCAGGGGAGAGCAGCAGCCGCTTCCGGGGTTTGATGAGAACGACTATGTGGTGCAATCCAACTTCTCTGAGCGCACCCTGACAGATTTAGTGGAAGAGCACCGCACCATACGCGCTGCCTCGCTTTCACTATTCAAATACCTGCCGGAAAGAGCCTTTTCTAAAATAGGGAACGCCAACGGCAACCCAATGACGGTGGCCGCCTTAGCCTTTATCATTGCCGGTCATGAACGCCACCACCTCAACATCTTAAAAGAGCGCTACCTTGCTAAGTTGTAATTGATTGCTAATTGTTTTAAGGAATTAGCAGATTTTTATTACATGCAGAAGTCCGTTTTTGGGCTGTTTTCTAGAAAACAGCCCAAAAACGGACTTCTGCATTTTCAATGAACTATCAACAACCAACAATCATAGAAGTTCATTTGCCAAATTCGCCAACTCAGAGCGTTCGCCGCGCTGGAGCGTGATGTGGGCATACAACGGGTGGTTTTTGACTTTATCAATGAGGTAGGAGAGGCCGTTGCTTTGCGTGTCCAGATAAGGCGTGTCAATCTGGTAAATATCTCCCGTAAAGATGATTTTAGTGTTTTCGCCGGCTCGGGAGATGATGGTCTTAATCTCATGGGGGGTTAGGTTCTGGGCTTCGTCTACAATGAAGATGATGTTAGAAAGGCTTCTGCCTCTAATGTAGGCGAGCGGCGTAATCACCAGTCTATCATCTTCCACCATTTGCTTGATTCGGTTGCTTTCCTTGCTATGGTCAGGAAACTGGTTCTGGATGAATTTGAGGTTGTCCCAGAGCGGTTCCATGTAAGGCCCAATCTTGGAGTTGGCATCACCGGGCAAGAAACCCAGATCGCGGTTCCCCAGCGGGACGATGGGCCGGGCCAGGTAAATCTGGTTGTACTGTTCGCGCTGTTCCAAGGCACCGGCCAGCGCCAGCAAGGTCTTGCCCGTTCCTGCCACGCCCTGAATGGTCACTAGCTTTATATCTGGGTGCAAGATGGCATGCAGCGCGAAGGTCTGCTCCGCGTTTCTGGGTTTGATGCCTACTGCCACCTGCTTGTCTACGCGCTCCAAGACTCTTTCTGCTGGATTATAATATGCTAGGGCAGAGGACTTAGTGCTGCGCAGGATAAAGTAATGGTTGTCTGAAGGTGGGTTGGGCATGGCCTCTTCAATGGGGCAGACGCCTTCGTCATACAACTGTGAGATTACCGTCTGTGGAATGTTCTCTACCAAGTCATTGCCCCGGTACAGGTTGGTCACGTTCTGGATCTTGCCCGTCTCGTAATCCTCGGCGGCCAGGTTCAGGGCGCGGGCTTTCAGGCGCAGGTTAATGTCTTTGGTTACCAGGGCCACTTTGTAATCAGGCATCTCATGCTGGAGCAGGAGGGTGGCGTTCAGAATCTTGTGGTCGGCTTTGTTGTCATTGAAGATCTTCTCGGCGTCCAGCGGCGAGCCGTGGCTCATGAGCACCTTGAACCGGCCTTTGTTGGAGCCAACCAAGGGAATCCAGGTCTGGAGCATGTGCTCATTGGACAACTCGTCAATGTACCTAATGAACTCCCGGGCTTCAAAGTTCTTGATGTCGTTGCCCTTTTTGAAGTTGTCCAGCTCCTCCAGCACCGTTATGGGAATGGCCACATCATGCTCCCCGAAATGCTCTACGGCGCTATGGTCATATAGAATCACAGAGGTATCTAGCACAAACACCTTCTTGGTCTTGTGCGGTACTTCCTCTACAGGTATGCTGGCACGCTTGCGGGGACTGGCTGGCTTTTTCATGACGGCTGGGTTAATGACTCATTGCTTTAAGGTACAAACATTTGCCAGAAGAAATAAAGCTTTCATGTTAAGATTTGGTAAAGGAAGCGTTGCTTCCTTGAGCTCAAGTTTCTTACCTTGATTCAAAAAGCTTATCCAATCCTATTGCTCACACTCTATGAAAAGGCCTTTTGTTTTATTATTTGTTTTGGTAACGGCACTGGCTCTGTTTTCTCAACCAATCGTGCAGGCGCAAGTATGGCCCTGGAAGTGGAACCAAGTTGACAAAGACGGCAACCGGCATGGCAGGTGGCGGGTATTTTATGAGCACAAACAAGCGCAGGTGTTATCACAAGGAAAATACAAACACGGCAAGGATTTTGGAACCTGGAAAACTTTTTCCGAAACTGGTAAACTGGAGCGTCTGGAAAAGTATGAGCGCAACGGCAAGCGCATTCAAACCACCTTTTATCATCCCAACGGTAAGGTATCGCATAAAGGGGCCGCGTACCTGTTTGAGCAAGACAGCCTACTCATGTACAAATGGCATGGTGACTGGCAATATTATGATTCTTTGGGCACCTGGGTTGGCTGGAAGTCCTTTCACCGCGGCAGGCCCACCTCAGAAAAGCCTATTCCTACCAAGGCAAATACTAGCAATAAGAAGTAACAAGGCAGACGTTTTTGACCTGTTTTCCAAGAAATAGCCTAAAAACGATTGAACTGGGAAGATTAGCTGAGTGTGAAGAACGGTACTTTCTCTTTATCGTGCATTCTTATTTTGCCTTGCAGGGTCAGGTCCACCAGGAGGCGTTGCACGCGGCGCCTGGAGAGGTTGGCCATTTGCGTGAACTGCTTGATGGTGAGTTTACGGTGTTTGGCCAGCAACTCCAAAACCTTCGCTTCCTGGTAATTGAGAACCTCAGCGATGCTTTCCTCCAGGGGCTCCAGTTGCATGGACTTTTCTACCAGTTGGCTGGTCTGGACGCTTTCATCCCCCACGCGCACGTAGCCGCGCCAATCGTCTTCCTTGACTTTAGCCAAGTGTGGTTTCTGGTTGCTTTCGGGGATGATGACTTTTAGGACGGTTCCCTGTTCCATGTCTACTTCTTCATAGCGCACGGGCACCGGTGGCTGGCAATAGAAATGAATGGCTTCTTCAAGGGTGTGCTTCTCTTCTTCGGGGTCTACGCCGCAGACGGTGCCATCGTCCTGCACGCCCACCAAGATCTGGCCGCCGCGCGCATTGGCAAAGGACACAATGGTGCGGGCAATGCGGTTGGCGTGGGTGATGGTCTTTTTGAATTCCAGCGTCTCGCCTTCGCCCTGAAAAATGAGCAGATACAAGTCATGCATGTGGCCAGTAGGTTTTCGTTTTTAGCCTGATTTCCAGAAAACAGGCTAAAAACCGGTTTGTTCCTCGCTCAGCTCCCAGAGCCGGCGGGCGGTGTGGGCGTTGTAGGTGCCCATGGCAGACTTGATCTGCTTTTTGTCTTTGAAATACTTGCCGCTTATCTTCTCTACCTCTGGAGACGTGGCCAGGAAGACGGGCGTTTCAGCGCCTTTTTGGCTGGACCGCATAAAAAAGCGTCCCATGAACAAGAGCGCCCGGACAAACCGGCTGCTGGACTTACCAAAGTTAGTGGCCACTACGCCTGGGTGCACGCAGTTGACCGTCAGGTTGGTGAACTCCACCCGTTTGGCCAGCTCATAGGTGAACAGGATGTTGGCCAGTTTAGAGTCTGAATAGGCGGTAATGGCGCTGTAATGCTTGGGGTTGCCCAACTGCCCGAAATCAATCTGTCCCAAGCGGTGCGCCTCTGAGGTGAGGTTGATGATTCTTCCCTGCGGGGCGGCCAGCAAACTGTTCATAAGCAGGTTGGTAAGCAGGAATGGCGCCAAATGGTTGGTGACCCAGGCCAGTTCCAGCCCTTCTTTGGAATTGCTTAACAAGCCTGGGATGATGCCCGCGTTGTTAATGAGCACGTCAATGGCAGGGTAGGCGTCTTTTAATTCTTGGGCTAGGGCACGCACGGCGTCTAGTTCTGATAAATCTGCCAGGTAAACGTTTAGTTTGGCTTGGGGCACTTTGGCGGTTATTTCCTGCAGGGCGTCCTGGGCGCGGCCTTCGTGGCGGCATACCATCACCACCGTGGCACCGGTTTGGGCCAAAGCCTCTACGGTGGCTTTGCCTATGCCCGAGCTGGCGCCCGTCACTACCATTACTTTCCCTGAATTGTCTTGCTGTGTCATTGTTGCTGGCGCTTGCCCTTTTGGGCAGAATACTGGCACTACGGAAAAAGCCCGCAGTTGGCTATATTTTTAAACGAAATAGGAGGATTTCTGTTGAGAAACAAAAAATGCGGCCTTTTTGGGGCCGCATTCTGTTATTGAAAAGGACTTTCCTTAGAAAGGAAGATCGTTGTCCATGTCATCACTGATGAATGAATTGGCCTTGGCTGGCTCTTGTGAGAACGCTGGACGTCCGCCACCGCCGTTTTGGGCTGGGGCAGGGGCACCTGCGTGCTCCACTCTCCAAGCCTGCAAGTTGGTGAAATACATGGTGGTCCCGTTTTTGGTGAACGGCTTGCCGCTCAGGTTAAACGCCACTTTCACTTCATCGCCGGTTTTATAATTGTCTAGAATGTTGCACTTGTCTTGCGTAAGCTGAAACTTAGCGTATTGCGTATAAGAGCCATCCGGAATTTCAAGTACAAATTCACGCTTACGGAATTTTTCGCTCACTTGGGTTTCGTCAAAGATCTCGTGTAATCTTCCTTGAACATCAAAAGACATAGGTGATAAATTTATAAGATTAGTAAAGTAACTCAGTTACAAATATACAAAGATTACAGGGTTAAGATTCCCCTTTGGGTACTTTAATTTACTTGGTTTTAGAAGGCCCAAACGCGCGTTTCAGACCTTTTGCGGTTGTATTTCCGTAAGCCTTACATACTTAAAAACACTGCTCTACTGTATGGAGAATACCTTTGCCCTTGCCCTACACGGTGGTGCCGGCACCATCACCCGCGAACTGCTCACCCCAGAACTGGACAGCGCCTACCGCGCCGCCTTGCAGGATGCCTTAAACGTGGGACACAGACTATTAAACAATGGTGGCACTGCCTTGGAAGCCGTGGAGGCCGTGGTGGTATCATTGGAAGATCATCCCTTGTTCAATGCTGGCAAAGGGTCTGTCTTTAACAAAAGAGGCCGCCATGAAATGGACGCCTCCATCATGTGCGGCAAAACCCTGGCAGCGGGGGCGGTGGCCGGGGTGAGAAACGTCCGGAACCCAGTGCAATTGGCCGGCCAGGTGCTGCGCCACTCAGACCACGTGTTCTTGTGCATGCAGGGCGCCGAGGAGTTTGCCCGCAAGCAAGGCCTAGCCTTTGAACCAGACGAGTATTTCTATACCAAGCAGCGCTATGAGCAATGGCAGCAATTGCGCGACTCTGATGTGTACATGCTGGACCATACAGAAGACCTCAAGGACAAGAAATTTGGCACCGTGGGCGCGGTGGCGCTGGACAAAGCCGGGAATATTGCCGCGGCCACCTCTACGGGCGGCATGACCAACAAAAATTTTAACCGCATAGGCGACACGCCCGTGATTGGGGCCGGTACCTACGCCAACAACAAAACCTGCGCCATCTCCTGCACCGGTCACGGTGAATTCTTTATAAGAGCAGTAGTAGCCTATGACATTTCCTGCCTTGTGGAATACAAAGGCTTAAGCCTCACGCAAGCCGCCGACATTGTGGTGCATGATAAACTGGTGCGCTTGGGCGGTGAAGGTGGATTGATAGGTATTTCCGCTACAGGCGAAATCACCATGCCTTTCAATTCTGAGGGAATGTACCGCGCCTCCTGGGTGAGCGGTAAGGCGCCGGTGGTGGCAATTTACAAAGACTAATCCCACGCGTTTTTGGCCTGATTTCTAGAAAATAGGCCAGAAATGGCTTCTTATCATCCCGGGAAGGGAACATGTGAGAATTTGCGCTCCTTGATGTCATAGAAGTTTCCGTAGGCCAGCACATGGACCAAAAGGTGTTCAATGGACAAAGGGATGCCCGGCGCTGCGTAGGGCGTATTGTTGTGCTTGATGTGGTGGCCGTCTACAATGATGACCAGGTTGGAGCCAATGGTCTCAATGATGTTGCCCTGCCGAATAAGGACGCCCGTGTCTTCGCCTAGGCCAATGCCAATCTTAAAGGGATGGGTGGCTACGGCTTCCATTAACCTGCCAAAGCGGCCCCGCTTTACAAAGTGAGAGTCAAAAATCACGTTTTTCTGGAAGGCCAAGCCATTATCTAGCCGCACTGATCCCTTGAGTAGGGAACTGGGTGAGCTTCCGCCTTTGATCATCACATCAGACATGGCCATGGCGCCCGCGCTGGTACCGGCAATCACAAAGTCCTCTTCGTGCAGGTACCGGTCCAGCATGATCTTATGGAAAGGCGTGCCGCCAAATATATTGGAGAGCCTGGATTGGTCTCCGCCGCTCATCATGACGCCGTTGGCTACTTTAAGCCGTTCCAGGTATTCTGGTTGGTGGGCGTCCTGCTCATCCCGTATGTCCAGAAGCCCCACATTGTGGCATCCCAAGACCATAAACGCCCGCAGGTACAACTCACCCACCTCTTCTGGAATCATAGATGCCGTGGTGATCACCTCAATTCTGGCCTCTGGCCCGCCCATGGTGTCAATGATTTTGCGCAAGATGCCTAACTCAAAGAAATTGAGGTGGAAACGCTTCTTTTTTAGGGGGAAGGTGCCTTTGTCTTCATTGCCGCCTACCGCTATCAAGATGCCTTTAGGGGTTTGGTCTAATGTAATCATGCAGGGTGCTGTGTGCTTCTTTGAGCGCTTATACGCAACAATTGGATCAAAGAAGAACATATGGGCAAAGGATTTTTAAACCGCTTTTTCTCAGAAAGTCTTTAACCCCGGGGGGAGGGCGTCGTATAGAATTAGTACTGGTTAAAATTCACTTATTAAATACTTTAGCTATGAAATTAACATCCTTAAGTGATCTGTTCATCCATCAATTAAAAGACTTGTTCAACGCAGAGCAGCAGCTTTTAAAGGCCATGCCAGACATGTTGGACAAGGCCTCCAATACCAACCTTAAAACTGCCATCAGTTCCCACATGAAGGAGACTGAGATGCAGATTACCAGACTACAGCAGTGCTTTAAAATCTTAGGCGTAGACGGAAACGGTGAGAAGTGCAAAGCCATGGAAGGCCTTTTAAGAGAGGCCAAAGAGTTCATGGAACATGAGGCAGACGCCGAAGTAATGGATGCCGGGCTGATTGCCTGCGCCCAGCGCGTAGAGCACTATGAGATAGCCGGCTACGGTACTGCCTGTACCTACGCCAAGTTCTTAGGACACACAGACGTATTGAACCTTCTGCAAGAGATCTTAGGCGAAGAGAAAAAAGCCGATGAAAAACTGACCTTCATTGCAGAAACAGCAGTAAACAACAGGGCAGAGAACCATTAATAGAATCTCTATTTAGATAAGAAAGGCCGACTGGGATTCACTAGCCGGCCTTTTTATTGCGGTTTCTATTGAATTATACACCCACCATTTCATCAAAGGTGCTGGTGGCCACCGCATGGTAGTTGGGTCTAGCTTTTTTGTAGAGCGCCTTGGCTCTTTGCTTGCCGTCAGGCTGGGCTAACAGGGCTTTGTACAAAGGTACCAAAAACTTGCGCCGACCCACATGGGTTAGAAACTCCTCTAGTCGGGCATTGGCCGGTGTATAGTTATGGGTGATGGCATGTTGCAACCATACCGCCACAATCTCTGAATTGCCTGATTGGGTGAACGTAAAGGCTTGGTCCAGTTCCTCCATTTTAGCCAAGGTCAGGGATTTAGATAAGCCCCTTAGAAAGTAGAGCCATTCGTGCGTGCTCCAGTGGTTGGTTTCCAGTTCTGAGGGGGGTGTGCCGGCTTCCCACTTTTGCAGTTGCTCTTTCACCTGATCAAACTTGCGGGCGTGCGGTGGTTCAATGCCTGCGGGTATGCCAGGTTCATACACCCAAGCGTTCGCATTGATTTGCTCACGTAGGGCGGCATCTCCATTTATGAGCTCTTTTTCCAGAATCTCCAGAAAACGAGTAGTATCCATGGACTGGAATTTATAGGTGTTGAAGTAGGCTTTTACAAACTGGTCAAACCGTTCTTGTCCTACCAGTTTCTCAATGTGCCGCAGAAAGTAATTCCCCTTCTCATAGGCAATCTCGGTGAGCCCTTCGTCTGGGTCACTTCCTTGTAAATCTAGTTTTAGGCAAGTGTCTTTGGGGGTTGAGGCCAGATCATCTGTTAAAGCGTGCTGCAAGTCTTGGTAGCCCAGGGTGTGCAGCATCTCTGAATAGTCATGGCCGTAGAGCGCCTCCATGATGCGGCGTTCAAAGTAGACGGTAAAGCCTTCGTTCAACCAGAAGTCATTCCAGGTGGCGTTGGTGACCAGGTTCCCTGACCAGGAGTGGGCAAGTTCATGCGCAATGAGACTAGTGAGCGAGCGGTCCTTGGTAATGATGGTAGGCGTGGCAAAAGTCAATTTAGGGTTTTCCATACCGCCAAACGGGAAGCTAGGCGGTAGCACCAGCAAGTCATACCGGCCCCAGAGGTAAGGACCGTAAAGTGCTTCGGCGGCTTCCAGCATTTTCTCTGTATCAGCAAACTCATAGGTGGCATCCTGGATGGTTTCTGGCTCAGCATAAACTCCGCACCGCTTGCCCACTGGCCTAAACTCTAGGTTACCCACCGCCAATGACAACAGATAAGAAGGAATTGGCTGGTCCATCTTGAAAAAGTATTCGCCTTGGGCGCTCTTCTCTTGGGGGTTATCAGCGCTCATCAAGGGTAAGAGATGAGCAGGCACCTTGACTTTTGCAGTGTACGTGAACCGCACGCCCGGGCTGTCTTGGCACGGAAGCCAGGTGCGCGCCAGTATGGCCTGTGACTGCGTGAACAAAAAGGGATGGTGCTTGCCAGCCGTCTGCTCAGGTGTCAGCCACTGCAATGCGGCGGCTTGTGGCTTGGTTTCAAAGGCAATGGTAACAGTCCTAGTTTTCTTTTGCAAGGGAATGCGCAACGCCTGCCCCAGGTACTTGACTGGCGCCGAAAGCGTGAACTCCTGCTCTGAGGGGTCATCGTCTAGCTTTACAGAATGGATGGTCAGGTCTCTTATATCCAAGACAATCTCCAGGCTGTGGTTGGTCTGTTCTATT
The DNA here is from genome assembly GCF_001577755.1 of Rufibacter sp. DG15C. Lineage (NCBI taxonomy): Bacteria > Pseudomonadati > Bacteroidota > Cytophagia > Cytophagales > Hymenobacteraceae > Rufibacter > Rufibacter sp. DG15C. The sequence continues at coordinate 3,350,267 of NZ_CP010776.1, forward strand.
CTGTAAATACCATTCCCAGAGATCTGTTTCTTGTCAAAATCTACCACCAAGTCCCAGTCCACGTGTTTGATGATGGCTTGTTGAGGCCTGGCAAAGCTGTGAGGGTCTTGGGAAAGGGCAACCGTTGCAGAAGATTCTTGCGTCATAGTACTTTGGATTGTAGTGGTGGCTGCCAGAGCGGGTGAATGGATATCATGCTCCTGGCTTGTAATACATACTAAGTGATTCGGGTAAGGTTTCTTGCCTTGGCCAAGAGCAAGGTAAACACTGGTTGCCATAGGTAGAAGCCCCACAATATATAAGATTGCTAATTATATTTTTTGTCCAATTTAGAACTTGTTCGGTTTCCTAACTTTTTAGCCGTGGGTTTAGTATAAGGAGCACATTCTAAACAAGATGAAAGCTCCTATGAAGTTTCCGAATATGTATTTCCGGCTCTTGCTATGCCTTGTGGTCGGGATTCTTGTGTTTAGCGCCTGCGCTAAGTCAAATGATAAAAAATCACAATCCAAGACCCAGACAGCCGCTCCCTTGCCACAGCAGACAGACAGCGTGTTTGTGACCAAGTACACTTTAAGCCAGCCAGCCTTTAAAGAACACCTTCCTTTAATGAAGCTATTCTACCGCGAAAGAGGGTACAAGTTTGCCTGGTTTAAAAACGGCGAGTTGATTCCGCAGGCAGGCAAGTTGCAAGAGGTCTTGAAAGGCGCCCACGCCGAAGGCTTGAACCCCCGCGACTACCAAGTGGTGGACATGGCTAGCCTGTTCAAAAACCTTGAGACCGCCAAAGATGATTCTGCCAAGCACAAGATCCAGCAGGAGATTGACGTGGCCTTAACGGGTACCTACTTTAACTATGCCTCAGACTTCTACAGAGGAACCGTGAACCCCAAGAACATGGACAACATAGAGTGGGAGGTAAAGAAAAACAAAATCAAGCTGCACAAAGCCTTACAGACCATTTTGAAGGAGCGTGACAGCCGGTATCCATATTATGAGTTTGAAGCCTTGCACACAGGCTACATCCGGTTACGCGATGCCTTGAAGAACTACCGTGCCATTAAACAACAAGGAGGATGGCCTAGAATTGAATTAGCCAAGCCAATTAAGCCCGGCGATTCTGCTCAAGCCGTAGTGGCCCTGCGCCAACGCCTGCTGGGTAAAACCGCTGCTGCGGTAGCCAACGCCAACACCTATGACCAAAACCTAGCCACCGCCGTGAAGAAGTTTCAGGTGAACCACGGCTTAAAACCAGATGGCGTAGTAGGCGGCGAGACGCTTAAGAAACTGAACGTGACCATTGATGAGCGCATTGACCAGATCATCATCAACATGGAACGCTGGCGCTGGGTACCCAAGCGTTTTGAAGACAAGTACGTCTTCGTGAACATTCCTGAGTACGTGATGCATGTGATGGAAAAGGACAAGGAAGTCTTGACCATGAAAGTGGTGGTAGGGAAGGAATTGAACGCCACCCCGGTGTTCAGTGACAAACTGGAGTACATTGTGTTCTACCCATATTGGAACATCACGCCAGACATTCTAGCCGAAGAGATTGCCCCAGCCCAAGCCAAAAACCCGAACTATCTTGCCAAAAACGATATGGAGGTGGTCAAGGACTTAGGCAACAACAAAGTAGAGGTGCTTTCTCCTTCTTCAGTAGACTGGTATTCCATTGACAACAAAGCTAAGATTAGAGTGCGCCAGAGACCAGGCAAGAAGAACCCGCTGGGCTACGTGAAGTTTATCTTCCCTAATGAGCACAACGTCTATCTGCATGACACACCCGCCGACCATTTGTTCAACCAAACAGAGCGCGGATTCAGCCACGGTTGTGTGCGTATTGAGAAGCCGTTTGAATTTGCCCAATACCTACTAAAGGATCAGAAGAAATGGACACCTTCTGCCATTCAAGCGGCCATGCACGGCGGTGAAGAGAAATACGTGAATCTATCTGCTAAAGTACCTGTGTATATGGTGTATTTTACGGCTTGGGTAGATGACGCCGGTGAGGTTCATTTTAGAGATGACGTCTACGGTCATGACCGCGATTTAGAGATGGCCTATTTTAGATAATAGGTGCTGTAGAGATTGAAGAAGTAATTGCCTAATTAATGTTGAAGAGCCGGACTAATTGCCTGTAAAAAGGCAGCTAGTTCGGCTCTTTTTTTATGGCCGTGACATTGGGGATAAGGGTAAAATACAAAACCACTTTAGAGGGTAATTGGCTGAGTAATCATATTTAATAGTTTGGTTCTTTCTGGAGCAAGAAAATGACTAGTCATGCTTGGGTTTTATGAGAGGCGGTTTCAGTTTTTTGAGTTAAGACATTTTAGAGGTTTGCATGAGACTGAAAGTTTGAAATGTTCTATACCCTTTAGGGGTGACAAATTGACTTGCATAGCTTTTGAAGACATGTGCGTGTACTAAATCCCTTTGAGCTTCTTTTACTGACTCTAGTTTCTTGCAAGATTTTATCTATGTGTGCCAGAAGGCTTAAATCTTAGAGTTTACAAATGTAAAACAATTGTAAACTCTTTTGTAAATTGTAAACAGTGTTCAAAACTCCATGTAGTGTTTGATGATCGGTGGTTGCTTAAGGTAATAATAATAAGATAGTTGGAGCGGTTATCGTGAGTTAAGCTTCAATAGGTCATCCACAATCGGCTTTGTCTGCTGTAAAGCCATTGGTTTACAAATTGCAAATTGGACGGCGGACACGCTTTATTTTAAACTGAACTTCTGTGACAGATCTGTTGCCTAGAATAAAAGAGTTACTGACCTGGGCCGGCGAAGGTCCTGCTGGCTTCGCGGATGCGATTGGCTTGCCCCGCCCTGTGATGAGCCACATCTTGGCTGGCCGCAACAAGCCAAGTCTAGAAGTAGTGCAAAAAATAATAGCGCGCTTTCCAGAGGTGCAAGCCCAGTGGTTGCTGCTTGGTGCCGGCGAAATGCTAACGTCTTTGGATAGTGACTCTCGAGGAAAATTTGGAGAGACTAACGCTAAGGTTGGAGAGTATTCAGATGAGCCTCCTTTGCATACTGAACAAAATGCAAATCCTGCTGTAGAGAAAGTCCATTCTTCTTCACCTGTCAATACGCTTTCTAATTATACGAAAAAGAAAGTAAAACAGGTATTGCTTATGTATGAAGACGGCACCTTTGAAAGCTTCTACCCTCAGTCTTAATTGGTAGGGTAACACATTCAGAATAGGAGTGATTGCTTCTTACGAATAAGGGAAAATGCTTTTTTAAGAGTAATGTTTTCTTTACCTAAGTAGCAGTGCCGGTTTCTTTTTCTGTGGGGGGATGTTGCAAAACAGGGCATTTCATATCTCCTATAGCCGCTCTCCAAACGGTTGTTCTTGCCAATTCTTCTAGATGATATTCTAAAACCGTTTTCAGCCTGTTTTCCAGAAAATAGGCTGAAAACGAATCTATGCTCACTACCTTTTTTATGAGCTGTGAATTCTAATATCAATAGGGAATTTGGGTGATTCGCCTTTGGGTGCCAAGCTAAGCTGTAAGTTTCTCTTTACTCAATAGCTTGTCAATCAGGGCCATCAGGTGTTAGATTATATAGTGGAACAACTATGTTGTGTGGATAAATGCTAACTATGTTAGTAAGTTTGTGTATAAATAGCTCTCATATATTTAGCTTTTATATATTTATCTCTCGTATTTGCTAACATAATTAGTTTTTTAGAGGCTATGAACCTTAGCTTATATCCAGATGAATATGGTGGTAGCAGACAATAGAATCATTGCGCACTTAGACTTAGATACGTTTTTTGTTTCGGTGGAGCGCTTGCGTAACGCGCAGCTCAAAGAGAAGCCCGTCATCATTGGCGGCATGTCAGATAGAGGCGTGGTGGCCAGCTGTAGTTATGAGACGCGGTTTTACGGGGTGCACGCCGGCATGCCTATGCGAATGGCCAAGCAGCTTTGCTCTGAGGCCATCATCCTGCGCGGCGACATGGAAGCCTACAGCAAGTACTCCAATGATGTGACCAGCGTCATTGCCAGCCAGGCCCCGGTCTATGAGAAGGCGTCCATTGATGAGCATTACTTGGATGTGAGCGGCATGGACAAGTTCTTCGGGACGTGGCAGTGGACCAATGAACTGCGTCAGACCATCATGAAGGAGACGGGACTGCCTATCTCGTTCGGGTTATCGGTGAACAAAACGGTTTCCAAAATTGCCACGGGGCAGGCCAAGCCCAACGGTGCACTACAGGTGGGTAAAGACGAGATTAAACCGTTTTTGGCGCCGCTGTCCATCAAGAAAATTCCGGGGGTGGGGCAGAAGAACTACCAGCTGTTGCGCAACATGGGCATTCCCACTATTGAGGTGCTCACCATGGTGCCTGTGAAGATGATGCAGAAGGTGCTGGGCAAGGAGGGCGTGCACATCTGGGAGAAGGCCAACGGTATTGACCGCGCGCCCGTGGTTCCATACACCGAGCAGAAGTCCATCAGCACGGAAAAAACCTTCGGGACTGACACCACCGACATAGAGTTTTTGAACAACCTATTAGTCTCCATGACCGAAGGCTTAGCCTTTGACCTGCGCGCGCAGGGCAAGCTGGCCGGTTGCATCACGGTCAAAATTCGCTACGCCAACTTTGACACCCATACCCAGCAGGTATCCATCCCTTACAACGCCTCAGACCATATTCTCATTAGAAGAGCCAAAGAGCTGTTCCAGAAACTCTACAACCGCCGCCTGCTCATTCGGTTGCTGGGCGTGCGGTTGAGTAATCTGGTGCAGGGTTTTCAGCAGATAGACCTCTTTGAAGACACCACCCAGCACGCCAGCCTCTACCAAGCCATGGACAAAATTAGGTTTCGCTACGGCGGCGAAGCAGTCAAGCGGGCTGTGGGGATTTAAGTAGGGTAAGAAATTGGCCATACCTGACTGCCAACTTAGCCCAATCAATTCAATCTCTCAACCATTCAATCCTCACTTGTCATCCTGAAAGGACCTTGTGGGCCCGCTAGAAAGACTGAACCTAAAAGCTAATTATCGTTTTTGACCTCTTTTCCAGAAAGCAGCCGAAAAACGTTCATAGCTCTTCCACAAGTTTTTTACCATTTGCCAAGCCAAGCAAGTTGAATGCTTAAAGCAGGGAAGGAAAGAAGAGCGTTTTGACTTACTTCTCAGAAAGTAGGCTAAAAGCACATGGCTCATAGCCGCCGACTTTCTGGCTGGCCCACAAGGTCCTTTCAGGATGACAAGTGAGGGGAAAGGCAGTTCACTTATCCAATCACAGTTTTTGATTCATCATAATCACCAGCATCCACCAGTCTTGCGTCTCCTAAAACATGCTAGCTTTCGTCCATTCCTATTATAGCCTGCGGTACGGCACCTTGTCGCCAGAGGAACTGGTGACCGAGGCCAAGGCGAACGGCTATACGGCTTTGGCCTTGACGGACATCAACTCCACCTCGGGGGTGTTTCCGTTTGTGCAGGCGTGCGTGGCGCAGGGGATTGAGCCGGTGGTGGGCATTGAGTTCAGAGTGGGCAATTGCTGGGTGTACACGGGCATTGCCCAGAACCAGGAAGGATTCAGGGAGTTGAACGAGTTTCTGAGTGGCTATCTGATCCAGCATCAAGCAGTGCCCGAGGTGCCACCAGCTTTTTCGCAGGCGTTGATTATTTATCCGTTTGCCCGGGCCAAAGAATTCCAACACACGCTGCGCGAGAATGAGTATGTGGGCGTACGGCCGGCCGAGATAAACCAGCTGCTTTTCTCAGACCTCCGCAGGAAGAATAATGTGCGACTCATGCTCTACCCACTCTTCACCTGCAAAAGCCAGGAGGGCGAAGCCTTGCACCGGCACCTGCGGGCCATCGACCACAACATCCTGCTCAGCCAACTTGAACCTAGCCACGGACTTGCCCAGGAGCCCTGCTTCCAAACGGTACATCATCTCCAAAAGCAGGTAAGCCACTATCCGGAGTTGCTCAACTACAATCAGCAACTGGCAAAGGAGGCGGGTTTTGCCTTTGACTTTAAAAAGCGCCGCAACAAGCTCTACTTCACCACCTGCGCCCAGGAGGACATCGTGCTTCTGAAGAAACTGGCCCTGGACGGCGCCACCCGGCGCTATGGGGCTGGTAATAAAGTGGCCAGACAGCGGGTCTTACATGAACTGGACATTATTGAAAAGCTGGAGTTTGGCGCGTATTTTCTCATCACCGAAGACGTCATCAGCTACGCCAAAAAGCGCAATTTCTACCACATTGGGCGGGGAAGCGGGGCTAACAGCGTGGTGGCCTATTGCCTGGGCATCACGGATGTGGACCCCATTGAGCTGGATTTGTACTTTGAGCGCTTCCTCAACCCCAAACGCACAAGTCCGCCCGACTTTGACATTGACTTCAGTTGGGATGAGCGAGACGAGGTCTTGGATTACATCTTCAAGCGCTACGGCCGGGAGCATACCGCTTTGATGGGGGCCATGGTCACCTTTCAGCAGAGCTCCATCCTGCGTGAGCTGGGCAAAGTCTACGGCCTGCCCAAAACTGAGCTGGACGCGCTGGTAGAGCAGCCGCAGGCGCCCAGCAACGCCAATCATCTCACCAAGGAGATTTTCCGGTACGGCCAGCTGCTGACAGACTTCCCCAATGTGCGCTCCATCCACGCGGGTGGCGTGCTTATCTCTGAGGACTCCATCTACAACTACACCGCCCTGGATATGCCGCCCAAAGGCCTGCCCACCGCGCAATGGGACATGTATGTGGCAGAGAGCATCGGGTTTGAGAAGCTGGACATCCTGAGCCAGCGCGGCATTGGGCACATTAAAGAGTGCGTGCAGTTGGTGCACAAGAACCAGGGCATTAAGGTAGACGCGCATGAGGTGGCTAAGTTCAAGCAGGACGAAAAGGTGAAGGAGCAGCTCCGGTCCGGGGATACCATCGGGTGCTTTTACATTGAGAGTCCGGCCATGCGGGGCCTGCTCAAGAAGCTGCGGTGTGACCATTACCTGTCCCTGGTGGCGGCCAGTTCCATCATTCGGCCGGGGGTGGCCAAGAGTGGTATGATGAAGGCCTACATTGAGCGCTTCCACCACCCCGAGAAAATTCAGCACCTGCACCCCGTCATGGCCGAACAGCTGGGCGAGACCTATGGCGTGATGGTCTACCAGGAGGACGTGCTTAAGGTCTGCCATCATTTTGCCGGCTTGGACCTGGCCGACGCCGATGTGCTGCGCCGGGGCATGAGCGGCAAGTACCGGTCCAAAGCCGAGTTCCAGAAACTGGTAGACAAGTTCTTTGACAATTGCCGGGCCAAAGGCTATCCAGAGCATATCACCAAAGAGGTCTGGCGGCAGGTGGAGTCCTTTGCGGGCTACTCGTTTTCCAAGGCGCACTCGGCGTCGTTTGCCGTGGAGAGTTACCAGAGCCTTTTCCTGAAGACGTATTACCCGCTGGAATTCATGGTGGCCGTCATCAACAACTTCGGGGGCTTTTACCGGACGTGGGTGTACGTGCAGCAGACCCAGAAAGCGGGCGGCACCCTGCACTTGCCCTGCGTGAACCAAAGCACCTATTATACATCCCTTTCGGGCACCAATGTCTTTTTAGGGCTGGTGCACGTGCAGAACCTGGAGCAGAAAGTGGCTTATAAGATTGTAGCGGAGCGCGAAGAGAACGGGCCTTACACTTGTCTGGAGGAGTTCATTCATCGTACGCAGATTTCCTTGGAACAACTCTTGGTGCTCATCAGGATTCAGGCGTTACGGTTTACCAACAAAGGCAAGAAGAACCTGCTCTGGGAGGCGCACCTGCAGCTGGGGCACAAAGTGAAAGCTACTACGTCTGAGTTGCTATTCCAGACGCCGGCCAAGACCTTCACGCTGCCCACGCTCACGCACACGGTGGCGGAAGACGTCTATGATGAGATGGAGTTGCTGGGCTTCCCGGTGACCTGCACCTACTTTGATTTGCTGCAAACCGAGGAGCGCGGTGATGTGCCGGCCAAGGACTTACGAGCTTTTGTAGGGCAGAAGGTCCGCATGATAGGCGTGCTGGTAGCCACCAAATACGTGCGCACCGTGCGCGGCGACATTATGCAGTTTGGCACCTTCCTGGACGCCGCCGGCGATTTCTTTGACACCGTTCATTTTCCGCAGAGCCTCAAAACCTGGCCGTTTAAAGGCAACGGCGTGTACCTGCTACTAGGTAAAGTGGTGGAGGAATTTGATTTCCCTAGTATGGAAGTGGAAAAGATGGCGAAGCTTCCGTTTCAGAAGGACCCGCGGTATTAAAGGGTACGCAGTTGAAAGAGAGGCTGGGTGCGAAGCCTTCGGAAACTCAATAGGCTACATGAAAGCTGTTACTCAGTGCCGTACAAAGCAAAGAAGTTGTTCTCTGCTTCAACGGTCCCAATGAGAATGATTTCTCCGCCGGGTGGCAAAATCACCGTTGGTTCTGGGTTAATGTGCAACGCATCCCCATCCCTGACGGCAATGACCGTACAACCCGTTTCCTGCCTGATGGAAGAATCAGCAATGGAACGCCCTGCCAAGGGTTGAGGTACGGTTACCTGCAGCAAGTCCAGCCCTTCGGCCACCATTAGAATGTCACTGCGCTTGAGTAGGTTAAAGATGGTGTTACTGCCCATGGCGGCATAGGACATGACAAAGTCTGCGCCGGCCCGGTGCATGGTGGGCAGGTTGCGTTGCAGGGTAGAACGGGTAATGATCTGCATGTCTTTGCGCAGCCTGCGGCAATAGATGGTGAGGTACACGTTCACGTCATCATCATGGGTGGTAATGATCACGCAAGACGTCTCATTGATGCCAGCCGCCTGCAAGACCTCTATGTCTGCCGCGTTCCCCATGATGTAATGAGGCGTGGGTTTTATGCGGCTAGGGTCCTTTTCTACAATTCGGTAATCAAGGCCCCGCGCAGCCAAGGCCCGGCCCGTGGCTCTCCCCACGCGGCCCCCGCCAATGATGATGATAGGGTTGCTTTCATTGACGGGGTTGGCGTAGTGCTGATTGAAGGCCTCAATCTGTTCTTTTGAGCCAGCCAGCACCAACACCATGTTCTCGGTGATGACGGTCTCTGGTTGGGCGGCGTTGAATTTGCCCCTTTCCCAGATGCCCACAATGTTCACTCCAATGCGCTCCCGCAACTGCGTTTCTTTGATGGTCTGGCCAGACAGCGAGGAGTTGGTCACGGTGGCCTCGGCAATCTGCAGTTCCTTGAACTCCCCAATGACCAAGGCAGAGGCGCCGCCACCACTGGCCCGTCTGGAGAAAAAAGAGCCCATGATGTCACTTAACTGCAGCACGTGGTTACTGCCGGCCAATTCTAATATATCAACAGACACCTGGTAACTGCAGGTAGAGATGACGGGCACCTCGCTGCTGATTTCGCGCACCGTAAAGGACACGTTGGTGTTGACCTCATCTGATGAAGTGGTGGCTACCAGCGCCGCCTGCTTTACGCGCACCCGTTCATAGGTGTCAGGGTCATCCAGGTCGCCTAACATCACATTAAACCCGAGTCCGTGCAAGCGCAGCCCTTCTGTGATATCTGGCACCAACACCACGTAGGTATGGCCAAACTGCTCCAGCTTTTTGATGAGTGCCTCCGTGACGGGGTCAAGCTTCGTCAAGACTATGTGCCCAGAGATGGTGGGAGGCAGCTCGCGCGGCACCTGGGCGTTTTCGCGGGCCTTCATCCAAGGAGCGTAAAAAAAATTGATGAAGATAAACGGGAAAAGGATAAGCAGCAGGACCATGCCTGAGCTAAGGACTAGAATAGAGAAAAGCCGGCCCATGTCACTATGGAACGTGATATCGCCAAAGCCCAGCGTGGACATGACCGTGAGGGTCCAGTACAGTCCGGTAATCCAAGAGAAAGTGCGGTCCTCCCGCAGCATGATCAGATGAAAAAAGAACGTGAACACCACCGTCAAAGCCACCAGAAACAAGGAGAACTTGAGCAACAGCTGCAGGTTGCGGCGCTCTGGCCGGTTCTTGAGGATGGCAAGCAGTTGGGAGGGCAGAAACTTCATAGCTATTTGCCTATACGAGAAAGACTTGTTTGGTTATGAGCGCCCGAAATAGAAATCCGTTTTTGGCCTGTTTTAAAGAAAACAGGCCAAAAACGGATTTCTAAAGCTTGGACACGTGGAGCCTACACCTTTACGGTTTTCCATTTGCCGCGCTTGAACAGGTAAATGCTCACCAAGGTAATAAAGGTCTCTGCTACCGGTATGGCAATAAAGACACCCAAGGGACCCAGCCCGAATGTCTTTGCCAACAGATAAGCTAAAGGAATCTGAAAGGCCCAAAAACCGCCCAGGTTCACCCAGGTGGGCGTCCAGGTGTCGCCGGCGCCGTTGAAGGTATTGATGAGTACCATCCCTATGCCATAGAAGATGTAGCCCACGCTCATGATCCTAATGGCTTGGATGGCCACCGCCTGTACTTGTGCGTCATTGGTGAAGAAAGCCACGAAATACCCGGCGCCCACTAAGCTGATCATCGTCACAAAGGCCATGAAAATGACATTGTATTTGACGGTTTTCCAGACGGCCTGCTCGGCGCGGTCAATCTGCTTAGCCCCCAGATTCTGGCCTACCAGCGTGGCGGCGGCGTTGCTTAGGCCCCAGGCGGGCAGAATGAAGAACATAAGCAGGCGCAAGGCCGTCTGGTACCCGGCAGAGCCGTGGTCACCGCCGGTGGTAGCCACCAACTGCGCCAAAAAAATCCAGCTGCAGGAGGCAATCACAAATTGCAAAACCGCCGGCGAGGCAATCTGGACCAAGGCTTTTATCTGAACCATATCCGGCACGAAGTGCGCCAGCCGCACCTGCAAGGCACCGTTACCTTTAATGAGGTGATACACTTGGTACGCCACGCCCAGTCCGCGGCCCAGCGTTGTGGCCATGGCCGCACCCGTCAATCCATAGGCCGGGATAGGCCCGAAACCGTTGATGAAAATAGGGCAGAGGATAATATTTGCCAAGTTGGCCACCCACAGACTTTTCATGGCAATGGCCGCGTTGCCGGCTCCCCTAAAGATACCGTTGATCAAAAACAGCAACATAATGAACAAGCTGCTTCCCATCATGAGCTGCATAAAGGGCGTTCCCACGCGAGCCACTTCGGCAGAGGCGCCCATCAGTAGGAGAATCTTAGTCGCGAATACTACGCCCAGCACGCTCAGCGCCAAGGTTATCACGCTGGCGATTAAGATGGCCTGCATGCCGGCCTTGGTAGCGGCTTCGGGGTCTTTCTCGCCAATGCGGCGGGCCACCACGGCGGTGGCGGCCATGCTAATCCCAATGGCCAGGGAGTAGATGACAGTCAGGACAGATTCAGTGAGCCCCACGGTCTGGATGGCGTAGGAACTGTTGTGCAGGTGCCCCACAAAATAGAGGTCCACCAGCGCGAAGACAGATTCCATGATCATCTCCAGCATCATGGGTATGGCCAACAGCACCACTGACCGCCGGATGCTGCCCACGGTGTAGTCCAGCTCTTCGCCGTTCAGAGATTGTTTTATAATAGAAATGAAAGCAGTCAGCTTTGCTTGAGCAGAACCCATTTGTAATAGAATAAGAAATTCAGGATAAGACAATGTCATGCTGCAAAGTTTCTAGAAGTGAAACCGCAGATGCAAGAGATAAGGAAGAGGACGTGCCCTGTTATTGGAAGCGGGCAGCTACTACAATCATGTGCGTACGCTTAGCTGACTGCAAGTATATATAAATTTTAGGAGAGGGAACAGGAAGGATTAATCTTTTTATGGGCACGTTACCTTAGAGAAGCGTTGGCGTGCACACCGTTTTTGGCCCGTTTTCCAGCAAACACCCCAAAAACGAGTGTTGGGGGTTAAGGCCCATAGCTTCTGCCGCCCAGTTTCAGTTGAGTTCAAAAACTGGTGAAAGGGCAGTTGTTACATATTATATTTGCCTAAAACCGCCTGGCGTCTCTTGCCTCTAAAAACAGCGTTCCAACACATGAAATCCCTAACCTCCTCCCTCCAGCATTTTGTGGTGCAGAAAGGGCGGCTTTCCAACAAAGAAGCCATCCACGCCATAGTGGGAGGGAGGGTGCTGGTGAACGGGCGGAAGGGGACCTTGCAGCAGCCATTGGCGGCTACAGAGGAGGTAACCTTAGACGGACAGGTTTTGAAAGCCCCACAGAAGTTTATCTACCTGGCTTACTACAAGCCGCGCGGGGTTGAATCTACGTTAAACCTACAAATCCCGAACAACCTGCAACAAGCTCTGGGATTGGAAGAACGCGTGTTTCCCATAGGGCGCCTGGACAAAGAGTCTGAAGGCCTCATGCTACTCACCAACGACGGACAACTCTACAACCGCATAGCCAACGCTGATAGCCACCAAGAAAAAGAGTACGTGGTAACGGTAGACAAGCCCTTAACGCCAGAGGCTCTTGCACAACTGGCGGCTGGCGTGGTAATTATGGGCCAAATGACAAGACCAGCCCAAGTACAGCAGATGGGTGATATGTCTTTTTCTATTGTTTTAACCCAAGGCCTTAACCGCCAAATCAGGCGCATGTGCTATAAGTTGGGATATGAAGTAGAGCGGTTAGTACGAGTGCGGATGGTGCGCTTGGAGTTGGGAGATCTGAAACCAGGAGAGTGGCAGGAACTGGGAGAGAAAGGTTTGAGCAATCTCTTAAGTTATATTTCTTAGTAGTATATAGAGGAATTTATCAGCTTCTTGTAAATACTAAGCGCGGCAAAATGATCCGGAACTCCTTGTTTTCTTCTTGGCAGTACCATACTACAATATGGGCTACCTCTGCTGAATTGAAAATGTACCCTTGGTGCTTAACAAGCCTTAAGCGTTCTTTAAATTTGTTTGAGAATTTCACTACGAATTGTCCGTCAAGTGAAAGTCCCTCTTCTATTTGTTCATTGCCAATTAGTGCATTACCAGAGCGCACTTTCTTTACAGCTTTTTGGGTATCTAAATTCCGGAAGTAACTCAGAAACACGTCAGACATTCCCAATTCTAATTGAATAACATTTAAAGCAGGATAGATAGTAGAATCTGTGGCTATCTTCAAGTTCTGAACTGGGAACTGGTTAAAGTAGGTCTGATCTGTGTGGACGTGTAACGTTTTCTTAGCTCTAGTAATAGCTACATAAACTACCCTCTTTCTGGCTTCAGTGGTTAATTTAAAATTCTTAAGAAGTAAATACACATGATCAAATTCTTTTCCTTTGGCTTTGTGCATGGTTGATACCAATACTTTGTTACTGTCAGGGAAAAGATAATCCTCAGCCTTTGCTTCATGTAGATATGCTGTCCAGTCAGACCAATACCGCCGCTTGCCACTTGCTCTTTCAAAGACATTAATTACTTCTAGTGCAAGAGCCATATTAGCAGAGGTTGCAAACTCTTGTGCTACCTTTTTCTTATTTGCCAGCCAGGAATCATCAGTGATAAAACCTATTTCCTTTGAAATATCATGATAGATATAATGACTGAAAATTTTGAGCTCTAATAACTGGCAAAGCGAGTACCCATCTTGTGCTAACACTAACTTGGCTGGTATTTGGTGTTGCCTTAGAAGGCTTTGCACTAAAAGTGCTTCTTCATTAGTATGCGTCAATACGGCAGTAGTACCTGATAAATCCTGGTTTAAAAGATCCTGTACTAGAGGGAGTACCAAGTCAGATTCTGGATGATGATTAATAATAACCAGTTGACCTAATTGAGTTTGTTGGGGCAATAGAGGCATGCCCGCCTTTAATCTTTCAGAAGCAAACAAGGACAAAAACTGATTTGAAAATTCTACCAGGTTTGCATGTGCTCTATAATTTTTGCTAAGAAAATAAGATTTGGCTTCTCTGTCTCTTTGGAAGCTGCGCATGAAAGCGACAGAGGATCCTCTAAATTCATAGATGTTCTGGTCATCATCCCCTACAACAATCACCCGTACCTCCCCAGCTACCTCAATTAACGTCTTTAAAAAGTCGTATTCCTGTTGGCTTATATCCTGGTACTCATCTACTACAATTACGCTTTTACTTTTTATCCTGTCTGAGGCTATTTCATCCTGCTGTAAGGCCAGCGTAGCCTGCTGTATAATACTGTCAGATTTCTCTAAATCACCTATTCTTCCTAATAACTGGAATGCTAAACCATGATATGTAAATATATCAACATAGTGTCCTGCCGTACCTATTAACCCGTGTAGTCTTTCTTTAAATTCCATAGCAGCAGGCCTGGAAAAGGTGAGCATTAAGAATTGGTCGGCCTTAATGTCCTCCATCATCAACAAGGCCGCCACCTTATGTACTAGCACTCTTGTTTTCCCGCTTCCTGGTCCAGCGCCTATTAATATATTAGGGCTGGTTTTATCTTTTACCACTGCTAATTGCTCTTCAGATAAAGCCCCAAATATCTCTTTGAACTTCTTGTCGGTGATGGGTCTCCTTAATTTTCCTCTTTGTCCCTGAAAATGCTTTTGTATAAATTGTTCATAGGGCATTTGGAAGTAATCATCCACAAACTTTAGAGCTTCAACATGTTGATGCAATTGTTTGCGGGCATATTCGCCCATAATATGGATTTGCTCAGTTTTCTTCTCGTAGTGCCGTTCTAACTTGGCATAATCTTCCTTAGTGTACTGCTTTTTAGGGTTTTCTTCTACTTTAACAATGGTCATAGGATTGTAAAGCACAAATAGGCCGCCTTCCAATTTTATAGCACAAATGAAGTGCAAGTAAAGTAATACCCGTTCATATTCAATTAGCTCTGCATTTAATTGAAAAAGGCCGTTTCGCAAACTCTGCTGCATCTCCACCATAGAAAAAGCCAAAGCTGCTTCCTCTCTTTTTTGCTTACTAGCAATCAGAGCATTGTTTTGGTCAAGTAGCCAGCGGACCACGCCATTGGCTAAATCCTTTCTATGTCTTAAATCTTGTCTAATTTTTTCACGGTTCACTTTAAAAGTGATGCGATAAAATAAAGTTTGTGCTTCTAGCCGTTCCTTCTGGATGTAGTGTTGGTGCTGCCAAAAGTTTAGAAGGTTCTTTATAATCTCTATAGAGCTTACATCGCAGCCATGCTGCAATAAATGCTCATTAATTTCGCGCAGGTGAATTTGTATAACAGCAGGAGAATCTTCTGTAGGTAGTAATGCATTCAACAAGGCATACTCTACTTGAGTACTCTGCTTAAAGCAACGCTCCGTATTTTTATTGCTTCTAGTAGGGTTAATTAAAGCTGTTAAGTCTTTAGTGTCACCTAAAAGTCCTAAGTCTTTAAAATGTAATAGGATACGTACTACTATATAATGATCAATACCCAAATCATCAGAGAGTTGGTCAGCATGGGTTGCGTCACGCGATATTAGGTATTGAAAGATACGAACGGCGTATTCCTCCTCTTTGCCGGGGAACCTGTAAAGATTATCTCTTATAACTTTATTGGCGGCCTCTACATTTTTGACCAAAATACTGTTGGCAAAAATGCGGGGAGAGTTCATCTCCCTACGTAGATAACCTACATCTTCCAAGGCTGCTATGGCGGCTTTTACTTGGGTTTCCAAGTATTGGTTGTCGGTTTCCCAACCCGCACTTTTAGCTATCTCTAGTGCAGATTTAGAGAATTGTTTGCGCTTGAAATCTTTTACCGCCTTCCAAATCTGGCCTACTTCTTTTTGTGTGATTTTGGTTTGATTGAGTAGGTTGAAATGGGCATTTAAATCCTCTTCATCAAAGAGTAAATGGCAGTGTGCCTCCAAATCTGGCTTACGGCCGGCCCTTCCTGCTTCTTGTAGATAGTTTTCCAGAGAATCAGAAATATCATAATGCACCACCATCTTTACATTCTCTTTGTCTACGCCCATCCCAAAGGCGGAGGTAGCCACAATGATGTTCATATGCCCGTGCATAAACGCGTCTTGCGTCCTTATCTTCTCATCTACCTCCATTTGCCCATGATAGGCCGCGGCTCTAAACCCAGAGTTCTTTAGGGCCTCAGCTACCTTCACAGCGGTTTTGGTACGACTTACATAGACTATAGAAGGTTCTTCTACTGTTTGCAGTAGATTCTGGAGTTTCTGCAACTTAATGTCTGGACTACTGGAAGGAGTGGCAAAATAGCTGAGGTTTTTACGGGTGGCTGAAGTCTGATAAATGTTTAAATGAATGCCTGCTTTTTGTTCAAAGTAATTTTGAATGTCTTGGATTACTTCTGGTTTAGCAGTTGCCGTAAAACAGGATACTGGAATAGGGGAGGGCAATTTCTTTGCTGCGGCAAGTTCTGTCAGAAACCTGCCAATGTATAAGTAATCTACCCTAAAGTCTTGGCCCCACGCTGAAAAGCAATGGGCTTCATCTATCACAAAACGGTCTATTAGTCTACCTTTCAGTAACGTCAAAATAGTCTTTGACCGTAAAGACTCAGGGGCTATATATAACAATTGGGCGCCTCCTTCTCTCACCTTAGCAATAGTTTCAGCCCTTTCCAGCGGTGAAAGCAAGCCATTAATAAACACCGCATTGGTGATATCAAACCGGTGGCTTAGAACATCTACCTGGTCTTTCATGAGCGCTTGTAACGGTGATATGATCACCGTTAACCCACGCGTTGCTTCGCCCCGCATTAAGGCTGGTAATTGAAACGTAAGGGATTTACCACCACCGGTAGGAAAAATAGCCAACAAAGACTCTCCTTTCAAAGAGGCTTCTACTACCTGTTGCTGCAGGGGTATTTCTTCAGATTCGCTGAACTTCCTAAAGCCAGGGTACCCAAAGTACCGCTTTAACCCAGCCTGTGGTGTGTTATGCTTAGCACAGTACGCACAATCATCTTTATGGCAGGAAGTGCCTCTTAGCTGGTTAAGTAGTAATGGTAAATCTGGGTATTGGTGTAATAACCAGGGCGGTATGATGGAACTTGTATCGGGGGCTTTTAATAAGGATAGTACATAAGCTAACTGTACTGGCTTCTCTAAAATCAATGAATACAAGTCTGCATGTGTACAGACACCTTCATTAAAGTAAACAGAAATTTCTTCACTTAGCTGCAGGAAATCAGGTGCCCGAGGTACATTGCCAAACAAGAGTTTAAAAAAACCACTGAATTTTCCGTCATGTTGTAACAAACCTTGTAAAATGTACTGCATGGAGCCATCCATTTGCAGCCAAGCCTGCAGGCAATCTTCCAACACTTCTTTAGCAAGTCCAGAATCATAGACTGGATTGTTGAATTCTGCTCTGTCTAAACGGTAGTCTTTTATTAATCTATGATATGGTTTGTTAGGAAAGAATAGGGGAGATAGTTGAAGAGTGTCAATACTGTTTTTTTGTAAAAACGAGTCTGCTATGCCAGCATTTTTTAAATACACCAAATCATGCAAAAGAATATTATGACCACACAAATAGGTGGCCTCTTTGCAGAAAACATCTAACTCATGAATAGAAGTGCCATGCCAAGTCTTTTTCTGGTACAATGCCCCAATACTACTAATCTTATTTCTAGGCTGGGATATTTCTAAATCAAAGAAGGCAACCGCATGTAAAGCCTGAATATGAGGATCATCCATTTAATCTACCTAAGCACTAAATATACTTTTTCTTATAAAATATCAAAAATATTAGCCTATATAAATATTCTCTTACGCCACCTCAAACGCCCACACCTTATACCGTTCCTCTGCCTGCTCCAGAATCTCATCCAAAATCTCCTGCAGGTCTGCCTTTACTTTGAACCGCTGTACCTTTTTCACGGCTAGCTGCAGCTGGGCCTTGGTGTCATCTTTCTTATACCAGTCTGGTTGGGCCGCGCTTTTCTTAACCCCAGCCAGTATCTTTTTCACCAGCTCTTTAATGAGGTCAAAGTCCTGCACGGCGTTCTGCAGAAGGTAGTTCCAGGTGGCTTCCCTGGGCAGGCGGTACACGTTCTTGACTCTGGTACTCCAGCTCGTCTTCCAGCACCTCACTCTGCTGGTGGGCTTCTATGTTGTAATACTCAGAAGCGGGTTCCAGAAAAGATAATTGAATCTCCTGTTTGCGTATCTCAAAGCGCTCAGAGAGGTGCTTCACAAACAGCAGGGAGAGGACGTAATTTTGTACTGGTTCTCGGCCACGGCGCCGCGTAGCTCGTTGGCTACGTCCCAGAGTTCTTCCATTCGGTTTAAAGACCGTTTAGGCCTTTATATCTTGAAAATAGAATATGTAAGCGTTTTTGGCCTTATTTCTGGAAAATAGACCAAAAACGCCGAACCTTTGAAGCATAAAAAAGAGGCTCCCTAGAAAGGCAGCCTCTTTTTTTATGGAGTGCGGTACTAATTAGTTAAACTGCTCCGTAACGTATTTTACCAGGTTCTCATCAGACATGTGGTTAGACGTGCTTTCTTTGGCTTCTGCGTTTTTGAACTGTGGCTGGTCTGCCAGAAAATGAATGAACTGCTCTTGCGTGATGCCAGTACCGGTCACATGCACAGCCTCAGCATTCTGCATAAACGCTGCTATCTCCTTGAAGAATTTTTGTTGCAATCCTTGCTCGGCATTATTGCCGGCGTTCTCATTGGAGTTGCTGCCTTGGCCATCGTTTTTGGCATGGCCTAGCACCACAAAATCACCAGTGTCTACTTCTTTTCTTCCTACTATGGTGGCTTGACTTGAGTCTAACCATACACCGAATTGCTTATTGTTTTTTACTGACATCATCTTTTGTTTTAAATGTATTAGGTACACCAGGGGGCCAGCAAATGGTGAAGATCCCCTGTTGTGTTTATTAATATGAATTGAGTGAAATCACTGTACTGAAATTTTATGCAATTTCTGCTGGAATGGCTGCCGGTTTATATGCGCCTTCAAACTCCTGAGCCACCACGTCTTCATTGCTTAGCCAATAGGCTGAGGTAAGTAGAGAATAGGTGTGAATGCCAGTGCTCTGCAAGTCCCAGACTATGCACTCAGCATCTGAGAAAGGCACCGTGCCCGCCATCTGCTCGCTAAACAGACGTTTAATCAGGTTGCTTTCAGACAGGCCTTGGCTCAATAAGCACAAAGCGCCCTCTTTAGAGAGCACAGCGTCCTGGGCAGGTTCCTGGGGTATGGCCGTGAAATGGAGGAGCGTGGCTTTGGCGTTCGGGAATTTGCCATTGAAGGCCTTGTACAGCAACTGGTTAATGTGAAACAAGGGAGCGTGCAGGCAAATATCAGGGTACTCTTCTGAAATTTTATCCAACAGCATGTCATTGGATATCTGCTGAATCTGCCCTTCGTTTAAGTGGTCTGCCAGCTTATAGTCTAACACCAGCGCCGCCGCCTCATTCGGTTCAAAATCTGTGATGGCCATAGCCAACAGGTCTGCCAAAGATTCTGGACTAGCCGATGCGGCATCTGGGAAATTGAATTTTTCTAAAAGTTGAATGTAGTCTTGGGAGGTCCAATATTCCGCCACTTCTTCTATTGTGGAAGCACTGGCAATAGTGAGGGTATACTTCATAAAATGATTTAAACAATGCGGTGGTTTGAAAAACAGGAGCTAGGGCTAAATCTTAAAGACAGGCTGAAAACCGCAATAATTTGGAAAAGAAAGAATCCGTGTCTGCCAAATAGACGATGAAATGCGTAAAGCTAGTCTTATAACGCAAAGGTGGTGCGCTGGCCAGGTGTGGTATGTAGTAGTAGAACGGCTTGGGATGGGGAAGGTTAGAAAAGAATCTGTAAATCAAGAAGTTCCTTTAAGGATGATGACTATTTTTATGTTACGATTAGTGCTTCGTTCAGCCCTGTTTTTTGTATTGGAATATTTAATAAAAGCCTTTAGACCCTTGAGAAATTGAAACTCTAACATAAGGCAGCCTCCCAATAAGGAAAGATTAGGGTAATTGGAAAACTGTGAATAGGTGTCTGGCCAACATGATTGAATTAAGGTGACAATGTCATATAAGGAAATAAGTGCTCTAGCTTTGTAAATATCAACTTATTTTGAAGCCTAAGAATAGAAACTCAGCAAAAAGATTATGCTAGAACGCCAGGTGTACCGTATGCCCAAAGCCGGTTCCATTGACCATTTGACCTTGCAAACCGAACCGCTGAGCCCGCCGCAACCAGATCAGGTCTGCGTGCAGGTACACGCCGTTGGCCTCAATTTCGCCGATGTCTTTGCCATGCAGGGGTTGTATAGCGCCACCCCCGAAGGTTCCTTTATCCCGGGTTTGGAGTTTTCGGGCGAAATAATAGCCGTGGGCAAGGCCGTGACCACCTGCCAAGTGGGAGACCGGGTGATGGGCGTGACCAGGTTTGGAGGCTATGTGTCTCATATCAATATTAACTTCAAATACGTGATTCCTTTACCTAGGGAGTGGAGCTTTGAGCAGGGTGCGGGGTTTCTGGTGCAGGGCCTGACCGCCTATTACGCTCTTAAGGAACTGGGGAATCTACAAAAAGGTATGACCGTGCTCATTCACAGCGCGGCGGGCGGTGTGGGCATTCTGGCTAACCGAATCTGCAAAAAACTGGAGGCCTACACCATCGGAACCGTGGGCCAGGCCAATAAAGTAGATTTCCTTAAGAAAGAAGAGGCATATGACCAAGTGATTCTGCGGGGTAAAGATTTTGAGGCGCAACTACAAAAAGCCTTGGGAGAAAAGCCGCTCAACCTCATCATGGAATGCATTGGAGGCGAAGTGCTGTCCCAGGGATGGAAGGTTCTTGCGCCCATGGGCCGTATGGTAGTTTATGGCAACGCTAGTTTCTCCAGCCACAGTTCTAAGCCCAACTATCCAAAGCTCATTTGGAAGTTCTTGCAACGTCCCAAGATAGACCCGTTGCGCCTGCCCACCGAAAACAAATCCCTAATGGGCTTCAACCTTATTTACCTCTATGAGCAAACCCAATTGATGCACCAACTCCTAGGGGAACTACAAGCCTTGAACCTCGCGCCCCAGCACATAGGCCATACTTTCCCGCATCAGCAGATTCTAGAAGCCATCCATCTTTTCCAGCGCGGAAAAACAGTAGGGAAGGTGGTGGTAACATGGTAAATATGTCTAAACCATTTTCTTGTCATGTGATTATTCTTATCAACGCCCTACCCTTTTAGTTTCCGTTTTTGTCCCCTATATATTTTTGGCAGTATTTTGGCTTATCATTAAGTAATGAAAAATAAAATGCGCGTCTTGCATACTATTTGGTTTAGTCTTTGAGTTATCTAACCTGTAATCCATTGAATGCCAGCACTTGATTGTACCCATGACTACAGATATAAAAATAAGCGCCCCAGTCACCGAGCTAGAAGAAACCCCTTGGACTTTACAAGACTTGCCTAGTGCTCAGGTGGCCATTGTAGAAGAAGGAGAACTAAAGGAAGAAAAGCTTCTCCATTTTTATGAAAGCTTCAGTTCAGCCTTAGATTTAACCGCCCCTGAGAATGTCTTAGAGAAAAGTTGATCATAACACATTAGTCCTACTCCGGCATTTTCTGCCTCTTTTATCAGGAGTACCTCAAAAACAGGAATGCCTGGCCACTTGGTCAGGCATTCCTGTTTTTGAGGTATTAAGAGAGTTATCTCATGCTATAGCCAGTCAGTCTGTATCAAGTCAGGTATAGCAGTTATAATGCTTTATAGTTTAAGTTTAGAATTTGTATTTTCTTACACCTGCCATAATTGATGGTTACCTAAATTTTATGAATTGGTATGGAGATAAATAAACTTGAATTAGCTAGGTATGGATAAGTAACAGGAGATTTAATTTTGATAAAAAACGTTACATCATCCAGCAGCAAGGGATAATCAAATAGTTGTGCAAGCTCTTACATTTTGCGATAAAAAAATGGAACCCCACCGATGTGAGGTTCCAGTTACAGCTATTGAAAGTTAAGATTATTTAAATTGATAAAAGAATCCCAGTTGACCTGCTCTGGTACGAGCGTGCTGGCCAGGATAAACATCCTTAGGATAAATATTTGATAATCCCATATTATAGCGAACATCAACACCGAATCCAGATTGAGTTAAATATCCAAGACCGAAGGCCCAGGAGACATTACCGTTTTGGATATCCGTTTTTCTAGTTTCATCATTGTTTGAATTCTCAAATTTGGTGCCTGTAAACAACCCAAACTGAGGACCCGTCTCAATTCTAAAACCAGGGCCCATCATAAATTGAACAAGAATTGGAAGATTAACCGAGTTTAAATCAGTTTTTCCATTATAATTTGCTGATTCATATTCAGCTCCTTCTTTTGAATACATTAACTCAGGTTGTAGCGCCCAATTTTCACTCAGATGAAAATGAGTAAAGCCACCAACATGAAATCCCGGTCTGGGTGTAACACCAGAATCTTCTACTCTCTTTTCATCATTAATGCTTGTCCAATTAAAGCCTGCCTTAAGCCCGAAATTTACATTATCACCAAACTTAATAGTCTGAGCAGAAGCCAATTGGATAGTGAATATACTGAATACTAGTAAACCTATTTTTTTCATTTTAAACCTTATATTAAATTAAAAAGAGTTGGGTAAAAGTAAGGGAAATTAACTTAAGAAAATCAAAGATTATTGCTTTTGACCCAATGTGATGGAATGCATAATTATACCTTGTAGAAGGAGAGGTAATCATTTGTCGAGTAATTACTTTCGATATTTTAAAATCAGGGAGAAAATAAAAATATAAAGGACCTGTTCTTCATAAGAAAAGAGGCATGAAGATTTTTAATCAACAACCATCAAAATTTTCTCTCAGAATCACTTTGAAGGTTTATCACTTCCTTAAATTCTTAAGAGATATACAGTTGTAAGCAGAAAAAGTTTTCAAGAGGTAAATACTTCACCAATCTGCCTTGCCAAGTTGTCACAAGTTGAAGATTGTCTTCTTCAGGATCTCGAAAACTATATAATGGTAAGTATTGAATAGTAGTAAGTTAGATAGCCAGCAACTTACTATCATGTATTACCATCGGGCATACGTGGCTCGTCCATCTAAGTCGGTCGCTATATGAAGAAGGGCCTCTGCTTCAATGATATATAAAGAAAAAGGCGTAATCAGGTTTTCTTTATTCTGAGAAGGCAATTCTCAATTTTGAGTCTCTTTAAAATTGAAGTTGATGGCATTGAACCAAATCAGATTGCGATTTGCGTAATTTTAATGGCTAGGCACTTTCACCTTACTTCCCGATGCAGAACTTGGTAAAGATGTTGTCCAGCAAATCATCTGTAGTGATGTCTCCTGTTATCTCTCCTAAGTAAAACAGACAGCGTCTAATGTCTGCTGCTAGCCAGTCACCGGTTAGGCCGGTGTCCAGGCCATGCAGTACTTCCTGCAAGGCCGTGGCGGTTTTTTGTAGGCTCTGGAAGTGACGCAGGTTGGTCACTATGGTACGGTCACTTGTGAGGGCTTCGTTGGCGTTTACCACTTCCAGCAAAGCCTGCTCCAACTCGCGCAAGCCGTCTTTGGTCCCCGCCGATAAGTACACCAGGTTCTCAAATCCGGCAAAGCTTTCCAATTGGGCGGGCGTGGCGAGGTCTTTTTTATTCGCAATCAAAAGGTAGGGCACCTGCGGCAGTTGCAGGGCTTCAATTTCTTCCTTGAGTTCTGCGGGCGTAGTAGTGGTTACGTCAAAGAGGTACAAGACCAGGGAGGCTTTCTGCAGCTGTTCCTTGGTGCGGGCCACGCCAATGGCTTCCACCGTATCCTGGGTTTCCCGGAGGCCGGCGGTGTCTATGAACCTGAACCGGATGCCGCCTACCTGGGCCTCGTCCTCAATCACGTCCCGCGTGGTGCCTGGTATGTCAGAGACAATGGCTTTTTCTTCGTTCAAGAGGGCGTTGAGCAGGGTGGACTTCCCGGCGTTCGGTTTGCCGGCAATCACCGTGGGCACCCCGTTCTTGAGCACGTTGCCCATTTCAAAGGACTTCAACAAATCTGCCACCAGTTGCTGCAAGGTGGTGATGAGCCTGCGCAGGGCGCTACGGTCGGCAAATTCTACGTCCTCTTCACTAAAGTCCAGTTCCAGCTCCACCATAGACGCAAAGTGGATGAGCTGCACGCGCAGGGCTTTAATCTCTTGAGAGAAGCCGCCACGCATCTGTTTCATGGCCACCTGGTGGGTCAAGGCAGAGTCTGAAGCGATGAGGTCGGCCACCGCCTCGGCCTGGGCCAGGTCAAACTGACCGTTCAGGAAGGCTCGTTTGGTGAACTCGCCGGGCTCCGCCAGGCGCGCGCCTTTGCGCAGGAACAGCTTCAACAACTGTTCTGTGATGTATGGCGACCCGTGGCAGGATACTTCCACCACGTCTTCCTTGGTATAGGAGGCCGGGGCCTTAAACAGGGAAACAACCACCTCATCCAGAATCTTGTCCTCCTCCCGTATGGTCCCAAAATGCAGGGTGTGCGACGGTTGGTTATGCAGATTCTTGCCTTTGAATACTCCGTTCACAATAGAGATAGCCTCTGGCCCAGACAAGCGGATGATGGCAATAGCGCCGTGCCCAGCCGCCGTGGCCAGGGCAATTATGGTATCTTTAGCGAGCGAAGTAGGTAGCAAAGCGAAAAGGTTCTATAAGGAAAAAGCCGTTTTTAGCCTGTTTTCACAAAAGTAGGCTAAAAACGGCAGAATTGGATGCATGCACTAGTAAATGCCTGAACGTCAAGCAAAAGAGGTGACTAATGTGAATCCTCTAATTAATTGGCGGCGATATGCGTTAAAAGCTGCATAAAATCCTTGGCACCGTAATAGCCGGGCACCCGTTGCATGACCTGTTGTTTCTCATTCAAGAAAACGGTGGAGGGGTAGCTCATCTGTCCGTTGAGGAGGGACAGCGCCAGTTCATGCGCTTTGTATTTCTCCAGGTACTGGTAGGTTCTGCCGTTGATGGTGACCGGTTGGCGCTGTTCGGCGTTCAGCTTTACCACATAGTAGTCCTTGTTGAGCTTGGCGATAATGGCAGGGTCCTGGTAGACTTGCTTGTCCATTTTCTTGCACCAGCCGCACCAATCTGTGTAAACGTCAATCAAAATCTTTTTTGGCTTGGCATTGCTTTTGGCCAGCGCCTGTTCCAACGTCAACCATTGTATTGTCGCGGCCGGCGAGGTGACTTTAGTAGGGGAGGCCGGTAATTTTGCCTCCGGCGAATGCCAAAGCCAGCCGCTTATCAAAATATAAAGGAGGAACATGGAGTGAAAGGTATAGCCGTTTTTAACCTGTTTTACAAAAAAGAGACCAAAAACGGTTCCTTCTCAACGCAGTAATTTCTGCCTTAGTATGGGAGAGGTTCCCCCCTAAACCTTTCCGCAAAAACCTAAACGCCTGCCACTTTGGATAGCTTCCTGTTGCGTGAGACCAATCCATGGCTAGGGGACAGGACAAAGGCTAGCAGAAACTCTAGGCCAATAATCACGGAGATGGCCCCGGCCACTGACCCGTTCAACCAAACCGCCAGATAAAAGCCCAAAATAGAAGCTACTATGCCCAGCGCCGCAGAAATGATAAGCATCCGCTTCAGGTCATCGGTTAAAAGGTAGGCCGTGGCGGGCGGACCCACCAGAAACGCTACTACCAAGATAGCCCCCACCGACTCAAAGGCGGCCACGGTGGTCAGGGAGACGGCGCCCATGAGCAGGTAATACCATACACTGGTTGAGATGCCAATGGCCACCGCGAAGGCCGGGTCAAAGGATGTTAAATACAGCTGGCGGTAGAAGACGGTCACAAACCCGACAATCACCAGCAAAACGCCGCCCATCAGCCACACGGTGCGCGGCCCCAGGTTCTGTCCGGCCTCGGTG
The DNA here is from genome assembly GCF_001577755.1 of Rufibacter sp. DG15C. Lineage (NCBI taxonomy): Bacteria > Pseudomonadati > Bacteroidota > Cytophagia > Cytophagales > Hymenobacteraceae > Rufibacter > Rufibacter sp. DG15C. The sequence continues at coordinate 3,376,026 of NZ_CP010776.1, forward strand.
AGCCAGATGTCTAGGGGCACGTAGGCAATCTCGCCGTAGAGCACGCAGTCCTGGTCAAGGTCCACTTTGCCCGCATAGACAGAAATTAAGATGATGCCCAAGGCAAATAGCCAGGTAAACGTGACCCCAATGGAGGCATCTGACTGTACGCGTGCTTTCTTGTGCAGAAACTCAATTAAAAAGGTACAGGCTACGCCCAGTGCGGCGGCGCCAATGAGCATGGTCCAGACCTCACGGGAGCCGCTGAAGAGAAAAGCCAGCACAATGCCGGGCAACACCGCGTGGGAGATAGCATCGCCCACCATGGCCATGCGCCGAAGGATAAGGAAGCAGCCCAGCAGGCTGCAACAGATGGCCACCAAAGAGCCGGTCAGGATAATCCAGAATGCGTCCAGGTTCATGAGCTTTGCGGAATTTTGGTATGGTGAGGGTCAGTGGTAGGGTAGTCCAGGAGTTCTTCCAGGCGCTTTTCCAATTCTGGAGTAAGCACGTGCTCAATGGATTCAGCGTCTTCGTGCACGTGGTCTGAGGCCACTTGCAGGTACTGCGTCAGGTACAATTCCCACAGACGGTGCAGACGCACCACCCGCTGGGCCTCTTTCTTGCCGCCCTCAGTGAGGGCCCAGCCTTGTTTGCTCTTCACAATCAGGCCTTGGCGGGAGAGGGTCTGCAACTCGGCCTGCATTTTTAACAGCGGCAACTGGCGGCGCTCCAGAATCTGTTTCTTGGAATAACTGTGTTGGTACTCCCCGGTGGTTTCGCCTAAGTGGAAAAGTGTTTTCAGGATATTCTCGCGCATCATCTGCCGGCGTACCCGGCGCTGGGACAAGTACCGGGACAGCAGCCCTTTGTTAGGAGCCAGGGTAAAGGAAATGATGGCCAGCATGGACAAGAGCATCACAATCCAGGGGCCCGTGGGCATGGCAGGCGCCGTGAACGACACAAAGGCGCCGGCGGCTCCGCAGACGGCGCTCATCACGGCGGCAATGATTACCATGGCGTCCAATCTATCGGTCCAGAAACGGGCCGCGGCGGCCGGGGTGATGAGCATGGCCGACATCAACACCACGCCTACGGACTGGATGCCTACCACCACCGCCAACACAGTCAGCGTGGTGAGCAGTAACTCCAGGCGGCGCACCTGCAAGCCAATGGTGCGGGCGTAGGCAATGTCAAAGGAGATGAGCTTGAATTCTTTGTATAATAACACCACGCTTAATAAAAGCAAGACGGCCACCGCTCCAAACGTGTATAAATCCTGGCCCACCAAGGCGGCGGCGCTCCCGAACAGGAACTTGTCCAGACCGCTCTGGTTTTCATTGCCCGAGTGCTGGATGGACGTCAACAGCAAAACCCCGATTCCGAAAAACACCGACAGCACCAAGCCAATGGCCGTATCTTCCTTAATTCTGCTCTTAGCCGTGATGACGTCTATGACAATTAAGGATAGCCAGCCCGTCAGAAAGGAGCCAATCAGCAGCACAATCGGGTTTTTCTCTCCGGTCAAGATAAAGGCCAGGCAGACACCCGGCAGCACCGCGTGGGCCACCGCGTCACCCACCAGCGCGCGCTTCCGGAGCACGGTAAAGCATCCCACCACCGCTGAGCTGGCGGCCAGCAAGACAGACCCGATGGTGACAAACCGCACGTTGGCATCCTGCATGCTTAGAAATTCCCAGAGGGTATTCATTTCTTGACGGGTTTGGTTTCTCTGATGGGGAAGTTCTTTTTCTGCAGCAATTCACTCACCCGGCTCAGCTCAGTCAAGCGGCCGCCGTAGGTTTTCTCCAACAGTTCTGTGGAAAGGGTCTCTGAGGTAGGACCCGAAGCCACCAAACGCATGTTAAGCAGAATCACCCAGTCAAAATAGTCCTGCGCCGATTGCAAATCATGGTGCACCACCACTACCGTTTTTCCGTCTTCGCGCATCTGGCGCAAAAGCTCAATGATGGCGGTCTCCGTGGCAATGTCCACTCCGGCAAACGGCTCATCCATCAGGTACAGGTCTGCATTCTGGGCCAGGGCCCGAGATAAAAACACGCGCTGCTGCTGACCGCCCGATAGTTGGGAGATTTGCCGGTTGGCGAAGTCCTGCATGCCCACTTTCTCCAAAGCTTCCATGGCCTGGGCTTTTTGCTTGGCGCCGGGTCTGCTGAACAGCCCTAACTTGCCGTAGGTGCCCATCATGGCCACATCCAGCGCCGAGGCCGGGAAATCCCAGTCCACCGATTCGCGCTGCGGGACATAGCTTACCTTTTGGCGCACTTCCTCCAAGGACTGCCCAAACAACTGCACATACCCGCTGTTGAGCGGCAGCAAGCCCATGATGGCTTTAATCAACGTGGATTTTCCCGCCCCATTCGGCCCAATGATGCCAATCAAGGCCTGCGAAGGAAGGGTCAAGTCTACATCCCACAGCACCGGCTTGCGCTGGTAACTCACCGTGAGGTCATGCACCTCCAGAACCGGGTCATTTACGTGTTGTATCATTTGTTTGGTAGTATCAGGTTGCTGGTATCTAGTAGTGAGGCTACTTTGTCCAAAAGGCTTGTCTACTTGGTAAGTTATCACTCGTTTTTGGCCTTTTTTCCAGGGAATAGCCTAAAAACGGCTTTGCGACATTCTTATAAACATTCACTCATATATCACCTCAAGGCTTTGGAGATTTTCTGAACATTGGCCTTTACCATGCCTATGTAGGTTCCGGCGGCGCTTTCTGGGCTACCCAATGCGTCTGAGTACAGGGTTCCGCCAAGTTTCACAGCGTGTCCTTTCTGCCGGCATCCTGCCAAGACCGCTTCAATGGATTTCTGCGAAACCGAGGTCTCCACGAAAATGGCTTTCACTTTGCGGTCCACAATGAAGTTGACCAACGATGAGACATCCTGCAAGCCAAACTCAGACACTGTAGAAATCCCCTGCAGGCCCCGCACCTCAATTTTATAGGCATCGCCAAAGTATCCGAAGGCATCATGCGCAGTAATCAAAATGCGTTGTTGCACCGGGATGGCGGCTATCTCCTTTTCGGTCCACTGGTCCAGGCTGTCCAGCTGGGCCAAATAGCGCCGGGTGTTTTGCTCGTACTTTTGCGCGTTGGCACTATCCAATTTTTTCAGCTTCTGAGAAAGGTGCTCGGTCACTTGCCGCCAGAGCTGCACGTCAAACCAGATGTGGGGGTCATGACTGTCCTTGAACTCAGGGGGCGTGCGAAGCAGGCTTTCCGGAATACCTTCGGCGGCGGCCCAGACGGTCTTTTGGCGCGCCAGTTTCTCCAGCACTTCGCCCATTTTACCTTCCAGGTGCAGGCCGTTGTAAATGATGACATCCGCTTCTCGCAGGGTCTGCAAATCGCCTAGGGCGGCTTTGTACAAGTGCGGGTCCACGCCCGGGCCCATCAAGGCATCCACCACCGCGGCGTCTCCTACAATATTGGCCACCGCGTCTGCCAGGATACCGGTGGTGGTGACAATGTACTGTTTGCCCTGCTGGTGCGCTTTGGCGCCGTTGGTGTCTTTGGGATTGCAACCGGCGGCCAGCAGGAGCAGGGCCAGAGTAAGGACGGAGGACAGGCGTTTATAGGCTAGTTTCATGGAATCAGCGCGAAAACGCAACTCAAGGGTTAATGACAAAAATCTTCTCCAGCACCTCTGAAGATAAAATCACGGACTTGTTCTTATCTATGCTTATCTCCAGGGAGTTATCATAGGCTATCTTATCCAGCACTTGCAGGTGAGTGCCAATCTGAATGCCCACGCGGTTCAAGTATTGCAGGAAGGCCGGTTGGGCATCCTGCACGCGGCACACCACGCCTTCCTGGTCAACTTCAAGGGTGCTCAGCACCTGTTGTTGGGTCAGGCGTAGTTCTCCGTTCTCAGAGGGGATGGGGTCACCGTGCGGATCTACCTTGGGATGGCCCAGGAACGCATCCAGCCGCTGGATGAGCAGCTCAGACTTGACGTGTTCCATCTGCTCGGCCACCTCATGTACCTCGTCCCACGTGAAGTTGAGTTTCTGCACTAGGAAGGTCTCCCAGAGTCGGTGCTTTCTGATGATTTTAAGGGCCACGCGCTGGCCGGCCTCGGTGAGCTGGGCGCCGTGGTATTTCTCATAGTGCACCAACTGCTTGATGTTGAGCTTGCGGAGCATGTCGCTGACGGAGGCAGGCTTGGTTTCCAGCATCTCCGCCAGCGCTGTGGTGCTCACGGCTTGGGCACCGCTGCCAGACAACTTGAAAATGGCTTTAATGTAGTTTTCTTCGGCGGTACTGTACATGTTGTTTACCAACGTATTAAGGCAGATGCCCAGGTAAAACCGCTCCCGAAGGCGGCCAGACAAATCAAATCGCCCTCCTTTATCTTGCCCTGCTCAAACGCCTCTGAGAAGGCGATGGGAATAGAGGCTGCGGTGGTGTTTCCGTATTTCTGAATGTTGCTCATCACTTTCTCCTCTGGCAAGCCCATCTTCTGCTGGATGAACTGCGTGATGCGCAGGTTGGCTTGGTGCGGCACCAGCAAATCAATATCCGTGGCCTGAAGTCCGTTCTGGGTCAAGGCCTCATTGATGACCTCTGGGAAGCGAGTTACGGCGTGCTTGAAAACCGTGCTACCATTCATGTAAGGATAAATGGTGCCTTCGTCAATCATCTCGTGCGTAAGGCGCTGCGGCTTATTGCTGCTTGGGTCGGTAGCGGCCAATTCCTCGGCAAACTCGCCCTGGGCGTGCAAATGGGTTGAGAGAATGCCTTTTTCCAGGTTCTCTTCAGGCACCAACACTGCGGCACCCGCGCCATCCCCAAAAATAACCGACACGGCTCTACCGCGGGTAGTGAAATCCAAACCAGACGACTGTATCTCTGAGCCTACCACCAGCACGTTGTTGTACATGCCGGTCTTGATGAACTGGTCGCCCACAGAAAGCGCATACACAAAGCCAGAGCACTGGTTTCTTATATCCAAGGCCGGTGTGGTGGTCAAGCCTAGTTCACGTTGCATCAAAACGCCCGGACCAGGGAAGAAATAATCTGGGCTCAGCGTCGCGAAAATGATTAAATCTATGTCTTTGGCCTCCACGCCCGCCCGCTCCATGGCAAGTTGCGCTGCCCGGGTGCCCATGTTGGCGGTGGTGTCTTTACCAGGCTCAAAATAGCGGCGCTCATGAATACCTGTTCTCTCTACAATCCAAGCATCTGAAGTGTCCATCAAACCTTCCAGGTCAGCGTTTTTCACTACTTTTTCTGGCACATAATGGCCTACTCCGGCAATGCGCGAATTTCTCAATTGTTTAGTCATAGCTGTGCAAATATAAACGAGTTATTTAGATTAAAGTTTAGGTGTGTCTAAAAAAATAATTAGGTAACTATTGTTTACTGTAAGAGGTTTTGGAAAATGATAGTCAATTCTACCTCTTCGGTTTCCCAATAAACATCTTTAGGTAAGCCTAAAGAGTAGTACGTGCGGTTTAAAATTTCTTCAATATTTTCTTTAGAAATAGGCGCAGTGAAATCTAGGCAGACGCCTGCGTCTTTTTCTTGGAGGATGTTTTGCCACAGGCGGTTCTGCTGCGCGATGATCACCAACCCGTTAGCCAGATACTCAAACAACTTGGTAGGTACACAGCCAAAGGTGCTGGGGTGCGGCTGGTAGGGCATGAGGCCCACCTGGCAATTCCGCTCCATTTGTAATATCTGAGAATGGGGTACCAAGTGATCGCCGCCAATTAATTGTATATAGGCAAGGTCTTTGATTCTGGCTCTTACCTTCTCTAAGAAACCGGTGTCGGGGGCATAACCTATGATGGTCAAGCTGGTAGATGGATTTATGGTATGGATTTGCTCAGCAAATGATATCGCCTGCAGGACGCCATAAAGTTCTGAGAGGGTGCCTGAGTACAGAAGCTTAAGGGGAGCTGCCTCATGTAAATGCACGGGAATTTGTCTTTCAAATTGAATTACAGATGCTGGGGCTTTGTATTTGTTTTGAAGGATGGTACCCCGGTTTTCAATAAATGGCAACTCCTGGGCATAGGAAGCCTCTGCCAACAGGAAATGGTCTACTTGCGGCGCTATTAACGTCTCAACAAACCGTACCAATTTGCCCAGCAATTTCCCCATGACGGAGCCATACACTAGTTGGGTTTCTAAATTAAGCTGGTAGTTTTCCTGAATGTCATAGACTAGTTTGCCTCCGTGCCTTTTCTTGTAGAACCAAGCCAAGGGCAACAACTCATGCGTGCACACCACCAGCACCTCGGGATTTACTTGTTTAAGCAGTTTCCAGAAGGACCATTGGGCAGCAAGCCTGCCCCAGGAAATTCTTTTGAAATTAAAAATAGGGTGGAAGGTGATAGGGCTTTGTTCAGGAACAGTGGCAGTAAAACCGACGATATGCACCTCTGCGGCCGCTAGCTTGGTTAGGCTTAGTCCCAGTTTGGCATACATACGGGTGTCATTCACTGGCTTTAAAAGCGAGGCCAGCAGAATTCGTTTTCTGAACATTGCGTTAAATTAATACTTTTGTACACGATTTCTTTCACACATACCAAATGAACGATTTAAGAGAAATAATTGAGTCTACCTGGGAGAACCGGGAGCTCTTGAAGCAGTCTAATTCACAAGAGGCCATTAGAGCCGTGATTGAGCTGTTAGATAAAGGCCAGATAAGAGTAGCCGAGCCCATCACTGACGGCTGGCAGGTAAACGAATGGGTGAAGAAGGCCGTCTTGATGTACTTCCCAATCCAGACCATGGAAACCATTGAGGCCGGTCCGTTTGAGTTCCATGACAAGATTCCATTAAAGCGCAACTTTGCCGAGCAGGGCGTACGCGTAGTGCCTCATGCCTTGGCCCGTTACGGTTCTTATTTAGCTAAAGGCGTGATCTTGATGCCGTCTTATACCAACATTGGTGCCTACGTAGACGAAGGAACCATGGTGGATACCTGGGCGACGGTTGGATCTTGCGCACAAGTGGGCAAGCACGTGCACTTGAGCGGCGGCGTTGGTTTGGGCGGTGTATTAGAGCCTGTTCAAGCCGCTCCGGTTATTATTGAGGACGGCGCCTTCATAGGCAGCCGCAGCATCTTGGTAGAAGGTTGCCGGATTGGCAAAGAGGCCGTGATTGGCGCCAACGTGTGCATTACCGGCAGCACCAAAATCATTGACGTGACCGGTTCTGAGCCGAAGGAATACAAAGGTTACGTGCCACCGCGTTCCGTGGTGATTCCAGGATCTTATACTAAACAGTTCGCGGCGGGTTCTTACCAGGTTCCTTGCGCCCTGATCATTGGCCAGCGTAAAGAAAGCACCGATTTGAAGACTTCTTTGAACGATGCGCTCCGTGAAAACGAAGTAGCCGTTTAAGGGCAGTCTTTTAGGAAATAGGCAAAAAACAGAAAGAGCGGGCATTTGCCCGCTCTTTCTGTTTTAAGAGATAATGGCTGGGAAAGTAAGTGAACTAAGCCATTAAGAAATCTTAGAATCAATTTTGGTTTGGTTTGTAGAAAATAGGCCAAAAACGCAAAGAGCCGCTCTAATTAGTAGAGCGGCTCTTTTTACATCATCAATTCTTGATGGCTATTTCTTAAAGCCGTCTGCCACAATAAGGTCTTTGGTGCCGTGGGTGTAGCTATAGAATCCTTGGCCGCTTTTCACGCCCTTGTGTCCGGCTTGTACCATGTTCACCAACAGCGGGCATGGCGCGTATTTAGGGTTCCCAAAACCGTCATGCAGCACGCGCAGGATGGAAAGGCACACGTCCAGACCAATGAAGTCGGCTAGTTGCAACGGTCCCATAGGGTGGGCCATGCCCAGTTTCATGATGGTGTCAATTTCCTCTACGCCCGCCACGCCTTCAAACAAAGAATAGATGGCCTCATTGATCATCGGCATGAGAATGCGGTTGGCCACAAAGCCTGGGTAGTCATTGGCCTCTGCCGGAATCTTACCCAATTGCTTGGACAGGTCCAAAATCTGAGAGGTCACAGCATCACTGGTAGAATAACCTCTAATTACCTCCACCAATTTCATCACCGGCACGGGGTTCATAAAGTGCATGCCAATCACCTTGTCTGGACGCTGGGTCACGGACGCAATCTTGGTGATGGAGATAGAAGAGGTGTTGCTGGCCAGAATGCACTCTGGTTTGGTGAAGGCATCTAGGTTGCGGAAAATCTCTAGTTTCAGGTCTACATTCTCCGTGGCGGCTTCTACCACTAAATCTACGTTCTGCACGCCGGCTTTCATGTCAGTGAAAGTAGTGATGCGGGAAAGGGTTTCGGCTTTCTGGTCCTCGGTTAGGGTGCCTTTGGTCACCATGCGGTCCAGGTTTTTACCAATGGTAGCCAAGGCGCGGGATAAAGAATCTTGAGAAATATCAATGAGGGAAACTTGGAAGGAGTTCTGCGCAAATACGTGGGCAATGCCATTGCCCATAGTGCCAGAACCAATAACGGCTATGTTCATATATGAATAGGGTAGGTAAGAATCTTGTCACAAAACTAAGATTTTTCTTCTTGTGCCCAAGTGATTGATTTTCATAAGCCCTGCAATGATTTGGCTGCTTCAAAAAACACAAAAATTAAACATATTATATGCCTATATAAATCTTTTGGAATACTGTTGCGTACAAGCTAAAAATTCCATAAGGAAACATGTGATGTGTGACCGGCGGAAGGAAACTAAACAAAAACTAAACACAACTAAAACTATGGGAAATCTATTGTATATCATCGCGGTAGTGCTAGTAATCATCTGGCTAATCGGATTCTTAGGATTCGGAGATCAAGTGGGTGGCATCATTCACATTTTGTTAGTAATTGCTGTGATCGCAGTGGTTCTTCGTTTGATACGCCGAGCCTAAATCTAGTTATTGTTACATCTGCGGTGCCTTAGCGTAGCGCACAAACCAAATGCGTATGGGAAATTTGCTGTATATCATTGCTGTGGTTTTGGTGATCCTTTGGCTGATTGGCTTTTTAGGATTCGGTGACTCAGTGGGCGGAATCATCCACGTGCTGTTAGTTATTGCCATTGTGCTGGTATTGCTTCGCCTGATAAGGGGATAGCTTGTTGACCTACCATATAAAAACAAAGGGCGCCCTGTAAGGCGCCCTTTGTCTTTAAGCTATTTTCTGGATAACAGGCCAAAAACGGCCGTACCCTTACGCGATGGATTTCTCTTTGTACATCTGGGCTCTTACCGTCTTGATGTCATCATTGGTCAGGTACTCATCATAGCTCATGCGCTTGTCAATGATACCGCTTGGCGTCAACTCAATGATTCGGTTGGCAATGGTGTCCACAAACTGCAAGTCATGAGAGCTGAACAGCAATGATCCTTGGAATTCTTTCAGGCCGTTGTTCAAGGCCGTGATGGACTCTAGGTCCAAGTGGTTGGTAGGCTCATCCAACACCAGCATGTTGCCGCTTTGCAACATCATGCGGGACAGCATACAGCGCACTTTCTCCCCTCCAGACAACACACTGGCTTTCTTGAGAGACTCCTCGCCTGAGAACAACATGCGTCCCAAGAAACCTCTAATGAAGCTCTCGTCTTTCTCTACTGAGAACTGACGCAACCAGTCCACCAGGTTCAAGTCTGTCTGGAAGAACTCGTTGTTGTCTTTAGGGAAATACGCCGTACTGATAGTAGTGCCCCATTTGAACTCACCTTTGTCTGGCGTGGCCTCACCCATGATAATCCGGAAGAAGGTGGTGGCGGCCAGGTCATTGCGGCTAATCACGGCAATCTTGTCGTTTTTGTCCACCATAAAGGAGACGTTTTTGAACAAGACGCCGTCTTCATTGCTCACAGACATATTGTCTACCTGCAGCAACTGGTTACCGGCTTCGCGCTCCTGCTTGAACTGGATGTATGGGTACTTACGGCTAGAAGGCTGAATGTCTTCCAACGTCAGTTTCTCCAATAGTTTAGCACGTGAAGTGGCTTGCTTTGACTTAGAAGCGTTCGCGCTGAAACGTGCAATGAAAGCCTGCAGTTCTTTGCGCTTGTCCTCAGTCTTGCGGTTGGCGTCTGTGCGTTGCTTAGAGGCCAATTGGCTGGACTCATACCAGAACGAGTAGTTACCAGCGTATAATTTGATTTTACCGTAATCAATGTCGGCCACATGCGTACACACGGCATCCAAGAAGTGACGGTCGTGACTTACTACAATCACGGTGTTTTGGAAATTGTCCAAGAAGTTTTCCAGCCACATGATAGACTCTGCGTCCAAGTGGTTGGTAGGCTCATCCAGCAACAGAATGTCTGGGTTGCCAAACAAGGCCTGCGCCAAGAGCACGCGGATCTTCTCATTACCGCCCAAATCCTTCATCAAGGTGTAATGCATGTCTGGCTGAATGCCCAGACCGCTCAGCAACTCGCCGGCTTCATATTCTGCGTTCCAGCCTTCCATGTCGGCAAAGTCAGCTTCCAATTCAGAGGCCCTGATGCCGTCTTCCTCAGTGAAGTCTTCTTTGGCGTAGATGGCGTCCTTTTCGTTCATGATCTCATACAGGCGCTTGTGGCCCATGATCACGGTCTGCAATACCGGGAAATCATCATACTCATAGTGGTTCTGCTTTAGAACCGCCAAACGCATTTTAGATGGAATGTCTACGGTTCCTGTGTTGGGATCTATCTCGCCAGAAAGGATTTTAAGAAACGTAGATTTTCCGGCTCCGTTCGCGCCAATAAGGCCGTAGCAGTTGCCAGGGGTGAACTTAATGGTAACGTCTTCAAAAAGAGTGCGCTTGCCGTATCTAAGACTAACGTTTGAGGTACTAATCATGCTGTGTTTGTGTGCTTATATAGGATATAGGTGGCAAAATTACCAAAAGAAACCGGAAAGACCGGCATTGCCCTGTCTTTTAAAGAGAAAGGTCTTTTTTACAGACAATCAATTGCTTAAATCAGTTCAGGGTGGACAGTCCTTAATAGGAGTGGAGTCCCCGCTTAGGACTTATCCTAAAAAATTGCCCTGAATCACAACAAGCCCACCTGATATTAAGTATATAATTAATCATATCTATAACACAATCAGAAGACGCAGCCGGCTTCTTCACTAAACTAAGAACCCACACAAAATAAAACTACAACATGGAACAACGTCGTACAACGGTGCAAAGAACCGGAACATATTATGGCTTCCTGACAGGTATTGCCGCTATCATCTACATAGTATTGGTGAAGCTACTTGGCTTAATTGAAAATGTTGGCCTGCATTTCTTGATAGGTCTAATCTTAGTGGTTGGCGTGGTCATGGCCATCAAGCATCATAAGTCTGTCAAACACGGGCACATTAATTATTTAGAAGGCATTGGAGTTGGCTTTGTGGTGGGCCTGGTGGCTTCTATCATTTACATCATCTTCCATGTAGTCTCTAATTATGTATTTGACAACGCCTTCTCTTACCCATACATGGCAGACAACACGTACGGGGTTCAGCAAGGCATCTGGATTGTGGCATTTATCTGGTTATTGATGGGCGTAGTGATTGGCACCTTTGTAGGCTACATTGCAATGCAATTCTTCAAAAGGCCAGATCATAAGCTATCTGACTCCTAGGATTCTATTAGTAAGATTAAAAGCCCATCTTAAAAAGGACGGGCTTTTTTTGTGCTTTCTAAATAGTGAATAATATGACAATAGTATAAATCAAATTAAGAAAGGTCTTGAAAGCTAATATAGAAGGTTCTTGAGGGCTAGAAATATTGTAAAGGGAAGGTATTGTAAAGCCTAAATATAACTATATAAAAATGTAAAGGCTTGATTATGAGTTAATGTAGGCTAGAAAGTACTGTGATAAGGTGGGAAAAATCATATACGAAAGGCAGCTGAGTGATTGAAATAGCCTAAATAATGCAATCACTAAATTGTAAAATTCCTATAACTTTGAAATGGCGTGGGCGTTAAAGGATATATAAACAAACTGCAAGATTTGTTTTCCCAAACTCTAACCTAAGCGTCAAATATCATGAAAAAATTATTACTTTCCGCCCTGTTTGTAGGAGCAATGTTTTCTGCTCAGGCACAAACTAATTTAACCGCTTCTGCAGCTACTACAAGAGCGGTACTCTCTATGAGCGCTACTGAGATGGCTCGCCAGATGTACAATGACCTTAAATTGAACGAAGGCCAGTACATCAAAATCAAGTCTCTAAACCAAACCAGAATTGACCGTTACTCAGAAGTAGAGCGCATGTATTCCAATGATGCACAGATGCGCGATGCTAAAATCAGAGAAATCGATTCTCAACTAGATGAAGAGTTTGCGGCCATTCTATCTCCTGAGCAATTCACGGCTTATATAGAAATGGGACGACGTCCGGCAAGCACCAGCACTGTTCCTGCAGATGGCGCTACTGGTTCTAACCTTTCCACTACCACTTCAACAACCTCGTCTACTAGCACCAATATGGGAGCGGTAGTTACCTCAGATTCAACCACCAAAGGCAATGTCACTAAATACAAGAAAGGTGACATGGAGCAAAAAATGAAGCCTGGTGAGCAAAAGATCAAAGAGGGCGACCGTAAAGTAAAATCTGAGGACGGCAAGTTGAAGATTGAAGACGGCGACAACAAAACCAAGATTGAGTCAGATAAAATGAAAATGGAATCTGCCTCTGGCGAAATGAAAGTGAAGAACGGAGTAGAGAAACTTAAAACTGACTCTGTCCGCTACAAGTCATCTGAAAACGAGACGAAAATAAAAACTGCCGCCGGTAAAACTAAAATTGAGTCTGACAAGGTGAAAACCAAAACAGACACTGCTAAAAAGAAAGTGAAAAACTAACATTTGACGCTTGCCTAGAAAGCCGCCCCATTAATGGGGCGGCCTTCTTTTTGCCCGTTAATACGTGTCGTGGAGCATAATCTCGCGCACTTTGCCTAAGGCGTCAAACCTCACAGACAAGGCTTTTTGATTCTGGCCGTCTTTGTTGCCATTAGCGCACTTAGGACCCGGCGAGATATAGTAGATGTAGATCTTTTGACTGCGCTCCAGCAATTCTTCGGCGTCTGGCTTTCCAAACAATCCGCGTATTACATATTCCTTTCTGGTAAGCAATTTCATCCTGAAGGTTTCTACTTGCGGGGTTAGTTTGACACGATCACCTTTGCAGCCGTTCAAATCGTTTTTCCAGGATTTGTCATCAAAATTAAACTCCTTGGCGCTGGAAGAACAGGCTGTTAGTGCTGCTGTTACCATGAGAGCCATAACTACCTGTTTAGCAATACGTAGAAATATTTTAACATCCATTTGGTACTTGATTAAGTAGGCTTACAATAATTCTTGAGGTATAACTTCTCCTTCTTTAGAACAGAAAGAAATAGACTTATATTTGACAAAACGGAACAAAAGTAGGGAGCTATTTGGTTATAAGGTCGAAATTTGGAAAGAATTTAGGTATGAATAGAATAATTCTTGCACTTGCGTCTCTGTCAATTTTATCTTTCGTTTCTCCTGCTACCAGTGATCCTTCAAAATATAGAGGAATTCCTGCTACTGCCCCGGTAGTAAAGGCCTCTGTTGCGGCAGATGGTAAGAAAGATGCCTCTTTTGATAAATTCCTGGAAGAACTCTATGATGATGCTGACCTAAAACAAGCTGACCTTAGCTTTGATGTTTTTAAGAGAGCCGCTGTAGGGTATTATAACCTGAAAGACCTGGGCAAGCTTAACAAAAACAAGAACCTGTTAACGGTGATTGATTTTGGCAAACCAAGCCGCGAGAAGCGTCTTTGGATCATTGACCTAAACAAAAAGAAGGTGTTGTACCATAGCCTGGTAGCCCATGGTAGAGGTTCTGGAGATGACAGAGCCGTTAAGTTCTCAAACGTAGAGAATTCACATATGAGCAGCCTAGGTTTCTATGTTACCAAAAGCACGTATACTGGCAAACACGGACTTTCCTTGAAAATGGAAGGATTAGATAGAAACCACAATACCAACGCCTATCAGCGGGCTATTGTAGTACATGCAGCTGACTATGTGAGTGAGTCGTTTGTAAAGCAACATGGTAGACTTGGCAGAAGCCACGGTTGCCCGGCCTTGCCGCCAGACATCAACGCGCAAGTGGTGCAGTTAATCAAAGATGGCACGTGCCTATACATTGATGCGGCCCATGCCAATTACCAGTCAGCTTTCCTTAGCCCAGATAAAGCCATCAAAAGCTTTGAAGCTCAAATCATGCAGAGACAGGCAGAAATGCTTAGCAAATAAAGAAGTACCTGTGTAAGGGTATAAACTAAAAGAGGCCGGTTCTGTACAGAACCGGCCTCTTTTAGTTTATAGAAGGGTAAACCCTATGCGTGGTCTTTGGTGGCCTTTACCAAGCTAATACCGGTAAAGAAGAAAATCAATCCTACTACAAAGGGAACCGCCGCAGAGAATTTATTGACAGATACATCTCCTACAGATCCTCCGCCAGCTAAAAAGGCATAAGCACCCCATATAACGCCTACAATCCCTAGGATTGTCAAGATTGCGCCGAAAGTTCTTTTCAGGTTCATAGTTTCATTGTTTAGTGAATGGAAGCATTTAGACAGCTTCTTTGGCTTCTTACGTATGTGCAATAAAAATGATATAGAAAGTATGCTATATGCTTTAATTATTTTAGAAAGGACCCTTGCGGTAAATACGTAACCAACCTTCCAGAAACCCGTTCATCTGAGGAGTATGCGTTCATAGCATCAATCAGCTAAGAAGGTAGAATAAGCGTTCTCCCTTAATAAATTCCTAAAATGATAAGCTCTATTTAGATATGACATTGATATCCTGATTGACATGTTTTTTTTGGGTATTTATGGGTGAAACAGACTATAGTATCCAATAACCGGCGTGATTCAGCATAAAGGCATAACCACTGATGAGGAATTCGACTTAGGTTTACAAACGGATGCTTTTGCTTTGCCTTTCGGGCAGACATTTATTACAGCGGGTCTTTTAAAGCAACTTATTACCCGAAACAGAACAGACCATCAATGAATAATTTGCCAATGGCGTACTTTTCGGTTTCACTCAATAAATTCAAATCCGTTTTTGGCCTCTTTTCCAGAAAACAGGCCAAAAACGGCGTTCTTAATCTGTACCGTTTCCCAGCAAAATGAAGAAGATATTATTTGTAGTAAACCCCATTTCTGGAGACATAGATAAACAGGATCTGGAAGAAACCTTGAAGGGCTTCTGCCTTAACCAGAAGATTTCAGCTGAGTTTTATAAAACCACGGGTGAACAGGATGAGGAAAAGCTTAAGGAAAAGATAAATTCCTTTAAGCCAGAAGCCGTGGTAGCCGTGGGTGGAGACGGCACGGTTAGTTTAGTGGCCAAACAGATCATCAATACTAAAATTGCCTTAGCCATTATTCCGCAGGGTTCAGGCAACGGGTTGTCTAAAGATTTAGATATTCCGCAGACATTTGAGGAGGCCTTGCAGGTCTTGGTAGATAACCGGGTCAAAGCCATTGACACCTTAGACGTGAATGGCGAAGTATCCATCCATATCTGTGACATGGGCTTTAATGCCCTGGTGGTAAAACGATTCTGTGAAGGAGAAACCCGTGGTCCCGGTGCCTATGCCTGGATTGCCATGCAAGAATTCATGGGATATACTACCCATAGGTACATCATCAAATCAAAAGGGCAGGTGCTGTTTGAGGGAGAGGCGTTTATGGTAACGGTTACCAATGCAAAAGCCTTCGGGAGCAATGCTGCCATTAACCCTAATGGGATTATAAATGATGGCTGTTTTGAAGTTTGCGTCATGGAGCCTTTTCCAAAAACCTCCAGCTTGGGTATTCTTTACCGCCTGTACACAGACAGCATTGATGAATCTGTGTATACCCAACGGTTTAGCTGCCAGGAAGTCATCATAGAAAACTTGGACGATGCCCAAATTCAGATAGACGGAGAACCCATAGAACCAGTCAAGCAGCTTACCATTAAGGTGCAGCCACGCACGTTAAATGTATTATTGCCCAACCCTATTGAGCAGGAGAGTGCGTAGCCTGATAAATGCGCTTGTGGTAGGCTAAAATCGGTTCATCTCCCGTTAGGGCGGGCTCTAATACCCTAAGCCACACATCACCGTTCTGGTATTGGTCCAGCACCATAAAGCCCTTGTTCTCATGGGTAAATGATGCGCGTCCGCCTTTAGCCACAAAGTTGGTCTTGCTACCGGCTCCACTCACGGCAAAATGGCTGCCTTTCACTTTAAAGTACTGTAGGTTGTGGTCATGGCCTGCCACGTAAAAAAAGCCTGGGTATTTATGCAGCACCTTTAAAAGCTTTTTTCTAAACCTCCTGAACGGCGGGTAGGACATATCCTCGGCAGCGCCCACATATTTGCGGTAGAGCTGGTATAAGGTCCCAGAAATGGGCAGTGGTATCATGGCCCGCTTGTGCACAAAAGTCAATGGGAACAGATGCTGTTTCACGGTAAAATTACCCGCGTGCAAGGCATTGCTGTACAAGGGATGATGACCACAAATGACCACCATGCGATGGCGGTTAGCACCCAAAATTTCCTCTAGCTGTTTAAAGAAATCACTAGGCAGTTCTAAGGAGCAGCCAAACTTCTTGCCCAACGGCCTAAACCCTCTTTGCACCCACCACTGCGAGTTAATAATGACCAGTAAAAGCTGTTCGTTGATTTCCCTGGTGACGGGTCCCAGACAGCCATCCTTAGGCAGATAGGCTTCTTCATCTTGTAAAAAATCTAGGACAAATTTCTGCTGGCGCAGGAGGTAGGAGTGACCATCTTTTCTGCCTTTGTTCCAGTCATGGTTGCCCCCTAGATAAATGGCCTGGGTGGGATAGGCCTTTAAGAGCTCTAATTGATGGGTGAGCTTTAATACTGCCGGGGCATGGTGGCGATGACCTTCAGGAGGAAGGCCCACTGGGTAGACATTATCCCCTAAAAAAACGGCAGTGCTAGGAATGTTGCTTACCTCCTTCAGCCAGACGTCAAGGGTTTTAAGGACCGGATCATCATTCACAGACCCAGCGTTGCCAATGTCTCCAACCAAGGCAATGGAATGGATTCTCTCTTGAGCAGGTGGGGCCTGTTGCGTGCGCCAGCCTATGTCTGTCAAGGTGTAGAAGGGCTTTTTTCTGTATTTGCGCTCCCGCCAGTAGGACCGGAGTAACCAGATGGCAGTAGCAGCAAGAAATAGAATAAGCACAAGGTAGTAGGGCATGGCACGTAGCAAGGTATCTTCTTACAGTGTACTCGCTAGCGCTTTTAAAAGTTAGGCGGAAGCAAGTGTTTAAAGTGCCCGTTCAGCTTAACGCGTTCTTTTAATTGCTCGGTCTCCAGGATGATGGGTAGAATATTGGTGAGGTGGTCCAGGATCATGTCAAACCGCTCCTCCTCCGTAGGGCAGATCAATAGTTGGTATTCCTGCTCAATGGACAGGCCCAAATGATGCGCAATGTCAAAAGACTTAAAGTCCGGGGCCAGGGTCAGCATCAAGGATTGCAAGCCCAGCGCGTGGTAAAGCTTTTTGAGGAGCTCCTCAATTTTCTGACGTTTAACAGGCACCTCTTCCAATTGCAAAGGCACTTCCTCTACCTCGCCACCGGCATACAGGCGTCCTGGCATTTGTTTGTGAAAGTGCTTGATCTTGAAAATACCCATGCCTCTGGTTTTAATGTCCATTTCACCGCCCGGATATTTCTTCTCTATGCTTAGGATTTTAATTTCGGTGCCGTAGTCGGCAACGCCTTTCTCCAGGTACACCGGTATCCCGAAGGTGGTGTCATTGGCCTGGCATTCTGTGACCAGTTGGCGGTAGCGGTGTTCAAAGATGTGCAGATTCAATTTTTCCCCCGGAAAAACGACAATGTTCAATGGAAACAATGGGAGGAATCTACTCATGGTCTAGGTTGGTTACCGCTTCTGTGTACTAATTTAAGAAGACTCCCTGCAAGCTCATACTAATTCTTTATTTTTGTCTGATATATCCTCTACAGAAACGCTATTTGGCGTACAGGTACCATGGCTAAAAACCAAAGCACTTCGTCGTTTACGTGGGCAGACGCCCGATGGCTTTTCTTGAAGCTATGCATCACGCTTTTTCTGGTGACTGTCTTGTGGGTACTAGCCTATAGATGGATTGATCCGCCTGTTACGCTGTACATGCTCTCAAAGCGCTCAGAACCAGCCCCAAAAACGCAAAAGACTGAAGAAATACAATACAAGTTCGTGGAACTGGAGGAGATGTCCATGCAGCTGCCTTTGGCTGTCATTGCCGCCGAGGACCAACTCTACCTCACCCACAACGGTTTTGATTTCAAAGCCATAAAAAAGGCGTTTGAGACCAACATCAACAGCAAGAAAACGGTAGGCGGCAGCACCATTAGCCAGCAGGTAGCCAAAAACGTCTTTCTTTGGCACGGCCGTAGCTATCTGCGCAAAGGCGTGGAGATGTACTTTACCTTTCTCATTGAAGTGCTCTGGGGAAAGGAACGCATCATGGAAGTCTACTTGAACATAGCCGAAATGGGGGACCATGTCTTTGGTGTGCACGCAGCCTGCCAGAAATTCTACAACACCACCCCAGAAAAAATAGGCAGACAACAAGCCGCTTTGATTGCCGCCTCCTTGCCCAACCCCATCAAATACTCGGTGGCAAATCCTAACGGGTACATGCTGCGCAACCGCCGGCGCATTGTGCGCAACATGGGCAGGTTAGGAGGTACCGAATACATTAATAAATGGCTCCAATGGAAAAAATAATGCGCTCCCGTCTTACCCTGACGTCTCTTGGCTTGCTACTGTGCTTTAGCCTGAGTTTCTGTACTACAAAAGTGCCCTCCGTTTCTACAGTGCAGCCAGAGATTCAACGCATCATGGATGACCAAAGCCAAGCCTGGAACCGCGGCGATTTGGAAGGCTTTATGGCTCATTACTGGAAGTCTGACTCACTTGTATTCATCGGCAAAAGCGGACCTACCTATGGATGGCAGAAAACCTTGGAGAATTATCAGAAAGGCTATCCCAACAAAGACGCCATGGGGCAACTGAAGTTTACCTTACTTAAAACAGATGTCCTTAGCCCCGAAACGCTTTTTGTGGTGGGCAAATGGCACTTGACCAGAACCATTGGAGATGTGGGTGGCCACTTTTCTTTGGTATTCAAAAAAATCAATGGCCAATGGAAAATTATTGCTGACCATTCTAGTTAACTACCTAGGCTTCTGTACTAGTTGTGGTTTCTAACGATATGAAAGGGAAGGAGCCATTTATTCATTTTTCAGGCTTTCATTTACCAAATAGCTTGAAATAAAACTGCCTCGTTTTTGCCTTGATTTCTAAAAAACAGGCCAAAAACGAGGCAGTTTTTCATTATGTGATTTCTTAACCTTTGATTCCCCGGGTGTCTTTGCTGACAGGGGCAGGGGTTTGCGTGGTGGAGGTACCGGGCGCATCACTGGTGTCAATGTCTTTCTGCTCTTCCACTTTCTGTATTTCTTCTTGGAAGATAAGACCCGTGTCTGCCGCGTGCTTGGCAGCAGCGGCGGTGTCTTTGACTAAGATCATATCCACGGTGCCTTTCAATTCTTCCGTGATCACGTTTACAATCTCGGCACGCTCTGGCAACTCAACATCCCGTATGTACACGCAAATGATTCTGCCCGGAAACTCTTTAATCACTTCCTTGTAAATGGGGGCGTCCTGCTGACCACTATCGCCAATTAAAACAAAGTTGAGGTGCGGATAGGTGAGCAGGATGTTCTGTATCTCCTTGAACTTGTGGCTCATGTGGTCACTGCCAAAGAACTTGTTCTGCATCAGGCCAAAATCGCGCAACAATAAAGGCCCCGCCGGAATGTCATTGATGTCCAGGAAATCATGCAACAGGTCATACATGTTCCAGGGGCTGCTGCTCACATAAAAGAAAGGATTGTTGCGCTTGCCGTTTTTACCTAGTTGCAAGGAACGGTAAAAGACAGAAACTCCGGCAAACGGTAGCCGCGTGCGGGCATTGTTCATGAACACGTGCTTTGACATCATCATCACGTCTGTGGCAGAGGTTAGCACAATGGTGTCATCAATGTCTGAGATGATGCCGTATTCGGCGTCTGGCGGCGGCACCAGCACGTGGGCTTTGGCCATGACACCAGGCTCAAAGGAAGCTACGTTGGCAGCGTGCAACTCTACTTCCATCTCATGCCAGATATCCTCCAGTTGCAGAGGCGTCTTCGGCTCCAGGTTTAGCATAAAATACCCTTCGCGGTCAGTTGAGATGGTGTATTCCTGCTCCTGGAAATTCACCTTGATGGTGGCATCCCGCACTTCGTCACTTTCAAAACGGCGGTACATGTTCTCCAGGTTCTTCCAGAGGGTGTCATTGTCTTCTGCAGCCGTAACGCCTTTGTTGGCCAGCACGCGCCCTTTCAAATAAAGGCGGTTTACGGTGCCGTAGCTTCTGTAAGGTACAATATGCAAAGGCTTATACAGATCCAGGCTATTGCGCAGGCGCTGCATCAAATTATCCAGGGAATCGTCTGTTTTTTGTAAATAGCTACTGAGGGATTTTTTCCAATCTAGCATAAGGGCACGTGTCTGGTTGATAGTTGAAAGAGGTACGCAACAGCGAATGGTAAAGATATTTCTGTTACTATAAGAGAGGTAAGGACGTTCGTTTTGGGCCTGATTTCTAGAAAACAGGCCCAAAACGAAGTAGAAACTATAGCAATCCCAAGTCTCGTTTAAACTGGTTGTAATTGGCCTTTGCCTTAGGCGTAGTGCTGCAACCTGCTTCTTTGGCGCGGGCCTGTATCTCTGCAATGCGGTTGTCTGGATTAGGGTGGGTGCTGATAAACTCTGGAATGTTGCCACTCTGCGCCAGGGATTGCATTTTCTGGAAGAAGCCAGCCGCTCCATCACAGGCGTAGTACTTGGTGGCAGCCAGGTATTTGACAGAATAATCATCAGACTCGCGCTCATAGTCCCGGCTGAATTTAAGCCCGGCTAATCTACCCGCCACCTGTCCAGCTATCTGTTGCATTTCACCAGAGCTTTCATTCAAGACCAAGGATAGCAAAAAATTGATGCCGTATTGTTTCTGCAGTTGTTTGACCGTATGACGCTGATCTGCGTGGGCAATCTCATGGCCCAATACCCCAGCCAACTGGTCCTCGGTGTCCAGGTACTTGATGAGGCCGGTAAAGACATAAATATGACCGCCAGGTGTGGCAAAGGCGTTTAGGTTTTCGGGGTCATTGATGATTTTCACATCCCAGGCAAATTCGTCCTTGTAGCTAACGGCGCCTGAGGCCAGCAAACGGGCCACCATTTTGTCTAAATGTACATAGGCGCGTTGTACGCCAGGGTTGGCCGAGTTTCTATCCAACAATTGGCCGTTGGCGCGGTACGTGGAATCTACTTCCTGAGACACCTGGGCTCCCAATTTTACATCATTGTCAATCCCGAATAGGACGCGGTCACCATTTTTATCTGAGGAGCAGCTGGTCGTGAAGAAGGCTAAAGTTAGAAGGCAGCAGGAGGCAAGCCGAAGAATATTCTGGTGCATGGCGCAAGTACGTTTGAATAAGAAGATATAGGTTGTGCCCTATGTACGCAAAGAGCCCAAGAAAGATAGAAGTAGGGTCCAGGAAGAATGCCGAGAGAAACCGTTTTTGGCTTGTTTTCTGGAAATGAGGCTACAACCGATAGGCAAAACTTTTGAGGGCTCAGGCAGTTTAAGAGTAGAAATTCAACTGGTTCCTTATGGCAACATCCTTGACGCACGCCGAAATTTACGCTGACGTAGCCGCTTCTGCCCAGCAGGCTGGCTTACGCTACCTGCCAGACACCAAACCGGGCATTACCAGGCAAGCAAAAGGCAAGAAAACCGAGTACTTCTCTGCCAAAGGCGAAAAGATCACGGATGAGAAAACCTTGGAACGGGTGCAAAAACTGGTTATTCCGCCGGCTTGGACGGATGTCTGGATTTCGCCTTCGCCCAATGGGCACATACAAGCCACGGGCCGGGACGTGAAAGGCCGCAAGCAGTACGTGTACCACCCAGAGTGGCAGCAGACCAGGAGCGTCAATAAGTTTGGCCGCATGATGGCTTTTGCAAAGGCCTTACCGGGTATTAGGGAGCAGGTTGAAAAAGACCTCAGGCTGAAGAAATTGGAGAAGCGTAAAATTTTGGCCATTGTGGTTGAACTGCTAGACCATTCTTTTATTAGGATAGGCAACAAGACCTACGCCAAGGAAAACAAATCCTTCGGGCTGACCACCTTGCGCGACCGCCACGCCACCATTGAAGGCGACCACCTGCGGTTGGAGTTTGTGGGCAAGAAGGGAATCAAGCATGAGATCAGCATCAAAGACCGAAGACTGGCCAGATTGGTTAAGCAGTGCCAGGAGATACCGGGGTATGACCTGTTCCAATATTATGACGAGGAAGGCAACCGACAGACCCTGGAATCTGGCGACGTGAATGAGTACCTGCGTTCTCTAAGCGAGGAAGAGTTTACGGCCAAGGACTTCAGGACTTGGGGCGGCACGGTCACCATGGTAGAATGCCTGGAAACGGTTTTAGACCAGCACCCCGAAATTGAGAAGGAAGCCTCTGTGAAGGAAGCGGTGAAAATGGTAGCCAAAGAGCTCGGCAACACGCCCACCGTGTGTAGCAAATACTACATTCACCCAGAGGTAGTCAACCTGTTTAAGCAAGACAAGCTGATTGATTATTTGCGCAAGCATGATGCTAAAAAGAAGAAAGAGAATCCCTATCTTACCCGTACCGAAGAGTTTGTCATGAAGATGCTGCAAGAAGTGAAATAGCGCAAACTCTACTTGGTCGTTTTTGGCTTGTTTTCTGGAAAGCAAGCCAAAAACGACTGTACGCCACCTCCCCCTTTCTATTCAAGTTTTATAAAAAGTTAGGGAATGATTCCTCTTGAAAACGCGCGCCTTGTGCTGCAGCCGCTCACCAAAGAGCAGCTGAGCTTGTATCTTTTGAACGACGGATCCTTAGAAAAACAACTAGGAGTGGGCTATACTCCCAAAGCCATCAACCACGACCTAAAGGACGGCTTAGAACGGCATTTTCTGCCCTTAGTGGGCAGCCACCCTACAGACTTTTATTTTTACACGCTGTGGTCCATTGTGCTCAAAGAAGAAAATGTCCTGGTAGGCGACCTCTGTTTTAAGGGCGCGCCAGATGAAGAAGGACACATTGAGATTGGCTATGGCACCTATGACCATTACCAGAACAAAGGCATCATGACCGAGGCCGTTGCCCTGCTGCTGACTTGGTGTAAAACGCGCCCAGAGATTAAAACCGTCCTCGCCGAAACGGAGACGGGCAACACTGCCTCAGAGAAAATCCTACAGAAAAACGGCTTCACCTGCTATCACAAAGGCCGCGACAACAGTTGGTGGAAAATTTCCTTACGAAACCAGTGATTACAGTCCTTCGCGATCAAAGGCGTGGATGGAGACGTCTCTGGTTTTCTTGACTTTGGTTTCCTTGCCACCTTCTACTTCAATGCCGATGCGGGTGTCATAGACCCTGGTTTTTTTGCTTGCGCCGCTGACTGAGGACTCGTCTTTGACCTCATCTTCAGCCACGCCTCCGTAGATGTTGACCAAGATGCCTTTTCTGGCTTTACCGGTGAGCTTGAAATTGTCTTTGCCGCCTAAGCCATGCAAGGTGATGCTTTTAGTTTCTTGGGGCAGAAACGTGCGTTCATAGGAGAGGACGGGCTTTTTCTTGTCATCCTCGGGTACTTGAAACACCTGCACCTTGGTTTTTCCGTCTTCCTGGCGCTCCACTACAAATTCTTCCACTTGGTCGGTGCCCGGGACTAATACATGTTGGGCGTACAAGGCGTACATCTGTTCCGCTATCTGCGGCAGCTGGTCTCTTCTTGATTTAAGGTTGCTGGTAATTTCTTCGCCGGTAAGATTATAAACTGCCAGTGGAAGTTCTGAGACTGCTTTTTCAATGACTGCATCCGTTAATTGGCTTTGCAGTTGTTTTGCCTGGGTTTGCCATTGCTCCAGGGTCATTTCATTTAAACATTGGTTGTCTATGAAGTGGGCGTTTTGCAAGTAGCCTTTGACGTTGGAGACGCCTGGCTTGAAGGTTTTCATTTTACTGAGCGGCGCCCAGCTTCTGCTGGCCAACCACGGCACAATGCCGTCGCTAAACTTAAAGAAAGCCTGGTCGCGGTCTTTGGGAACAGGGGCATAGGTATACTTATCACCGTTTTCATAAACAGCCCACTGCCACTGGCCCTGGTGTCGGTCCCAATCACCTATGAGTACATCAAATAAGCGGGCTTTGGCGAAGGCGTTTTGGTCTGGGAGGTGGCCATGTTGGGTGAACCTGTTTTCCAAAAACTCCTCAGAACTGACCAGGTTTTTGGCCTTCCCAAAATAGTCTGTCAATGACTCCTTGCCTTCAAATTTTTCCTCTAGCAGAAAAACGCGGTCACTAAACTCTGACACATTCTCCACTAGGCCTTTCACATCCTTAGGCACATAAAAATAAATAGGATGGCTATGCGGAATCTTAGCCCCGATGGCCAAAGAAGAAACCACTGCCGCACCAAAAGGATGGGCCGCCGAAGTCTGGTCCCTTAAAATATTGGTGAGAAAGGTGTTGCGTAAGCCTTTGGGGAGGATGTCAGCTGGGTTCTTATCTACGGAGCGTAATGCGTACTGCCGGCCGTCTTTGTTTTTAAGAGTGAGACTGGTGGTTTGAAAACCGCCGCCCAATTCATCTGGAGTGAGGCCACCGTGCGTTTTGGCTAAGTCTAGGACAGGAAGCGTCACGGGTTGGGCCCACACCTTGCGGTAGTGCTTTCCCCACCAGAGGCGGTGCCACCAGCCTTTATCATATTGTTTTCCGGCCACCACCAAAGCAGAGTCATAAGTGGCTCCTGGGGTACGCACTACATTGCCTGCCAGCGCTGTTTCTTGGAAATAGTTTTTCTTGGCACACCCCGTTAGCAGGGCTCCCACCAAAAAAAGAAAGAGTAGGTATTTCAGCATTCTAGTAATATTCGCCAATGGCTATACTTTGCCATGGCCGTAAAGGTTGTCTAATGCCCAACAATACAGATGCGTTTAGGTTTTTACCCAAGCTTACAGTGAAGGAAGCAAAACTTGTGTATAGGGATTCTGGTATAAGTACGTATTCATGAAAAAGGCTTCTACTTTAAACCGGCTCTGGGCTAGGTTCACTTTTATAGGCATTGTCCTAACTCTTTCGCTAGGCAGTCAAACTCCCGCTTGGGCTCAAGCTTCCAAAGACTCTACCATTGTGGTGGCGGCTGCCGCGCACTATCTAAAAAACCCGTTTCATAGATTTTGGTGGGGAAAGCACTACCGCAAGGTGTGGGCAGAGCCTGTGCAAGTACCCGTATTGCGCTTGGACCAAATGCGCAGCGGCTTAATTCCTTTAGAACAAGGCGGAAGCTTCCAGACCAGAACCCTTCGGCTGAAGGATAAGGAGGGGAAGGAGTATGTGCTACGCTCCATTGACAAAGACCCGGCGCGCGCCTTGCCAGAGTTCTGGCGGAAAACCTTTCTGGCGTCGGTGATGCGGGATCAGACCAGTGTCATTCACCCGTACGGGGCCTTTCTGGTACCTGCCTTGGCCAGTGCTGCCAAAGTCAACCACACCAACCCACAACTGGTGTACATAGCAGATGACAAAGCCTTAGGAGAGTTCCAGGGAGTGTTTGCCAACCAGTTGGCTTTGTTGGAAGAGCGACCAGAAGGCCCCTGGCCAACGCTAGAAAGCTTCGGGAATGCCAAGGAGGTCATCAGTTCTAGCAAAGCCTTTGAACAGCTCATCAAAGATCCTAAATTCCAGGTAGATGCCAAGCGTTATCTGCGGTCCAGGCTATTTGATATGTGGGTAAGCGACTGGAGCCGAAGGGAAGACCAGTGGCGCTGGGGCGTGCACAAGCAAGGCAAGCAAACTATCTTTGAACCTATTCCCAGAGACCGTGACCACGCCTTCTTTAAGTTTAAGGACGGGGTGCTCACGTCTATTATCACGCTCTTCAAAGCTAATTACCAAAGCTTTGACCATACCATTAGTAGAAGTAATGTGAATGGCCTTACCAAGAGCTCCAGAAGGATGGATGCTTATTTTCTGGCGTATCTAACCGAGCAGGATTTTAAGGAAGTGGCGCAAGAACTGCAAGGTAATCTGACTGACCAAGCCATTGACCAAGCTATTGCTCAATGGCCCTCCCAGATACAGGCTTTGTCTGGGCAGGAATTCTCTCAAAAGTTAAAAGAAAGGAGAGCCGACCTACCCGAAGCCGCGAATGCTTTTTACAAACTAATCAATCAGGAGGTGCTGCTGCCCGGCACCGATGAGAAAGATGTGTTTGAAATTGAGTTGCATCAGAACGGCGACCTGACGGTAAAGGTCTTCGCCCAACACAAAAAAGACAGCACGCAGCTTATCCATCAAAAAACGTTTAAGCCTCATGAAACCGCTTCTTTGTCTATCTATGGATTAGGTGATGAAGACATGTTTCTTGTCAAAGGACAAGGCAAAAACCAAATCAAAGTGAAGCTGTACGGCGGTGAAGACGAGGACCAGGTCAAAGCTACCGAATCCTGGAAACCAACCGGTCAAAAGATTCTCATCATGGATGAGGAGGATGGCAACCAATACCCCAAGGTGAAAGGCATAGACATCAAAGAGCACACCCCAGTGGCTGACGAGTTCACTGGGAAAGGTTGGCTCTTGCGGCACAGGTTGCACTAAAGTAAAATTCGTTTTTGGCCTGTTTTCATGGAAACAGGCCAAAAACGAATTTAGAAAATCAGAACTTTGTCCGTGTGTTTGGTTCTCAGGTAACCTCTCAAAATCTGCTGGGTGTCTTTGTTGTCATTGTAACGTTTAATGACATCCAGAAAATCTTCCAAGCTAGAGGCGCTAAAGGACTCATCCACGTACCCGAAGCCCCGGTAACTACCATTCTCCACTACTACTACCGACTTCTCGTCTGGCTGCCGTCCTTTGCCTATCACCACAAAATTGTCATGGTCATATTTGAAGGCGTCTAAGGCCATCTGCACGCGCTTGTTGTATTCTTCTGGGGCTTCCTTGCCAATACAGGCGCCGTTGCACTGGTGCACCTGGTAATCAAAACAAGCCCCATTGGATTTATACAGATCACAGAGCTTCTGGCAAAGGTTAAACTTGGCCACCCGACTGAACAAAAAGTTCTTGGCCTGGAATTGGTTGGCCAGCGTGATGACCGGCGCCATTTCAGTTTTGGCCTTCTGAAAGGTCATGCGCAGGTAACCGTCCTGGTCTGTGTAAGTGAAAATACCCGAATGATAGACACTGCGGCGTTGGGCACGGTTGTAAAAAGGTTTGCGCTTCTTAATCTCATCAGACTCAAATAACAAGGCCACCAACTCGCTGCCCGTGCGCTCATAGGTGATGCTGGCAATGCGGTTCTTGAACTCAATGGACTTCTTGCTCTTAAAGTCAATGCTAAAATGCTGGATAATCCGTTTTCTGATGCTCTTGCTTTTACCCACGTAGATAATCTCACCACTCTCATCATGAAAGTAATACACACCCGCCTCCAGGGGCAGTGCGTCTACCATTTCTCTAGAGATATTGGGTGGCAGCAGCGATGTTTTAATCTCCTTGGTCAAGGCAGAACCGCCATCCAATTTGTCATCCTGGTCGGCGTCAACTTTGGCTTGGTCTATTTTTAGAAGGCGGTCAAATAGAACGGCCGTCGCCTCAGCGTCGCCAATGGCGCGGTGACGCAGACGCAAGGGAATGTCAATGCTTTTGCAAAGCTTTCCCAGACTATAAGAAGGCAAACCAGGCATCAATTTCCGGCTAAGGCGCACGGTGCACAAGGTCTTCCGCTGAAAGTTAAACCCCAAGTCTGAGAATTCTTTTTTCAGGAAGGAATAGTCAAAGCGTACGTTATGGGCCACGAAGACTTTACCGTCAGTGATCTGCACAATGTCTTTGGCCACCTCATGGAACTTGGGCGCATCGCGCACCATCTCATCTGTGATGCCCGTGAGCTGGGAGATAAAGAAGGGGATGGGCCTTCCTGGGTTTATGAGCGTAGAATATTGGTCTACCACCTGGTTGCCGTCATGGATGAAGACTGCTATTTCAGTGATTCTGTCGTCTGAGGGTTGGCTACCAGTGGTTTCTATGTCTATGATGGCGTACACGCAACAAGGATTGGTGGTAAGGTAGCGGTGCTTCCGCTAGAGTTATAACCGAGGAATAGGCAATATCGTTTCATCTTGATATTACAACATGTACGGGAAAACGTCATAAAAAAAGCAGCCACCAGGGCTGCTTTTTCTGTCTCAAAAGGAGACGTACTATATCCAAATCTTAAATGCCGTTTTTCAGGCTGGTAATGGTCTGTTTAGCGGTCTGAATCTCCTGCTGCTGTTTCTGGATGATGTTTTTCACATCCATCGGCAATGCAGTGTCATTCAAGGCGTTGCTATAGGCTTTCAAAGCGGCCTCATCGCCGTTTTCGCATTCAGACAAGATGGCCTTGCTGTCATTGCCGCCAATAGCTGATTTTAAGTTGATCCAACCGCGGTGTACGGCACCGGCTGCTTCCATGGCAATGCCTTCTACGGTGGTGGTGTTAGAGGTGCTTCCGCCTAACTGTTGGGCTTTGCTTTCTAACTCGCTAACAAAAGAAGCGCGTTGCTGGGCAAGTCTTTCCAACTCTGATTTTACTCTTGGGTTGTCTACCGCACCGGCGGCCGTCTCATATCCTTTTCTACCGTCGCGGGCAGTTTCTACTAGGTCATTTAAGGTGTTAAGAATCTTATCATTTGGGTTATTCATAGTTGTATTCTGTTTGGTAAAACATTGTTGAACCTGCTCTTTACTTTTAAGACAAATGTCTAAGAAGCATGAGCGTCTGTTCTTTTACTTGTCAGAAATACAATTAGTTGCACCGTTTTTGGCCTGATTTTCAGAAAAGAGCCCAAAAATGACTTTCCTATTCTTTACGTTTTCGCTTGAGCTTCTTGAGGAGTTTTAGTTCACGAGGTTCGCGGTGAATGTCTCCCAGCAAAAACGCGAATGGTTTCAAGGGCGCGTACTGATCTAGTAGAACCTTGAGGATGGCAATGAGCGGGATGGATAAGATCATGCCCGCAGCTCCCCAGATTTCGCCGCCCATGATCAAGGCAATGATGGCCGCAAACGGGTTGATGCTCACCTTAGAGCCCACCACGTTGGGTGTAATGAAATTGCCTTCCAGAAACTGTACAAACGCAAAGATGGCCACCACAATTAGCATGTTGGTCACAGAGCCGGTGTTCACTAGCACATACAGCGCGGGTAAGGCAGCGCCCAGCATGATGCCTATGTAAGGAATAATGGTCAAAATGGCGGCAAAGGCCCCGAAGAAGATGGCATATTCAATGCCCATGATCATCAAGCCAATGGAGTTGAGAATTGACACAATCACTATCACTATCACTAAGCCTGAGATGTAGCTCTGCACTACCTGCTGTATATTGTCAATGGTGTTTAGAATGCTTTCACGTTTACTAACGGCAATAAATTGGAAGATGAATTGCCGCAAGTGGTCGCGGTAATACAGCATACAAAAGACATAGATGGGGATGAGCGTGATGACAGTGAGGGCGCCAGTGGTCAAGGAAATGGTACTTCCCACAAAAGCGGTACCCGTCTGGCTGATGTTGCCCAGTGCTTTTTCAATGAATTCTGAGCGGTTGGTGGGTTTGATGCCAAACTTATTAAATAGAAACATCTGGATCTTGGAGATCAGGATGGACAGCTTAGCGGAGATGTCGTTCAACTCTGCCGTAAAATTCCCGATCTGCATGGAGAAAAAGTAGATCATCAAAGCCACCACCAGAATCACTAAAATCAAGCTTAGGAGCGTGGCCATGGACCGAGGCATCTGGCGTTCCAACCGTGTGCTGATGGGCAAAAGGAGTAGGGCAAACAAACCGGCAAAGCTCAACGGAATCAAGATGGACTTGAATGTCTGCATGAAATACAATAGCAGAAACAGGCCCAACAGGATAACTGTGTACTTAAAATAGGAGGGTAATTTTAATTCCATGCCCTAGGTTGGGTTCAAGTAAATATTTAAAGCTGAATGCGTTGAGGTTATATTGCTAAAAATAATAGCACAAATTAGTAGTTAACGATAAGTCAAAGTTAAAATGTGCTAAAAAAATAAGCATTCAATGTCTCTTTGAATGAACTGCAAAGCCCTATATTTGGTTACAAAAGGGAAAATACGTAAGTGCCTCGCCTGTTAATTTCAGCGCCACCAATGGCCTATCTTAGGCCTTACCAACTGATAGAAAAAATTGGGTTCAGGAGCCTAGACATGGCAAAGTACACGCATTTTTTCATTTATTTTACCGAATTCTACTAAAAGCAGCTTGCCCCATGGCAGAACAGATTAACGTAAATTACAACGAGGATAGCATTCGTTCCCTAGACTGGCGTGAACACATTCGGTTACGTCCGGGTATGTACATCGGTAAACTGGGCGACGGTTCTTCACCCGACGACGGAATTTACATTCTTGTGAAAGAGGTGATTGACAACTCCATTGATGAGCACATGATGGGGTTTGGCCGAACCATTGAAGTAAAAATATCTGACCATAAAGTGGTAGTGCGGGACTACGGCCGCGGTATTCCGTTGGGCAAGGTCATTGACTGCGTAAGCAAGATCAACACCGGTGGTAAGTATGACAGCCGCGCCTTTCAGAAGTCGGTGGGTTTGAACGGGGTAGGTACCAAAGCAGTGAATGCTTTGTCCTCGCAGTTCAGAATACAGTCCGTGCGGGATGGCAAAACCAAAGTAGCCGAGTTTGAGCGCGGTGAGTTGGTGAATGATGAAGCCTTGCAGGACACCACTCAGCGCAATGGTACCACCACAGTGTTTGTGCCAGATGACACCATTTTCAAGAACTACCATTTCATTCCTGAGTTCCTGGAGAACCAGATCTGGAACTACGTCTACCTGAACGCTGGTCTTACCATCCATTTCAATGGGCAGAAGTATCTGTCTGAAAATGGGTTGAAGGATTTGTTGGCCCGCAAGATTGATGAGGAAAGCATGCGCTATCCTATCATCCACCTGAAGGGGGATGATATTGAGTTTGCGCTCACCCACGGTAATGACTACGGTGAGGAGTATTATTCCTTTGTGAACGGCCAGTACACTACGCAAGGCGGTACACATCTAGCAGCCTTTAGAGAGGCTGTGGTGAAGACGCTGCGGGAGTTTTATAAGAAGGACTATGATGCAGCAGACATCAGAGGCTCTATCGTCGCAGCGGTGGCTATACGGGTGCAGGAGCCTGTCTTTGAAAGCCAGACTAAGACCAAGCTAGGGTCCATCAACGTAGCGCACGAAGGACCCACTGTCCGCAACTTCGTGAACGATTACGTGAAGGAGCACCTGGACAACTACCTGCACAAAAACCCAACGGTCGCCGAGTCGCTTAAAAAACGAATTGAGCAGAGTGAGCGGGAGCGCAAGGACATGGCCGGTATTAAGAAACTTGCCAACCAACGCGCCAAAAAAGCCAACCTGCACAACAAAAAACTGCGCGACTGCCGTTTCCACTTCGCTGAAAGCAAAGACCTGGAGAAAGAGGCCTTGACTACTTTGTTTATCACAGAGGGTGACTCAGCGTCAGGTTCTATCACCAAGTCCCGCAATGTGGAGTTAGAGGCGGTGTTCAGCTTGCGGGGTAAGCCTTTGAACTGCTTTGGTCTTAAGAAGAAGGTGGTGTATGAGAATGAGGAGTTCAACCTCTTGCAACACGCCTTGAATATTGAAGAAGGATTGGAAGGCCTGCGCTACAACCGCGTGGTGGTCGCCACTGATGCAGACGTGGACGGCATGCACATCCGGTTGCTTTTGATGACCTTCTTCCTGCAGTTCTTCCCTGACCTGGTAAAGAACGGCCACTTGTACATCTTGGAGACGCCTTTGTTTAGGGTGCGCAACAAGAAGGAAACTATTTACTGCTACAATGAGCAGGAAAAGCAGAATGCCATGCGCAAGCTAGGCAAGAACCCTGAGATCACCCGCTTTAAAGGATTGGGGGAGATCTCGCCAGAGGAGTTTGGTAAGTTCATTGGCGACAACATACGCTTGGAACCAGTGATCATGGGGAAGACGGAGCAGAACATCCAGAAAATCCTGTCTTACTTCATGGGAAAGAACACGCCAGAGCGCCAGCAGTTTATCATTGAGAATTTGAAGATTGAAAAAGATATAGTAGAGGAAGTTTATGCTTAACGAAGAATTGGATAACGAGAACAACTTAGAACTGGGCACTGAACTGGAGGGCGATGAGGCCATCCATGACATTACCTCGGTTTCTGGTTTGTACGAGAACTGGTTTCTAGACTACGCCTCTTACGTAATTCTGGAGCGTGCCGTACCGGCGCTGGAAGACGGGTTCAAGCCCGTGCAGCGCCGCATCATGCACGCCATGAAAGAAATGGACGATGGTCGCTTTAACAAAGTGGCCAACGTGATAGGGCAGACCATGCAGTATCACCCGCACGGTGATGCCTCTATTGGAGATGCTATTGTGAACCTGGGCCAGAAGGACCTGCTCATTGAAACCCAGGGAAACTGGGGAGACGTGCGCACGGGTGACAGCGCTGCCGCGCCTCGTTACATTGAGGCCCGTCTAACCAAGTTCGCCTTAGACGTAGTGTTCAATGGACAAACTACTGAGTGGCAACTGAGCTATGATGGCCGTAAGAATGAGCCGGTGACTTTGCCGGTGAAATTCCCCTTGCTATTGGCACAGGGTGTGGAAGGGATTGCGGTAGGTTTGTCTACCAAGATCATGCCTCACAACTTCCGGGAGTTGATTAAAGGCTCTATTGATGTCTTGAAAGGCCGTCAAACTACTTTGCTTCCAGACTTCCCAACGGGTGGTATGGCAGACTTCTCCAACTACAACGGCGGGGGCAGAGGTGGTAAAATTAGGTTGAGAGCAACTATTGAGAAAGTAGACAAGTCCTTGCTGGTGATAAAGGATGTGCCTTATGGCACCACCACTACCGCCTTGATGGAGTCTATTGTCAAGGCCAGCGAGAACAATAAGATCAAAATCAAGAAGGTAGTAGATAATACAGCCGCAGCGGTTGAAATTCAGGTTCACATTCCACCGGGGATTTCACCTGACTTGACTATTGACGCGCTGTATGCCTTTACAGACTGCGAGATTTCTATCTCACCTAATACTTGCGTCATCATTGAAGACAAGCCTCGCTTCCTGAATGTGGATGAGCTCTTGCGCATGTCTACTTTGAAAACCGTGAGGTTGCTGGAGCGTGAGTTGGAGATTAGAATGGGCGAACTGGAAGACAAGTGGCACCAGTCCTCGCTTGAGAAAATCTTTATTGAGAACCGCATCTACCGTGACATTGAAGAGTGTGAAACCTGGGAAGCGGTATTAGAGGCCATTGACAGAGGTTTAGATCCATACAAACCCATCCTTCGCCGCGAGGTAACGCAAGAAGATATCATCCGCCTAACGGAGATAAAGATCAAGCGTATCTCTAAGTTTGACGCATTCAAGGCAGACGAGTTTATCAAGAAGCTGGAGGATGAAATGGCTGAGGTGGCAGACAACCTGGCCAACCTTACCCGTTACGCCATCAGCTATTTTGAAGGTCTATTTGCCAAATATGGCAAAGGCAAGGAGCGCAAAACCCAAATCAGAACCTTTGACGTAGTGTCTGCCCAAAAGGTGGCCATTGCCAACCAGAAGCTGTACGTGAACCGCAAAGACGGCTTTGTAGGCTATGGTCTCAAGAAAGACGAGTTTGTCACCGACTGCTCTGACATGGACGACATCATTGCCATACGCAAAGACGGCAAGTTTGTAGTAACCAAGATCAGTGACAAGACCTTTGTGGGCAAGGACATCTTGTATACCGCCGTGTATAACAAGAACGATGAGCACATGGTCTACAACATGATCTATGTGGATGGAAAAACGGGCGTGGCCTATGCCAAGCGTTTTGCCGTGACGTCCATCACCAGAGACAAGGAGTATGACTTAACCAAAGGCGAGAAAAATTCTAAGATTATCTACCTCACGGCCAACCCTAACTCTGAGTCTGAGTTGGTGAGCATTCAGTTGCAGCCGGCCAGCACGGCTCGCGTGAAGCAGTTTGACTTTGATTTTGCAGAGTTGTTGATCAAAGGCAAAGGCTCACAAGGAAATATTGTGACTAAGTACCCTATCAAAAAGGTAACGCAGAAAGCGCTGGGTGAATCTACCCGCGGAGGACGTGAAATCTATTATGATGAAGTGATTGGTCGTTTGAACACGGAGAGCCGTGGTCGTTACTTGGGTAGCTTCAATACAGAGGATACCATTTTGGTCTTGTTCAAAGACGGGTCTTATGAGTTGACGTCCTTTGACTTGACCAACCATTATGATGTGGCCAACATAGAAGCCATTCATAAGTTCTCGCCAGAGTTGGTGGTATCTGCATTGTACACTGAAGGGGAGACCAAGGTGACCTATGTGAAGCGGTTCTTAATTGAGACTACTACGGTTGGCAAACGCTTTACTTTCATCAGTGAGTCTAAAGGCTCTAAATTGTTGGCTGCCTCAGTAGCAGCAGAACCTAAGGCTGAAATTAAATTCCAGCGGGATAAAAAGTCAGAGAAGGAATCTGAGGTATTGCTTCTGAATGAATTCATTGATGTGAAAGGCTGGCGCGCCATGGGAAATAAGCTCAACTACTTTAAAATCTTTGGGGTAACCATTGCCAAAGATGAAAAAATGGAGGTGGTGAAACCTAAGAATGGTACTAAAGCAATAAAAGCTGTAAAGGTAGAGCCAAAATTAGCTGAAAAAATATCCTCAGGATATGAATCTGGAGCGGAAATAAACTTTGATATTTTGCCTACACAACCTGTAAAGGAGTTGCCCGTAGAAAGTGGACAAACGGAGGATCTACAAAAGCCACCTAAAAAGGAGAAAAAGCAATTGAATCTCTTTTAGGAAATTTCAAAGAAAAGCTGTAGATTACCTTTTGTTGGACCCACGAATCTGAGAGGATCATGACAAACATTACCAGGTACTTCTATCTACTTATACTATTTGTAAGTCTTCCGAGCCTACACGCCTTTGCGGGCGGTGTAGGCTCGGATCAGCTTTTATGGGAAGCAAACCAGCTGTTCAAAGAATTTAAAGACGCAGAAGCCCTTGAAAAATTTGAACAGCTTATTAAAGAACAGCCTAATCACCAAGAAGCACTTTGTAAAGCATCTGTTTTAAGTACGCGTATTGGCGGAAGATTTGATGATGATACCCGCAAAGGGCAATATTTTGAAAAAGCTCTTTCACTTTCTTCAAGAGCCATAGGGGTAGACAGCACCAAAGCAGAAGCGAACTATGTGCGTGCTTTAGCTTTAGGAAGCATGTCGCAAGTGAGCGGTTTTAAGGACAGGTTGCTATATCTAGTTACCTCCAAGAGATATATTGACAGAACCTTGGCCATTGATGACAAACACGCGGGCGCCTGGCACTTGCAAGGCCGTTGGAGCTACAAAGTGGCTAATTTGACCATAGCTGAGAAAGCTGCCAGTAAATTTTTAATGTCCTCTGGCACACTGCCTATTGCCTCTAACCAGGATGCGCTCAGTGCTATTTCTAAGGCCATTGATCTAGACCCTTCTAATTTGCTGTATTACTTTGACTTGGCTAGGGTACAGAAGGACGTTGACTTAAAGAGCGAGTGCATAGAAACGCTGCAAAAAGCATTAGACCAAAAACTAGTCACTACAGAAGATTTAGAATTAAGCAGAAGATGCAAGCTGCTGCTACAGCAAGTTCTTAAAGTGTAAAACACCCTATTTTATAAATCAGAAAAGGCCTCGTCAACACGGGGCCTTTTCTGATTTATAGGAAAATATAATAGCCCCCTTGTAGGGGAAAAGGGAATTGGATTGTCTATGGATAAATCTTTGGCAGGTACTACTTTACCTCAAGTAGATTAATTCCTAAATACGTACGCTTAAAACCTATATTTTACTATATTCGACTTCCAAACCCTTATTTGTGAAAAAAAGCTTACTGCTCTTTTTATTAGTCATTAAGGCGTTCTATCTCTTTGCCCAAACCGCCCCCCTCAGCGGCAAAGTTGTTGACTCCGAAACCCAAAAGCCCCTTGACTTTGTAACGGTCCAGCCGCACAGAGCCAAGGTTCCGGTGTTTACAGATGAGGCAGGGGTTTATGCCCTTCGGCAATACCATGACAATGACAAAGTCTCCTTCACCTTGCTGGGCTATGGACAAGTAACCAAAACGGTTCAGGAATTAAAGCAACAACCAAACATAAGCTTAGTACGGCAGTCAGTGTCCTTGCAAGAAATTGTGATTGGGCCACAGGAAAACCCTGCCTTTAAGATTGTAAGGGCGGCCGCCCGTAAGAAGGAGCAGTACCTGCCAGAGAACCAGAAGGCCATGGAGTTTGAGACTTACACCCTCATGAAAGGCAGTATTCTGGAGAGTGAAGCCAAAGACAAGAAACGCAGATTCTCCAAGCGCTTTGCCCCGTACCTTGACAGCTTATTGGTTGGAGACACCCCGGCTAAACTTGCCTCTATTCCCATTTTTCAGTCAGAAACGGTTAAGCTCAACTACTTCATTAAGGACCCCAAAAAAGCCAAGGAAGTCCTGAAGGCTAGTAAAGTAGTAGGAGTAGGGATTGAAAAGGAAGCCCAGATTGCCCAGTTGCTGAACGCGCAGGCAGAGCATTTCTCCTTTAACCAAAACTACCTGCGCATGTTTGACAAGGACTTTGTAAGTCCTATTGCCAGCGGCTGGTCCAATTATTATGACTATGACCTGGAAGACAGCGTAGAGACGTCATCGGGCAAAGTCTATAAACTAAAGATCATCCCCAAGCGTCCGCAGGACCTTACCTTTTCTGGTACCATGTGGATTGCCGATGGCACGTTTGCCTTGCGCCGCATTGAGGTGAAAATGAGCCCTGCCGTGAAGCTGAATTTCATTACTGACTTGCGCATTGTGCAGGTGTGGGACGATAGTTATCTCTCCCTGCTGCCCATCTCCAGCAAGCGTAAATTCCAAATCTCGGGGCTGCCGGGTACAGAGGTGAAGTTGTTTGTGGAGACAGCCACGCATTACAGAGACTTGGTCCTGAACCAGCCTAGGGCAATAGACTTCTTTGACAACTCCCATGTGATGGGTGACTCGGTGCTGAAGTACAAGGATGCTTTTTGGCAAAGTGCCAGGCCAGCGTCCTTCGCGCCCGAAGATTTGAAGCGTGTAGAGTCCATTGCTCAAATCAACAAGCTGCCAGAAATCCAAAGCACAGTCAAACTGATTCGGGTAATTGTTGAAGGGCATTTGCCTGTCAATGACAAACTAGAATGGGGGCCCATCTTTGGAACCTATGTCTTTAATAACATTGAAGGGCACAGATTTCAATTGGGCGCCAGAACCACCGAGGCATTCCATAAAAACTGGATTTTAAATGGCTATGTAGGCTATGGCACCAGAGACAAGTCTGTGAAAGGCTTACTCAACGTACGGTACGTGGCAAACCGGGAACGCTGGACAGAGTGGGGAGCCAGTTACCTAAATGACGTAGGCCCGGCGGCTATGGACCTGAACAACACACGGGTGAATAGCCTGTTTTTCTCCGCGTTCAGATGGGGCGACATGAATTTCCCCTACAAACAAGAGCGTATCCAAGTATGGGCCGAGCGGGAGTGGGTGCAGTCCTTTACCCAGCGAATTACCTTGCGGCACTCTAAACACACGCCTGTCTTTTATTCAGCGCCCGTGGCCGAAGGGGAGTTTGCCAGGTTTGGAAAGTTTAGAACTACTGACTTGATCATCAACCTGCAATATACGCCCAACCGGAAAACCTTGATCAGGCATTGGGACAAAGTGGGCATCTCCAACTCCAACTCACCGGTGATAGGGCTGGAAGTATCCTTGGGCATGGACGGATTGCTCAACTCAGATTTAAGTTACCAACAGGTTGCTTTCTCGGTTGAACAACGCATTCGGGCAGGAGTCCTGGGGTATGGCCGTTATTACTTTAGAGCCGAGAAAACCTTTAACCAAGTGCCGTTACCCTTGTTGCAAGTGCCGGTGGGCAATGAGACTCCCTTTTTCATTTTACATGGCTATAATCTGATGCCTTTCTTCTCCTTCGCCAATGATGAAATGGTGTCCCTGCGCTATGACCATCATTTTGAGGGAGCCCTTTCCTTGACTAACCGTATTCCTCTACTTAAGAAAACCCGCGCCCGGCTGGTGGCTGGCGGCGCCATGATGATGGGGCATCTCTCTGAGAAGAATCAATCCACCGCCGTAGAGGGAGACCCTAATTTTGGAAACTTCAGAGGACTGGGCAAAGATCCGTACGCCGAGGTCAACGTGGGCTTGAAAAACCTCTTCCAATTGGTACGAGTGGATTTGGTACACAGACTTACCTACAAACAGCTGGACATGCCGCAGTGGGGTCTTAGAATGTCCATCTCTGTGAATCCGTAAGGCCGTTTTTGGCTTGTTTTCCAGAAAATAGGCCAAAATCGGAAATCGGTTTTCTTAAAAAAGTGTACCTTCACATAGGTTTATCACTTGATCACATCCATGCGCGGGATTTTCCAGCCCTTTCTTCTCATAGTATTTTTGATAGTGACAGGCTGTAGCCAGGAGAAAAGGCAAGAGCGCATGTTTTCGCCTAAGCGGGTGAACAGCAGCACTGCCGTGCAGATCAATGAGATTACCAGGGCCATCAACCAAGGGAACGAGCAGCCAGAGTGGTTTGTGAAACGAGCCAAGCTGTACCTATCCATAGAAAAAGAAGCGCAAGCGTTGGCAGATCTAAACACTGCCATCAAAGAAGATCCTTCTCTAGGCGAGGCGTATTTCTTAAAAGCAAAAGTTTTGGTGGCCCGGCAGCAGTACCAAGAGTCCATGAAACTCATGATGCAGGCCAAGGAATTCAATTACTACACCCCAGAGTCTGAGGCGGTGCTAGCTGAAACCTATGTGGGCTTGAAACAATATGACCGTGCGCTTTCTCACAGCAGCAAGGCCGTGCAGCTAAGCCCAGGCGAGGCCAAGTTTTATGTGCTTCTGGCCAATGCCCAGTCAGGTACCGGAGATACGGTCAGGGCCATTGCTAACCTGGGCAAGGCTTTACAGCGTGATTCTGTTTCCTTGCCAGCCTACCGCGAACTTTCTGCCATCTACACCGCCCAGAAGCGCTTTGAGGAGGCGTACCCCATGGTGAATACTGGCGTGAAGCAACAACCCAAAGATGCTTTCTGGTGGAGACAACTGGGACAGTACTTTATGGCGTACAATTTAACAGATACGGCCATGGCCAGCTTTAACCGCTCTGTGGCCTTTGACCCCAATCATCCAGCAGCCTATTTGGGTTTGGCTCAGGCATGGTATAAGAAACGCCAGTATGCCATTGCCTTGGAGAACATTGTCAAGGCCCAGGAACTAGGCGCACCCTTGAATGAAGAGAACCGTTTTCTATTGGCCCGATGCTATGAATACACTGGCCTGCGTGAACTGGCCCGAAGCCATTACGCATTTTTAGCAAGAAAATACCCGCAAAACCCGCGTTATATGGTAGCTTTGCGCAAGTTGCAAACGCCTATTAAGCGTCCAACTATAGATACGTTAAGCACAACTTCGGTTTTTTAACTAAATTTCCGAAAACAAGCCAAAAACGAAGAAGCATTTTCTTTTGACCCATATGATCAATATTACCTTACCAGACGGCTCTGTCCGTGAGTTTCAGGAAGGGGTGACTGGCATTGAGATAGCCGCCTCTATTAGCGAGGGCCTTGCCCGCAACGTATTAGCTGCCAAAGTAAACGGACAGGTATGGGACCTGACGCGTCCTATCACGCAAGACGCCGCCGTACAGTTGCTCACCTGGAACGATGATGAAGGTAAGTCTACGTACTGGCACTCTTCGGCTCACTTATTGGCCGAGGCCTTAGAAGCCTTATATCCAGATGTGAAATTCGGCATTGGACCGCCTATTGAGAACGGCTTCTATTATGATATTGACTTGGGTGACAGAACGCTTTCTCAGGAAGAATTCCCGGCCATTGAGCAAAAGATGCTGGAACTGGCCCGCCAAAAAAGCGAGTTCATCCGCCGCGAGGTAAGCAAGGACGAAGCCGTCGCGTACTTTACCCAGAAAGGCGACAAGTACAAACTGGACCTGTTAGAAGGACTGCAGGACGGTACCATCACCTTCTATTCGCAAGGAAACTTCGTAGACCTATGCCGTGGTCCGCACATCCCTAACACCGGTTTCATCAAAGCCGCCAAGCTCATGAACGTGGCCGGTGCCTACTGGCGCGGTGATGAGAAGAGCAAGCAGCTGACCCGCGTGTATGCTATCACGTTCCCTAAGCAGAAAGACCTCACTGAATACCTGGAGCGTCTGGAAGAGGCCAAGCGCCGCGACCACCGCAAGCTAGGTAAAGAAATGGAGTTGTTCGCTTTCTCTGAGAAGGTGGGCATGGGCTTGCCGTTGTGGTTACCTAAAGGCACCATGCTGCGCGAGCGTTTGGAGAACTTCATGCGTAAGGCTCAGATGAAAGCCGGCTACCAGCCCGTAGTTACCCCGCACATTGGATCCAAAGAATTGTATGTGACTTCTGGTCACTATGAGAAATACGGGGCAGACTCGTTCCAGCCTATCAAGACTCCTAATGAGAATGAGGAGTTCTTCTTAAAGCCCATGAACTGCCCGCACCACTGCGAGATTTATAAGACGCGTCCACGGTCGTATAAAGAGTTGCCGGTACGTCTAGCCGAGTTTGGAACTGTTTATAGATATGAGCAGAGCGGCGAATTGCACGGCCTGACCCGCGTAAGAGGCTTTACCCAGGATGATGCGCACATTTTCTGCCGTCCAGACCAGGTGAAAGAGGAATTCACTAAAGTAATTGACCTGGTGTTGTATGTGTTCAAGGCCTTAGGGTTTGAGAACTACACCGCCCAAATCTCTCTGCGCGACCCAGAAAACAAAGCCAAGTACATTGGTTCTGATGACCTTTGGGAGAAGGCCGAGAGTGCCATTATTGAGGCTGCTACTGAAAAAGGTCTGCCAACGGTAACTGAATTGGGTGAGGCTGCGTTCTACGGACCAAAGCTGGACTTCATGGTGAAGGATGCCTTAGGCCGCAAATGGCAGCTAGGAACCATCCAAGTAGACTACAACTTGCCAGAGCGGTTCCAGTTGGAATACATTGGCGCAGACAATGAAAAACACCGGCCGGTAATGATTCACCGTGCGCCGTTTGGTTCTCTAGAGCGTTTTGTGGCCGTTTTGATTGAGCACTGCGCGGGTAACTTCCCGTTGTGGCTGAGCCCAGACCAAATTGCCATTCTGCCTATCTCTGAGAAGTACCATGATTATGCACAAAAGGTATTTGCCCAGTTGCAGGATCAAGACATTAGAGGCTACATAGACTCACGTGATGAGAAGATTGGTCGTAAAATCAGAGACGCCGAAGTGGGCAAAGTTCCGTACATGATCATTGTAGGGGAGAAGGAGCAGGAAAACGAAATCATTTCTGTGCGTAAGCATGGATTTGGCGATATGGGCAGCTTGCGCGTAGACGCCTTTGTAGACAACTTTAGAGAGGTTCTGGCAGAAATGCTGAACTAAAAAGAAAAAATACTTTTATTTTACAGGGTAAAAGGCGATATTCGCACCCTGATTGTGAAACCTTAAATTTAGGAGGTACAACTATTTCTACTAATAACAGACGCTACGTGCCACGTGGCAAGGTCGAAGAACCTTATCGGATCAATCAGCGCATCACTGGCGTACGCGACGTACGAGTGGTGGGTGAGAACGTAGAGCCAGGAGTCTACAGCATAGACCAGGCCCGCCGTTTAGCCACAGAGCAGAACCTTGACTTGGTGGAGATCTCGCCAAAAGCAGATCCACCGGTTTGCCGCATCATTGACTATTCTAAGTTCAAGTACGAACAAAAGAAGAAGCAACGCGAGATGAAAGCCAAAACCACCAAGGTGGTGATGAAGGAGATTCGTTTTGGTCCTAACACAGATGACCACGACTTTGAGTTCAAGCTGAAGCACGCCCGCCAGTTCCTGGCAGAA
Organism: Rufibacter sp. DG15C; assembly: GCF_001577755.1. Classification (NCBI taxonomy): domain Bacteria; kingdom Pseudomonadati; phylum Bacteroidota; class Cytophagia; order Cytophagales; family Hymenobacteraceae; genus Rufibacter; species Rufibacter sp. DG15C. The sequence goes on from NZ_CP010776.1 coordinate 3,418,213, forward strand.
GGTGCCAAGGTAAAAGCGTACGTTCACTTTGTGGGCCGTACCATTGTATTTAAAGAGCGCGGTGAATTACTTTTGCTTAAATTTGCGCAAGCCTTGGAAGAGGTGGCCAAAGTAGAGCAACTGCCTAAGCTGGAAGGGAAACGGATGTTCCTGTTCCTGGGGCCTAAAGTGAAAAAATAATTACCCTTAAATACACCTAGATGCCTAAGATGAAAAGCAAATCAGGGGCTAAGAAGAGATTCACCCTGACAGGTACTGGCAAAGTAAAGCGTAAGCACGCCTACAAAAGCCACATCCTGACCAAGAAGACTACCAAGCAGAAGAGAAATCTGACTCACATTGGTTTAGTTAGCGAAGCTGACCAAGCGAACGTGAAGAGAATGCTTGCGTCTTAATTCAATTTAATTATTGTTTCAACGAGAACTGGTAACTAAGAATTAAACCGAAATCACCAGCCTCAAAAAATTTCAGAAATGCCTAGATCGGTAAACGTTGTGGCGGCCCGCCACAAAAGAAAAAGAATAATGAAAATGGCCAAAGGTTACTTTGGTCGTAGAAAAAACGTTTGGACAGTAGCCAAAAACGCAGTAGAGAAAGGTTTACTTTATGCCTACCGCGATAGAAAAGTTAAGAAGAGAGATTTCCGCGCTTTGTGGATTCAGCGTATCAACGCGGCTGCTCGTATTAACGGCCTGTCTTACTCTCAATTCATGGGCGGTTTGAAAAAAGCCAACATCTCCTTGAACCGTAAGGTTTTAGCTGACTTAGCTTTGAACCATCCAGAAGCCTTCAAAGGAATTGTTGCAAAGGTGAAATAAGCCTTTCTAACATATAGATTAAAAAAAAGCCCAGCTATCTGCTGGGCTTTTTTTTGTGCCTTCCAATTTTTTTGGTAAGAAATGAAGCATAGCCGTTTTTGGCTTCTTTTCTGGAAAACAGGCCAAAAACGTAAGTTCAGACTGCCTACTTTTTTGATTTTGCTGGAAATGTCCCTATACTTCCTGTTGCAAACAACAAACTATATAACCACTAAACTCCACTCCTAGATCTCTCATGGATTTAACTGACGCAAAACTGCCCGAAGAGCAGACCTCCACTGGGCACCCAAAGCAACTATATATGCTCTTCTTCGCCGAGATGTGGGAACGCTTCTCCTTTTATGGTATGAAGGCCCTGTTGCTGGCTTACATGGTGACGGAGCTTAAGTTTGATGAGCCCAAGGGATACGCTATTCTGGGATCTTACGCCGCGTTGGTGTACACCATGCCCATGTTTGGCGGTATGATGGCAGATAAGTTTCTAGGCTTCAGGAAAGCGGTATTGTTTGGTGGCATCCTTATGACCATTGGCCACTTGGTGTTGGCGGTACCAGAGGATTGGAGCTTCTTTTACGGGATGGCGTTCATCATCTGCGGAAACGGTTTCTTCAAGCCTAACATTTCCAGCCTGGTAGGAACACTATACGCAGACAATGACCCAAGAAAAGACAGTGCCTTTTCCATTTTCTACATGGGCATCAACATTGGGGCGGCCTTGGGAGGCTTGCTTTGCGGCTACGTGGGGCAGCAGATCAACTGGCACTATGGCTTCGGGTTGGCGGGTATCTTCATGATTGCGGGTTTAGTAGTCTTTTATATAGGCAGTAAGACCTTAAGTGAACGTGGGCTGCCTCCGCAGCCAGAGGTTTTAAAGCAGGGCTTGTTTTTAGGTATAAGTAGAGAGGTAATCATCTACCTGAGCGCGCTTGCCTTAATCCCTGTTATTGTGGCCTTGTTCCATAGGTATGAGATCATGGATTTCATCATGTTTGGGCTGGGTGCGATGGCCTTGTTTTATATTCTATTTGTGGCCTTTCAATTGGAGAAGTTGGAAAGGAACAAGCTATTTGCCGCACTGGTGATGATCATCTTCTCGACTATGTTTTGGGCCTTTTATGAGCAGAATGCGGGTTCCCTTAATCTCTTTGCCATGCGCAACGTGGACATGCGCTTAGGGGATGTAAACCTGCCTGCCTTATCCGTAAACAACTTCCTGCCACCAGCCTGGGTAATTGTGTTGAGCTTCTTCTTTGCGTGGCTATGGCCCGCTTTGAACAGAAGAAATATGGAGCCGTCCACGCCGTTAAAATTTGCATTCTCATTCCTGTTGCTAGGCATTGGTTTTTACCTGTTCTACTTTGCCTGCACCATGAATGAAGAGGTGGGCTTGATTCCTTTGTACGCCTTTATAGCCGGTTATTTCTTTATCATCTGTGGTGAGATGTGCCTGTCGCCCATTGGGCTTTCTATGGTGACCAAGCTGGCACCCGCCAGGATGGTGGCCTTGATGATGGGCATCTGGTTCTTTGCCAGCGCCATTGGTGAGTTCTTGGCGGGCAAGATTGGCGCCATGATGAGTGTGCCCGCCAATGTGGTAGACAATCCTTTTCAGTCCCTGCCATATTATGCCACCATTCTCAACCAGATTGGCATTGGCTCTATTGCCATTGGCTTCTTGTTAATCTGTTTGGTGCCTCTGCTTAAAAAATGGATGGGCAACGTTAGGTAGGGACGTCCACCACATATATAGTCCAATAAGAGGAAGCAAGGCCAGGAGAGGTTAACCAATCCTGGCCTTGCTTCGTTGTTAAGGGCATGAGCAGAGCATTTGCCAAAGAAGACGATGCCGTAGAGGCGCCCATTATTCCGGCTAGGGCCGCCTTGCCGCCGGGCGTTACCAATTACGTGACGCCGCAGGGCTTGGCCCAGCTACGCGCAGAGGCCGAAGAGTTGGAGACTGAGCGCACCAAACTTGAGACAAGCCAAGGCGAGGCGCTGGAGCGCACGCGGCAACTGACCATTATTAAAGGAAAAATTAAACAGTTGAATGACCGGTTGGCCACCGCTAAATTAGTAGAAACCCAAGGCCAACCAGCAGATCAAATCCGGTTTGGGGCAACCGTTATACTTAAAACTACAGAAGGCGGCAAGCCCGGATTTGTCAGGAAGTTCACCATCGTGGGTGTAGACGAAGCCTCTATCACCGACGGAAAAATTGCCTTTGTCGCGCCCATCGCCAAAGCCGTGCAAGGGGCCAGAAAGGGAGATGTGGTAACTCTACAGGTAGGCGGTAAAGAAGAAAAAGTACTGGTTGAGGAGATTGCCTACACTTAAAGTAAAAATAGCGTCAGCAATTACTAATTAGTTTATAATCAATTAGACCACTGTTGTAAATCTGCATTCAGCATCATTCAAAAATGGAAGTGCCCATTGCCTTTATCTTGGACAACGGGCACTTCCATTTTTGGCTTATTTTCCAGAAACTAGGGCAAAAACGAGCACTGAAATTAAATTAGTAATCAGAAAAAATGGGCACAAAAAAAAAGCCCCACTGGGTACGTGGAGCTTTTGTGTAGCGGGGAGCAGAATCGAACTGCCGACCTCAGGGTTATGAATCCTGCGCTCTAACCATCTGAGCTACCCCGCCGAATTATGGTGCAAATGTAGGCGAAAGATTATTAATGGTACAAACTTTTTAGTGTAAAATATTTTCTCTTATTTGACCCCACAAGCTACCTACCTATACTACACCCTTTTACGTTGGCTCTTTTTTTATGAGTAAAACTAAATTTATCAGAGAATACGCCTTGAACGCATCGCCTAAGATGATTTACCCTTATCTAAGCACCGCTTCTGGGTTAGAGCAATGGTTCTGTCAGTCTGTGAAAGTCATGGGAGACCGCGTTTTTAACTTCATCTGGGACAACCAGGATCATTTGGCAGAAATGAGCAGTCACCGCACCAACCGGTCGGCGCGGTTCACGTTTCTGGGGCCAAACAGAATGACCACCGCAGATTCTGGCTACATTGAATTCACCATAGACTCCAGTGAGTTGACCCAGGAACAATATTTGCGCATTCTAGACTATACAGACGAAGGAGACGTTGAGCAGTTAACGGAACTGTGGGATAATTTAATTCAGAACCTGCGCGAGATCATTGGCGGCTAAGCATGCGGTTTCAGCGGCTTTTTGTAATTTCGGCCACGTTTCCGGCTTCATATTTAGGAATCGGCTTGTTGCCGGTTTTGGGTAGGAGTGGCCTCTTTGCATGAAAAAATTAGATAAGCTTATACTTAAGTCCTTCATTGGACCATTCTTGCTCACGTTTGCCGTGGTAGAATTCATCTTTCTACTGCAGGTAATCCTTAAATACCTGGACGACCTGGTAGGAAAGGGCTTAGGCATAGCGGTAATAGGGGAGTTACTCTTCTATTTCAGCATCAACCTGGCGCCTAACGCTTTTCCGCTGGCCATTCTGCTGTCTTCGCTCATGACCTTCGGGAATTTGGGAGAGCACATGGAGTTGACGGCCATTAAAACCTCAGGCATCTCCTTGGTGCGTGCCTTGCGGCCGGTGTTTGTCTTTTCCCTGCTCTTGACCATTGCCGCCTTCTTCTTCAACAACACCATCGTGCCCAAGGCCAATTTGCGAGCCTACAGCTTGATGTGGGACATAAGGCAGAAGAAACCGTCTCTGGACATTAAAGAAGGGTCTTTCTACAACGGACTGCCCAACCGCAGCATACGCGTAGGCAAGAAGTTTGATGACGGGCAGACGCTCAAGGACATCATGATCTATGACCACAGTGGCGGGCAAGGCAATACAGTGGTGGTGCTAGCAGATTCTGGCAAGATGTACACCCAGTACAATGACCAATATCTGGTGCTGGAGATGTTTAACGGCAAAACCTTTGTAGAGGACGCCAGCAACCAAACCAACGTGTCGCAAAACGGTGGTTTTGCCAGGCAGGGGTTTACCGCTAACAAGTTGGTGGTGAATTTGTCCTCCTTCCAGCTGGATAGAAGCAACGTGCAGCAGTTCGCTGACAATAAGCTCATGAAGAACATCACCCAGCTTAAGCAGGTGACAGATTCCTTAGAAAGCCAACAAGGGCGGGAGCGCCAGCTTTTAGCACCAAACGTGCGGCCGTTTTACAATCATTTTCAGGTGGCTAAAAGCGCTGATACGTTAAAGGCCCTGGCCAACTACAAAAAACCGTTGCCAGCAATTACCCTGGAAGACGTGCGCATGGCCTCCAGCGCGGCGCGCAACGTGAAGAGCTTTACCAGTAGTTATGCCTCCAGGTTGACCAGCATTGAGCGCGAGAAGAACAACTATGAGATAGAAATCTATAAGAAATTCACCCAGGCGCTGGCCTGCTTTATCATGTTCTTGATTGGTGCGCCGTTGGGAGCCATCATTAGGAAAGGCGGCTTGGGAATGCCGGTCATCATCTCCATTGCCTTCTTCATCATTTACTATGTGTTGAGCATACTAGGTGAGAAATGGGGCAGAGAGGGCGTGGCCCCAGTGCCGTTGGGCATGTGGGCAGCCAACATGGTGCTATTCCCGGTGGGCATATTCTTCCTGATTCAAGCCCGTAATGACTCTAGTTTACTGGAGTTTGACTTCTGGCGCAAGATCAGTTCCAGACTCCAGAGAATGAAATCACTATAAATCATTGGGTTTATTGCAGAGAAAGATTTTACCGTTCGGGATTTTTATCTAACTTTGCGACTTATATTCGATACTGCGAAAAAAACGTAAGCCAAGTACTTTACACGCATGAAATTAACAACTGAAGCGAAACAAGAGATCTTCGAAAACAAAGGATTTGCCAAAACAGCAACTGACACTGGGTCACCTGAATCGCAAATCGCATTGTTCACTACTCGGATCAACCACCTAACTGACCACTTAAAGGTTCATAAGAAAGACTTCTCCACTCGTTTGGGTCTTTTGAAATTGGTAGGTAAGAGAAGAAGACTGCTGAACTACCTAACTAAAACTGACATTGAGCGTTACCGTTCAATCATTGCAGAGCTAGGTATCCGTAAATAACATCATAAGAAGGATTAGGGAATTCATTACGGGATTCCCTAATCTTTTTTATTGCCCTTTGCTTTCCTTGCAAATTTATTGACAGCGCCCCTGGCATAGCTAGTGGGTGCCTTTTACATTGATGCATTAGATAAATCAGATGTCATATAACGCTATAAATAAAACTATCCGCATGGCCAACGGCCGTGACATTACTATTGAAACCGGTAAACTGGCCAAGCAGGCAGACGGTTCTGTGGTAGTGAGATGCGGTAACGCCATGTTACTGGCAACCGTGGTATCCAACGTGGGTGCCCGCGAAGGAGTAGATTTCCTACCCCTTTCTGTTGACTACCAAGAGAAATTTGCCTCTAGCGGTAAGATTCCAGGTGGTTTCTTGAAAAGAGAAGCCCGTCTTTCTGACTATGAAGTATTGATCAGCCGTCTGGTGGATCGTATCCTTCGTCCTATGTTCCCAGAGGATTACCACTCTGAGACCCAGGTGATCATCAACTTGATTTCTGCCGACCCAGAAATCATGCCGGACGCTTTAGCTGCTTTGGCCGCTTCTGCCGCCCTTTCTGTTTCTGACATTCCGTTCAACGGACCTATCTCTGAAGTGAGAGTAGCCCGCATTGACGGTCAGTTCCAAATCAACCCATTGCTTTCTGACCTTAGCCGCGCAGACATTGACCTGATTGTAGGTGGTTCTGCAGACAGCGTTGCCATGGTGGAAGGTGAAATGAGCGAGGTTTCTGAAGAAGAGATGCTAGAGGCCATCAGAGTTGCCCATGATGCCATCAAGATTCAGGTAGCCGTTCAGCAAGAATTGGCAGAAGAAGTTGGTAAAACCACCAAGCGCGAATACAGCCACGAGAGTCATAATCCTGAACTAAAGGAGATGATCTACAAAGCGGTGTATGACAAAGCCTACGGTGTTGCTGCTTCTGGTAACAGAGTGAAAGGTGAGCGCAAGTCTTCTTTCAAAGCCATTAAAGACGAGTTTGTCGCTTCTCTAGGCGAAGACCATACTTATGATGCTGCCTTGATTGGAAAATACTTCCATGATGCAGAGAAAGACGCAGTACGTGACGTAGTTTTAAAAGAGCGTCGTCGTTTGGACGGTCGTCAACTAGATGAGATTCGTCCTATCTGGTCAGAAATCAACTATCTGCCATCTGCGCACGGTTCAGCTGTGTTCACCCGCGGTGAGACCCAGTCTTTGACGACGGTGACTTTGGGAACCAAGATGGATGAGCAGATGATTGACGGCGCCATGTTCTCTGGCTACAACAAATTCATGTTGCACTACAACTTCCCTCCATTCTCTACCGGTGAGGCCAAGCCTATGCGCGGTACGGGTCGAAGAGAAGTAGGGCACGGTAACCTGGCCATGCGTTCTTTGAAGAAGGTATTGCCGCCAGAAGATACCAACCCATACACCATTCGTATTGTTTCTGACATCTTAGAATCTAACGGTTCTTCTTCTATGGCTACCGTTTGCGCGGGTACTTTGGCCTTGATGGATGCCGGTATTCAGATCAAAGCACCAGTTTCTGGTATCGCCATGGGATTGATCATGGATGAGACCACGGGTAACTTTGCCGTTCTTTCTGACATCTTAGGTGACGAGGATCACTTGGGCGACATGGACTTTAAAGTAACAGGTACGGCTAAAGGTATAACGGCTTGCCAGATGGACATCAAGGTGAAAGGTCTTTCTTTTGAGATCTTGGGCCAGGCTTTGTCTCAGGCAAGAAACGGTCGTCTGCACATCTTGGGTGAGATGAACAAAACCATCTCTCAACCAGCCGCTGACTTCAAACCGCATGCTCCTCGTTCACAGAATATCATCATTGAAAAAGAATTCATTGGTGCGGTGATTGGACCAGGCGGTAAAGTTATCCAGCAGATCCAGCGTGACTCTGGTGCGGTGATCCAGATTGAAGAGAAGAATGACAAAGGCTACGTGAACGTATTTGCCACCAACCAGGAAGCCATGCAAATGGCGGTCTCTAAGATCAAGGCGATTGTGGCCGTTCCAGAGGTAGGCGAAGTGTACACGGGCAAAGTGAAATCTATCCAGCCTTACGGTGCGTTTGTGGAATTCATGGCAGGTAAAGACGGTTTGCTACACATTTCTGAAGTGAAGTGGGAGCGTCTTGAGAGCATGGAAGGAGTGTTGGAACTAGGTGAGGAAATCCAGGTTAAACTGGTGGACGTTGACCCTAAAACCGGTAAGTTCAAGCTTTCTAGAAAGGCATTACTGCCTAAGCCAGAGAGAAATACAGAAGCTCCGCAAAATAACTAATTGAATTCATCCAGAACCCAACCATACGCGTTCTATAGAAGAGAACCGGATGGTTGGGTTTTTGGGCTTCTTTCCAGAAAGTAAGCCAAAAACGGATGATTCAAGGCTATCTTGAGGACAAGAGAACTTTTGGAGCATAGGAAGGTGTTATCTCACCAGTCCTTTATAACACAGAATTACACGATAGAAATACACTCCAATGAGACAGCTGAAAATAAGCAAGCAGATTACCAACCGTGAGAGCCAGTCCCTGGATAAGTACCTGCAGGAGATAGGGAAGGTAGACTTGCTCACCCCGGATGAGGAGGTAACGCTTGCCCAGCGCATCAAAGAAGGCGATCAGTTCGCGCTCGAAAAGTTAACAAAGGCCAACCTGCGCTTCGTGGTGTCAGTGGCCAAGCAATACCAGAACCAGGGCTTGTCTCTGGGGGACTTAATCAATGAAGGTAACCTGGGTTTGATCAAAGCCGCCAAACGTTTTGATGAGACCCGTGGTTTCAAATTTATCTCTTACGCCGTTTGGTGGATTCGTCAGTCTATTCTGCAGGCCTTGGCTGAGCAGTCCAGGATTGTGCGTTTGCCGTTGAACAGAGTAGGTTCTCTGAACAAAATCTCTAAATCTTTCTCTGAGCTTGAGCAGAAGTTTGAGCGTGAGCCTTCTCCAGAAGAAATTGCCGAGGTGTTGGAGTTGACTACCGCTGAAGTGGTAGATACGTTGAAAATCTCTGGCCGTCACGTGTCTGTAGATGCTCCGTTTGTGCAGGGCGAGGAAAACCGTTTATTGGACGTACTGGAAAACGAAGACGAAGAGTCTCCGGACACCGGCTTGATGAACGACTCTTTGCGCAAAGAAGTGCAGCGTGCCCTTTCTACCTTGACTAAGCGCGAGGCAGACGTGATTACTTTGTACTTCGGGTTGAACGGCGAGCATTCCCTGACCTTGGAAGAAATTGGAGAGAAATTCAACTTGACCCGCGAGCGCGTGCGCCAGATCAAAGAAAAAGCCATCAGAAGACTAAGACACACATCACGCAGCAAAGCGTTGAAACCGTATTTGGGATAATCTTCCCCATCTTCATTAGAAAGCCTTGGCTCTTACCAGCCGAGGCTTTTTTATTGGCTTTCGGTTCATAAATTCGCCTTTGGTTAGTAAAGTCGTTTTTGGCCTCTTTCCTAGAAACTAGGCCAAAAACGAAAGGTTACCTGTTGTAAATCAAGTAGGTACACAGGATAGCGGCCAGTAGCAGGGGAGGACAAAGAATTTATTCGTAATATTGCACTCCCATTTTTTTACCTGATATGGAAACCCAGAAGGAAAAAGTAAAGTGTTTGATCATAGGGTCTGGACCGGCTGGCTATACCGCCGCCATCTATGCTTCCAGAGCTGGCTTGAAACCGGTGATGTACCAAGGCTTGCAACCTGGCGGCCAGTTGACCATCACCAATGACGTAGAGAACTACCCAGGCTATCCCACCGGCATCAACGGCCCACAGATGATGGAAGATTTCAAACAACAGGCTGAACGCTTCGGGACGGATGTCAGATATGGTATCGCCACATCGGTGGACTTCTCAGGGAAGCCTCATAAAGTGACCATTGATGAGCAAACCGAGATTGAGGCCGACACGGTCATTCTAGCCACCGGCGCCTCTGCCAAGTGGTTAGGCTTAGAGTCTGAAGCCAGACTGAACGGTAGCGGTGTTTCTGCCTGCGCCGTGTGTGACGGTTTCTTTTACCGCGGCCAAGAGGTAGCCATTGTGGGCGCTGGTGACACCGCCTGTGAAGAAGCCCATTACCTGTCTAACCTTTGCTCCAAGGTATACATGATTGTAAGACGTGACGAAATGCGCGCCTCACAGATCATGCAGAACCGCGTCAAGAACACGGCCAACATTGAAATCCTTTGGAACAGCGTCACTGAGGAAATCTTGGGAGAGCATGCGGTAGAAGGAGCCAGGATCAAGAACACCCATACCGGTGAAATCACAGAAATTAAAGTAACAGGTTTCTTTGTGGCCATTGGCCATGAGCCCAACTCCAAGATCTTCCAGCCTTACCTGGAGCATGATGAGAGTGGGTATCTAAAGACCATTCCGGGTACTTCTAAGACCAACGTAGACGGCGTCTTTGCCTGCGGCGACGTGCAGGACAACGTGTACCGCCAGGCCGTCACGGCGGCTGGAACCGGTTGTATGGCGGCTCTGGACGCTGAGCGTTATTTGGCCTCACTAGAAGATCATTAATAGAAAGACAAGCCTCTGTTGTTGCGTGTGCAATAATACAGGGGCTTGTTCAGTTTTAAGTCCGGATGTAGAAACGGCTCTGCCCGGAGATGAATAGAATTGAATGCTTTTAAGAAAAATACCTTTCTTCCTGTTACTAAGTCTATGCACCTTGTTGGGGCAGCAGGCGGCCGTAGCCCAAAAAGGAGTTAAGAAGGACTTGTTCAAAGGCAAAGCGCCCAAGATCAAATACGTAAAGCCAGACACCACGGTCCTCATCAAACATGAGGAGCTGCAGGAAAACACAGACAAGAAGAAAGCCGGGTTCAGCCCGGTGCGCAAGCTTTCCATTGTCAGTGAAGACACTAGTTCTCTAAACCTTGGGGAGCAAAGCATTGTGGAGATGTCTGAAGAGGTGCAGATGAACGACAGTGTCTGGGTGAAGATTGCCGGGTATTACGCCATCTGGGACACGCACAACATCAACCCTTACCGCAAGGACGGCCGCACCCTAAAAGAGACGGTTCCAATTAAACTGGTAGACCCTGCCAAAAACCACCATTACAAGATGCCATTAGTTAAGACACCGGTTACCTCAGACTTTGGGTTTAGAGGCTACCGCTGGCACTATGGCACTGATTTGGACTTAGATACTGGCGACTCCGTGAAGGCAGCATTTGACGGCGTGGTCCGGATCTCTAAGTGGGATGGCGGTGGCTACGGCAACTACCTAGTTGTGCGCCATGTGAACGGTCTGGAGACCCTGTACGGCCACTTGAGCAAAGCCTTGGTAAAACCTGGGCAATTGGTAAAGGCGGGCCAGCTGTTAGGGAAGGGAGGAAGCACCGGCCGTAGCTCTGGTCCCCACTTGCACTATGAGGTACGCTACGAAGGCAATCCCATTGACCCAGAAGAGATTTACAACTTCCCAGATTATCTACTCAAAGGCCAGAACTTTGAAGTAACCTCGGCGCTGTTCAACTATTATAACAAGACCAAGCGCTCCTCCTCACAGCCCTCCAGAGCCAGAAGGACGGTGTATCATAGGGTAAGAAGCGGTGAAGTATTGGGTTCTATTGCGCGTAAGTATGGCGTGCCCGTTTCTCAGATTACTCGTTTGAACAGAATCTCCACCAGAACCACCTTGAAAGTAGGCCGTAGTCTACGCATAAAATAAGCTATCCCACCCCTATGAAACTAGACCTGTTGGCGTTTGCCTCGCACCCAGATGACGCTGAATTAGGCTGCGTGGGTACCATCTTGGCCCATAAAGCCCAAGGCAAAAAAGTGGGAGTCATAGATTTAACCCGCGGCGAACTAGGAACCAGAGGAACCCCTGAAACCAGAGCCCAGGAGTCTGCCGATGCCACTAGAACCTTAGGATTAGATGCCCGTGAGAATTTAGGATTGGCAGACGGCTTTTTTAGAAATGATGAGGAAAGCCAGCGCAAGGTCATTGCCATGGTGCGCAAGTACCGCCCCGAGGTTGTCTTGTTGAACGCCATCCATGACCGGCACCCAGACCATGGCCGCGGCAGCCAACTGGTGTCAGAGGCGTGTTTCTATGCGGGCTTGCGGCAGGTGAAAACCCAAAACGAGGCAGGAGAGGAGCAGGAAGCTTGGCGACCGAAGGCGGTCTACCATTACATTCAAGACAGGCTCATCACGCCAGACCTCATCGTGGATGTGACCCCGTATTGGGAAAAGAAAGTTGAAGCCATCAGAGCTTTCAAGTCTCAGTTCTTCACTACACCCAATCCAGAAGACAACGAACCGGCTACATACATTTCCAGCCCCGAGTTTATGCGGTTCATAGAAGCAAGAGCCTTAGAACTGGGACACGCCATTGGCGTCACTTATGGCGAAGGATTTACCAAGGAAAGGCATATTGGCGTTAAAAGCCTGTTTGATTTAATCTAGGCTTCACTTACATAAAAGAAGAGCTCCGTCTTTGGCCTGTTTTCTGTAAAACAGGTCAAAAACGGAGCTCTTTACTTTGGTAGTAGTACTTGACTATTTCAGTCTATTCTTCCGCCAGTCAGACATACCGCCTGTAGCTTGGGCAGAAGTTTCAGTTGACGTTGCCGTTTGTGCTGTTTTAGCTTGACCAGAGAAAATAGCGGCCAGCACGGCGGCAATCTCTTCTTCGTCTGGATTAGGAGCCGATCTTAAAACAGATGGGTCTGTGAAGTAGCGGTTGATGAACTTGGTGTCAAAGTTGCCAGACCGGAAAGCCTCATGTTCCATCACAAATTTACCAAACGGCAAAGTTGTCTCAATACCGGTGATCTGGTACTCATCAATAGCCCTGATCATTTTCTCAATAGCTTCTTGGCGGTCTTTGCCATAGGTCACCAATTTGGCGATCATCGGGTCATAATAGATAGGAATCTCCATGCCTTCCTCAAAACCATCATCCACGCGCACGCCTAATCCTTGTGGACGCTTGTAAGTGGTTAAGGTTCCTATGTCTGGCAAGAAGTTATTGGTGGGATCCTCGGCGTATACGCGTAGTTCCATGGCGTGGCCGGTGATGGTCAGGTCTTCCTGGGTGAAGGAAAGAGGTTCACCTTGGGCTACTTTAATCTGTTCTTTCACTAAATCCAGGCCAGTGATTTGTTCCGTAACTGGGTGCTCTACCTGCAAACGCGTGTTCATTTCCAGGAAGTAAAAGTTAAGGTTCTCATCCACCAAGAATTCCACGGTCCCGGCGCCTTTGTAATCACAGGCCTTGGCCACGTTTACGGCGCAGCGGCCCATTTCGGCGCGCAGTTCGGGTGTAAGGATAGCCGAAGGAGCTTCTTCAATCACTTTCTGGTGACGGCGCTGGATAGAGCATTCGCGCTCAAACAAATGAACGATGTTGCCATGCGTATCACCTAATACTTGAATTTCAATATGCCTGGGTGAACCAATGTACTTCTCAATAAAAACAGAGCCGTCGCCAAACGCCGAGGTAGCCTCACTCACAGCCATGGACATTTGCTGCTCAAACTCCTCTACGTTCTCCACCACTCGCATTCCTTTTCCGCCACCCCCGGCACTGGCTTTAATCAAGATTGGGAAACCTATGCTGGTGGCAATGGTCTTGGCTTCTTCCACGTCCGTGATGGCGCCTTCGGTGCCTGGAACCATGGGAATGTTATACGTGGCCACGGCGGCCTTGGCGGCCAGCTTACTGCCCATCAGGTCAATGGCTTCCGGTGACGGGCCAATGAAGATAATTCCCGCTTCCTCGGCCATTTTAGCGAAACCTGCATTCTCAGAGAGGAAACCATAGCCCGGGTGAATGGCGTCCACGCCCAAGTTTTTACAAACTTCTAGGATGACATCACCGCGCAGATAGGATTGGTTAGAAGGGGGAGGCCCCACGCAAACAGCCTCATCCGCGAAGCGCACGTGCAAGGCCTGGCGGTCTGCCTCTGAGTAGATGGCTACGGTTTTGATGCCCATTTCCTTGGCAGAGCGCATGACGCGCAAGGCAATTTCGCCGCGGTTGGCTACCAAAATTTTATTTATTTTTTTCATCGTCAAATGTCCATTCAGTTTGATACTTCAAAGAAATGCCTTTCTGTGCTAAGATAAAAGCCATAAGATTAAATCATCTTATAATAGCGCGCTTTGTATTTGAGCACAATCAATGTAAATTTGCAGGTCTTCGTGCCTTAAACTGTACCAAGATGACTACATGACGGCTTTCGTCTAGATGATCTTCAACCGCCTTAATTTTATCTAAAGTGGATTTATTTGAAAAGTTATTAGCCAACCGCGGACCGCTTGGCAGCCATTCACACTATGCTCACGGTTATTTCACGTTCCCAAAATTAGAAGGAGAGATTGCTCCCCGCATGACGTTCAGGGGCAAACAGGTGTTGACCTGGAGCTTGAATAACTACCTGGGCTTAGCCAACCACCCAGAAGTGCGCAAGGCAGATGCTGACGCCGCCGCTGAGTTTGGAATGGCCCTGCCTATGGGCGCCCGCATCATGTCTGGTAACTCAAATAACCATGAGCGTCTAGAAAGCGAGCTAGCCGAGTTTGTGCAGAAGGAAGATGCTTTCTTATTGAACTTCGGATACCAAGGCGTAGTGTCCATCATTGACGCCTTAGTGGATCGTCATGACGTGATTGTGTACGATGCCGAGTCTCATGCCTGCATCATTGACGGTGTCCGTCTGCACCAAGGCAAGCGCTTTGTGTACCAGCACAACGACATGGAAAGCCTGGAGAAGCAATTGCAGCGCGCCACGCGCTTGACCAATGAGTCTGGTGGAGCCATCCTGGTGATCTCTGAAGGCGTGTTTGGCATGAGCGGCAATCTAGGCGACTTGCAAGGCATCATTGCCCTGAAAGAGAAATATAGCTTTAGACTGTTCATTGACGATGCTCATGGTTTTGGTACGATGGGTACCACCGGTGCGGGCACGGGTGAACACCTAGGCGTGCAGGATGGCATTGACATCTACTTCTCTACGTTTGCCAAGTCTATGGCCAGCATTGGTGCATTTGTGGCTAGCAATGAAGATGTAATCACTTACCTGCGCTACAACATGCGCTCTCAGACCTACGCTAAGTCATTGCCTATGACGCTAGTGGTGGGTGCTTTGAAGCGTTTAGAGTTATTGCGTTCTAAGCCTGAGTTGAAAGACAATCTTTGGACCATTGTAAAAGCATTGCAATCTGGTCTGCGTGAGAAAGGATTTAACATTGGTACCACCACGTCACCAGTGACACCGGTGTTGTTGAACGGCCAGATTCCAGACGCTACTGCCTTGACGTTGGACCTGCGTGAGAACTACAACATCTTCTGTTCCATTGTTGTGTACCCAGTAGTACCTAAGGATGTGATCATGTTGCGTTTGATCCCAACGGCTGCGCACACCCTAGAGGATGTGGCTGAGACCATCGCTGCCTTTGAAGCCATCGCTTCTAAATTAGACAAGGGACTTTACTCAAAAACTACGGTTACAGCCTAGAAAAGCGGTTCTTTCTTGTAAAAAGAGCTTCTGTAATTTTTTTGCACCTTATTTTATAATTCCTATATTAGAGCCATTAAACGAAATGTTAAACCTTAAAAACAAGCTCTAATGAACAATTTTTCTAAAATTAAGGACCTGGTTCTGTCTCTAGAAGGTGACTTTGAGAAGTTCTATGACAAAGGCAATTCAGCAGCTGGTACTCGCGTGAGAAAAGGTATGCAGGATTTGAAAAACATGGCTCAGGACATCCGTAAGGAAGTACAGGACATGAAGAACAGCGAAGGTGCTGAGAAAAAATAAGTTGCTAGCAACCAATAAGTTATAAAAAAAGGCAGGTGTCAAAACCTGCCTTTTTTTATGCTCAATTTGTAAAGTCAGTGCCTAAAGCGCCTTTACCAAATAATAATTCTTTTTGCCTTTCTGCACTACCAGGTATTTGCCTTGTAGCAGGTCAGAAGTGATGGTTTCATCAGGCGTAGCCACCTTCTGGCGGTTAATGCTCACGCCTCCGTTCTGGATCATTTTCTTGGCTTCGCCTTTTGACTCAAAAATCTGGTTTTGGGTCAATTCAGACAAGAAATCCACGGCTTGGGCGCCGTTTGCTAAATTTTCTTTAGAAATTTCTATCTGCGGAACGCCTTCAAAAACGGCCAGCAGGGTAGACTCTGGCAAACCGCGCAACGTCTCCAAATCGCCCTTGCCAAACAGAATCTGCGAAGCCTCCACCGCGCTCTCAAACTCCTCAGCCGAGTGCACTGTGGTAGTCACTTCCTTGGCTAAGGCTTTCTGCAGGACGCGTAGGTGCGGTGCTTGGGCGTGCTCTTCTACTAAAGCAGCAATTTCTTCCTGCGTTAGCAAAGTAAAGCGCTTAATCAGGTTCTCGGCTTCGTCATCTCCTACGTTCAGCCAGAACTGGTAAAACTTGTAGGGGCTGGTCATGACAGGGTCCAACCACACGTTGCCGCTTTCAGACTTACCAAACTTGCTGCCGTCTGCCTTGGTCACCAAAGGAGTGGTCAAGGCATAAGCCTTGCCGCCTTCCATGCGTCTTATGAGCTCAGTGCCAGAGGTGATGTTTCCCCACTGGTCAGAGCCACCCATCTGCAGGCGCACATTCTTGTGTTTGTACAGGTGCATGTAGTCATATCCCTGCAACAACTGGTAAGAGAACTCCGTGAACGAAAGACCTTCGGCGCCGTCTTCGCCTTCCTGCGCGGTGATGCGCTTTTTGACGGAGTCTTTCTTCATCATGTAGTTCACCGTGAGGTGCTTGCCCACATGGCGCAAGAAGTCCAGGAAGGAGAACTCTTTGAACCAGTCATAGTTGTTGACCATCTCTGCCGCGTTGGGCACATTCCCGAAGTTCAGGAACTTCTCCAACTGCTTTTTAATGCCGGCTTGGTTGTCTCTCAAAACATCCTCAGACAAGAGGTTACGCTCCGCTGATTTACCGGAAGGGTCACCAATCATACCCGTGGCACCGCCCACCAAAGCGACAGGCTTGTGTCCAGCGCGCTGCAGGTGCACCAACAGCATGATGGTGGCCAGGTTGCCTATGTGCAGCGAAGATGCCGTGGGGTCAAAGCCAATGTAGGCCGTGGTCATCTCTTTCTGCAGTTGTTCTTCTGTGCCTGGCATGGTGTCTTGTAACATTCCGCGCCAGCGCAGTTCTTCAATCAAATTCATGTAGCTCAGTTTTAACTGGTCCAAAGATACACCACATCTTTTAATTTGACAGAAGCATATAGCGGCCATCCCCAAGACAGTCGTTTTTGGCTTGTTTTCTGGGAAACAGGCCAAAAATGTTTGCTAAGGAAAGTGCAGCGTAACCGGCTTACTCTTGAGGTGAGGAATTCTGGACTTTCTTGAAAGATATAAAGGATGCGGCCTCAGTACTTGAGCTTGGTTCCTTGGTGAACTTTATTTCAATGCAATCTAGTTTTCTACTTTCTGGGTCTTGTCTATGCAGAAAGGATTCTACTTTGTTGGCCAAAGTGTCTAACTCTTTATAGGAAGTTGTTTCTACTGGATAGCTATAAAAGGTAATGGTTGTATAATTGTCATTCTCCCTAGTTCCTCTGTGCATGCTAAGATTCACATCCTCATGATGAAAAGCTGCGGCTAAATCCTTTTTTAGTTGCATCATCTTCTCAAATTTTTCTTTTAAGTCACAAGAGGTAACTAAAATCAAAAATATGAGACTTATCCAATGGCTTTTCTTTACAGCGTTCATATACAATAGGGATGGGACAGGTAGGAATTAAGTAAGTAAATTAAAACAATCTTTCTTTCTGTTTACCTTTATAGCTTGCCGTTTTTGGCTTGTTTCCTGAGAAACAAGCCAAAAACGCGATCACGTTATTTTGTCATCAGGCATAGTGCTTTGGTTTGCGGGCATGCGTAACTTTGGGTTCTTGTTTGACCAATCCCGTACCTTGCATCCATGGCGCTGACCGCTGACGATATTCTTAATCAACTCAAGAACCGCGAATTTGCCCCAGTGTATTTTCTTCAGGGCGAAGAACCGTACTACATTGACCTCATCTCTGATTACATAGAGCAACACGCTTTAAATGACATGGAGAAAGGTTTCAACCAGGTAGTGATGTACGGCAAGGACACGGACATCTCTAATGTGTTATTGCAGGCCAAGCGGTTTCCTATGATGTCTGATAGACAAGTGGTCATTGTCAAGGAAGCCCAGAACCTGCAGAACCTGGAAGCCGACCCAGAGAAAGATCCGGCGGCCAAGCAACTGGATGCCTATCTGGCCAATCCGCTGCCGTCCACCATTCTGGTGTTCTGCCACAAGCACAAAGTCTTGGACGGCCGTAAACGCTTGAGCAAGGTGTTGAGCAAGCAAGCCGTGCTACTCACTACCAAGAAGCTGTATGACAACCAGGTGCCCGCCTGGATCACCAGTTACCTCAAGTCCAAGAACCTGCAGGCCACGCCGCAGGCCGTCATGATGCTGGCAGAATACATTGGCGCCGACTTGTCCAGGCTCACCAATGAGATTGAGAAACTCACCATCAACCTCAAGCCCGGCCAGACCATTGATGACGGCGTGGTGCAGGAAAACATAGGCATCAGCAAGGAGTTCAACATCTTTGAGTTGCAGACCGCCATTATCAAACAGGATGTGCTCAAGGCTAACCGCATCTTGAACTACTTCGCGTCCAATCCCAAAGACAACCCTTTGATTCCTAACCTGGTTTTGCTGTTTTCGTTCTTCTCTAAGCTGTTGACCCTGCACATGCTACCGCAGGTGAACGAGCAGACGGTGGCTAAGAGCTTGGGCAACCGCGGCTTTCTGGCCAAGGAATACATGCTGGCCCTTAGAAACTACCCGTACCGCAGGGTGCTGCAGATCATCGGGTTTCTGAGAAAGGCAGATTTGCAGAGCAAAGGCGTGGAGGGCGGCAGCCTGCCCGACGATGCCATTTTAAAGGAGCTGGTTTTCAAAATCATCCATCCGGTGCCCGTGATCAAGTAAATCCGTTTTTGGCCTACTTTCCAGAAAACAAGCCAAAAACGGTCAAGAAAGTAGGAGGCGGCAAATGCTAAAATCCGAATTCTTGCGTTGAAGAAACATCAGGAAAAGGCCGGGGTTTGGGCCGCTTCCAACCAATAATTTCCTATTTTTGAAGGAACGGCTTTGGCTCCAGTGAGATTTTTCTGCCTGGTGCCCATTTTCTAATACACCAACCTATGAAAATACCCCACAAGTTAGCTTTGGCTACGGCCTTGCTGGGAGGCGCCCATGCCGCTCAGGCTCAGCAGCCCCAGACATTCCGTTCCGAGGAGCGCTTTTACCAGGAAGGTCTGGAACTGTATGACCGCGAAAAGTTTGGGGCCGCGCAGCAGGCCTTCGCGGAATACATACGGCTCATTAAGGATCCCACCAAAACGGCAGACGCCCAATACTACTACGCCGTCAGCGGCTTGCATTTGTTTCACCCGGACGCAGAGCAGTTGGTGTTGCAGTTTGCCCAGCGCTACCCATCCCATCCGAAGGCTGCCTCCGCGTTCTTTGAACTGGGAACGGCTTTTTTTGACAAGAAGAGCTATGACAAAGCCATACAGTACCTGGAGAAAGCACCTGCTGACCGCCTGGATGAGGCCCAACTGAAAGAAGCCGAATTCAAGCTGGGGTATTCTTACTTCGGGAAGAAGGATTTTGAAAAGGCCAAGACGCTTTTTGATAGAAATAAAAAGGGCTCGCATGCCTATTCCTTCGCCTCTAGCTATTACGCTGGCTACCTGGCCTACCGCGCCGGGGACTACATCGGCGCCAAGCTTGACTTGAAGGTTGCCGAGCAGAGCGATGATTATAGAACCATTGTGCCGTACATGCTTACAGAGGTGTTGTACAAGGAAGGCAACTTTGCGGAGGTGATCACTTACGGAGAAAAGTCCCTTAAAATCACCCCGAAGGTGCAGAACCCGGATGAAATCTCCCTGTTGGTGGGGGATGCCTATTTTCAGCGCAATGATTTCAAGAAGGCTTCTCAGTATTTCAAGGCCTACGCCGAAGGCAAGAAGAACCTGGACAAGACGGTCCAGTACAAAATAGGTTTCTCTGACTATAAGACCGGTAACTTTAAAGGAGCCATTCAAAACTTAAAGCCAGTGGCTTTCCAGTCAGATTCTCTGGGCCAGAACGCTTCTTACCATTTGGGTCTGAGTTACCTCAAGGACAACAACAAGCAATTTGCGCTGGGGGCTTTTGACCAGGCCCGCAAACTCAACATAGACAAGAATGTAAAGGAGGGCGCTACGGTTAAATACGCGCAGCTGAATTTTGAGCTGGGTAATTTCTCTGAGGTGATCAACTCCCTGGCAGCCTTCAACAAAGACTTCCCTAACTCTAAGTTTGGTGATGAAGCGGATGACCTGATCAGTGAGGCCTACCTGAACTCCAGCAATTACTTGGAGGCCATCCAGCACATTGAGAGCCTGCCCAAGCGCAGCCACCGCATCAATGAGACCTACCAGCGGGTCACGTATTACCAGGCAGTGAAACTATACAACGACCAGTTGTTCCAGCAGGCGGTCGCCTTACTGGATAAGTCACTTGGCTTCCCGTATGACAAGGAGATTCAAGCAGGTAGTAACTTCCTGAAAGGCGAGGCATTTTCCATTGGCCAGCGCTGGCCGCAGGCCGTCAACAGCTACGGTGCCGTCTTCCAGACACCCAATTCGGGCCGCACCGAGTTTTATGTGAAGTCCCGCTACGGCATTGGCTACGCCTATTACAACAACAAGGAATACGAGAAGGCCTTGACGCATTTCAAAGCCTACCTCAACGACAACTCGGTGAAAGCTGGCAATCCCAACTACGCAGACGCCATGCTGCGCCTAGCCGACTGCTATTATGTGACCAAGGATTATGGTAACGCATTGGAATGGTATGACAAGGCGCTGGCCGCCAAAACCCCAGACGCAGATTACGCCTTGTTTCAGAAGGGCGTGGTGTACAGCTTGACCAACCGCCGGGATGACGCCATCAAGAGTTTGCAGACAGTGATCAGGTCGTATCCAAAATCCCGTTACGCAGATGACGCCGTGTACCAGAAGGGGATCATTGATTTCGAGAACTCCAATTACGCGCCGGCCATAGCCAGCTTTAGTGACCTTATAGACAACAGACCCGGCAGTTCATTGGTGCCTAGCGCCCTGCAGAAAAGAGGCGTGGCCAACATGAACCTGCGCAAGATGCCAGAGGCCATTGCAGACTTTAAGCGGGTGATAGACCAGTACCCTACGCACCCCATCGCCAACAACGCTATCTACAGCTTACAAGAGGCCTTGGGTGAAAGCAACCAAACCGAACAGCTGGATACCTACCTGGGTAAATTCAAGTCTGCTAACCCAGAAAGCGATGCTTTAGAAAGTGTTGAATATGAAGCGGCTAAATCGCTTTATTTCAATGAGAAATACAAGCTGGCTATCCCTAAATTTGAAGCCTTCTTGAAGGCCTATCCGGCGAGTGCCTCGGTGGCCAACGCCCGCTACTTCCTGGGGGATTCCTACTTTAGGAACGGTGACAAGGCCAATGCCCTGCGAAGCTTGAAAGAGGTGGCCCTGGAAGGCAAGTCAGAATACCTGAGCAAGGCCGTGCAACGTGTGGCAGACATGGAGTTTGAGGTCGGCAACTACGCCGAGGCCGCCAGCTTCTATTCCAGATTGCGTGATTTGGCGGTGAACAAGAAGGAGCAGGCCAATGCCTTAAAAGGGTTGATGCAGAGCTTCTACTACACCAATGACTTCAACAACACCATCTTGATCGCTGATGAGCTGATTGCGCGCGGCAATGCTACCTTGGACGCCTATAACTCGGCCTTGCTGTTTAGAGGAAAAGCAAACTACGCTCAAGGACGTTTGGACCAGGCCATTAAGGAGTTTACCACGGCCGCCACGTCAGCCACGGATGTGAACGGCGCCGAGGCGCATTACCTGGTGGCCGAGATTTACTACAAGCAACAGAAATATAAGGAAGCCTTGGACCAAGCCTTCGCGTTTAGTAAGACCTTCGGGGATTATGAGAACCTGCTGGGCAAGTCCTTCCTGCTGATTGCAGAAGTGTATGTAGCCCAGAACGAGGTGTTCCAAGCCAAGGCCACGTTGAACTCCATTATTGAAAACTCGCCCGACAAAGAGATTGTAGAAGCCGCCAAAGTGAAATTGGCCGAGCTGGAAAACAAGGTGAACACCCCATCTTCTAACGAATCAGAGCAATGAGATATACCACAGCGTTAGCGGGCGTTTCGGCCCTGTTTTTCCTTGGATTAGTGCCGGCCACCTCCCAGGCCCAAACCGGTTGGGGAGAAGGCGGTAAGTTGGAAAGCACCGAGATTGTAGTAGAGAAGAACCGCACCCTGGAACTGCCCGAGGCCAACCGCAATTTTGAGAAGTTCAGGATTGCGCCGCCAAAGCTGCAGGACCGCCAGGTGACCTATCGGTTTAATGAGTACCGCCTGCCAGAGCATTTCATCAACCTGCCCATGCGGGTCTTGACCATCCGGCAGGAAGACTTAACCAAGCTGTACGGCAATTACGTGAAAGGCGGGATAGGCACCATTGGAACGGTGTACCTGCGGGGCTATTTCCATAACAAGCGGGACAACAACGCAGCATACGGAGCAGAGGTGGCGCACGTATCTTCTGGTGACGGACCCATTCAAAATTCAAACGCTGCCAGCAGCTTTGTACAGGCACACGGCGAGATGTACAGCGGCCCATTGACCTTGGGCGGACGCGTAAAATATGAGCGGGACCAGAACAATTTTTACGGCTTTGACCGCTTTGTAGAAGTGGATAGGGACTCTCTTAAACAAGTATATAACCGCTTTACGGTAGAGGGTCACTTGAATAACTTAACCGACGTAAAGGCGCCGTTCCAGTTCAATGCCAAGGTAGGATTGAATTACACGGCAGACAATTTCTCGGCGAAGGAGACCAACCTTTATGGTACCGCTTCCAGCAACTATGAATTGGGAGTAGGCTCAAAGATTAACGTAAACCTGGAAGCCGGCTATACCAATCTGAAAGACTCCAGCTCCACGGGCCGCGGTTTCTTCAAGGTGCGCCCGGCGTACACTAAACAAATTGATAAACTAGGCTTGGTGTTGGGCGCTACCATTGCGTATACCGGTGATACCATCAATGATGCGCGTCAATTCTACATCTACCCAGCCTTAGAGGTCAATTATCAGGCCATTGAAAGCAAACTAGTCTTGTTTGCCGGGGCGGGTGGGGACTTGCAGCGTACTTCCCTGTATAGCCTGAGCAAAGAAAATCCTTGGTTGAACCACAACGTGCAGATTGCTGATGTGAGCAAAGGCCTGGAGTTGTACGGTGGAGTAACGGGTAGCTTGGGCAAAAACGTGCAGTTCACCGGTAGGTTAGCGCACCAAAGCTTTAGAAACCTGTACTTCTTCAACAACGCCGCCAAGGACTCCTCCAGGTTTGACGTGGTGTATGATGACGGCGTGACCCAGGTGTTCCATCTC
This sequence comes from Rufibacter sp. DG15C, assembly GCF_001577755.1. Taxonomy (NCBI): domain Bacteria; kingdom Pseudomonadati; phylum Bacteroidota; class Cytophagia; order Cytophagales; family Hymenobacteraceae; genus Rufibacter; species Rufibacter sp. DG15C. Next base: position 3,441,602 of record NZ_CP010776.1, read on the forward strand.
TATGGGGAGGTTTCGTACAACCAATCAGATAAATTTAGAGTGGGACTGAAGGCAGAAAATAACAGCTATACAACTGCCTCACTGGCAGAGGCCTTCCATAGACCAGGTACCGTCCTGACGGCTTTTGGGTCGTACAATCTTTATGATAAGATTCTCTTCAACACCGAACTTTATTATATTAGCAGTTCCTTTGGGCAAATCACGCGTCCAGACGGCTCCTTAGCTTTGCATGAGACAGACTCCATCATGGACCTGAACATCAAAGCCGACTACCGTTTCTCACCTAGGTTCTCTGCCTTTTTAATGGGCAATAACCTGTTGAGCAACGAGTATGAGCGGTTTGTAAACTACAGGACCCAGGGAATATCAGTGATAGGTGGCGTCACCTATTCATTTTAAGAGCATATGATTCAGCGGCACATAAAATCTTTGTTGTACACGTATGATTGCGTGATCATCCCAGAGTTTGGGGGATTGATTATGCATTATGCGTCGGCTAAAATCCATCCGGTAAAGCACACGTTTTCACCGCCCTCTAAGCGCATTGCCTTCAATGAACAATTGAAGGTGAACGATGGCTTGCTCATTACCACCCTGGCCCATCAACAACAGTGGCCCATGGCCAAAGCGCAACAGACCGTAAACGAGTTTGTGCGGGACTTGAAGGAGCAGCTGCAGACCAAGCACCAGTTTGAGTTAAGCGAGATAGGGACGTTCCGGTACAATGCGGAGCACAAGCTGGTGTTTGAAAGCCTGGACCAGGAGAACTTTTTGGAGCACAGCTTCGGCTTGCCGGAGTTGGTGTCTAAGCCAATCTTAGGAAGAGACACCTTGGTACTACGTGGTAAATTCCAGGACCAACCAGCCAAGTATGAAACCGGGTTAAAGGTAGGCAGCCGTTTGCGTAAGCTGTTAAAAGTAGGTGCGGGATTGGTAATTGGCGGTATTGCCATCTCAGGCGTGTACTTGTATTCCTTGCAAAAGGACGTAGCCTTAAGCTCGCTCAACCCATTTGAATTGGTTTTTTCCTCTAATCAAGTAGAGCCTGCGCCAGTGACCAAAGTAGACTCTCCAGTCTCAGAAAAATCTGCCGCCATGGACGCCTATGAGCAATCCTTGCTTGCCGCCCAATCTGAAGCAGACACAACTTTGGTAGAAGAAGATGCATTAGGATCTCAGGAGGCTGAATCAGTTTCAGGCCAATTCTCAGAAAATAGCCCGAAAACGGAAGTGGTTAATCCAGAGCCTGTTGCCTTGCCTGAAGTAAAGGAAGAGGTGAAGACAGTAGGGCCCACAGTAGCTCCTAAAACAGCCGTTGCCGCTCCAAAAGTAGAGGTAAAGGCTAAAACGAAAGTTGCCAACACCACTACAATTAAAGGCAAAACCAATCGTTTCTATATCATTATGGGCGCATTTGCAGAGAATGAGTTTGCGCGCATGAACCAGAAGAGCCTCAGCAAAAAAGGATTCAACGCCAAAACCATTCTTCCTTCCAGACAAAGCAAATGGCACAGAGTCTCTGTCGCAGATTTCGCCACGGAGGCAGAAGCTATGGACGCCTTGCCAACCTTACGTAAAGACGTAAGCCAAGAACTTTGGGTACTAAACTATTAACATGAACCTATTTCTCTTACAGATCACCACGGCTGCTGATACAGCCGTGAACGTTGCCGCCTCTGTCACAGACCCTGCCCAGCCAGCGCCCTCTATTTCCTTATTGGACATGGTATACCGGGGTGGTTGGGTAATGATTCCAATTGGGATTCTAGCTTTTGCCGCTATCTACATCATGATTGAGCGGTATTTGGCCATTAAAAGGGCAAGCCGTGAACCTTCTAATTTCATGGACAATGTGAAGACCATGGTGTTGCGCGGTGATCTGCAAGGGGCTAAAATGCTCTGCCTGCAAACGGCCACTCCGTTGAGCAGAATGATTGAGAAAGGTATTAGACGGATTGGTTCTCCCTTGAAAGACATTGAAACCTCTATTGAGGCCGTTGGCAGATTGGAAATCTCCCGTCTGGAGAAAAACATCAGCGTGCTGGGCATCATTGCCGGTATTGCGCCCATGCTAGGTTTCGTGGGTACCATCTCAGGGGTAATTAAAATATTCTATCAGATCTCCGTATCAAATGACTTTGGTATCAATCAGATATCCGGTGGTTTGTATGAGAAACTGGTAACGTCGGCGGCTGGTCTAATCGTCGGGATTATCGCTCACATTGGGTATCACTACCTAGGCTTAATGGTAGAGCGCGTCGTATATAAGATTGAATACAACGCACTAGAGTTTACCGACTTACTGCAGGAGAACTAAGCTTATGAATCTTCGCCGAAAGAGAGGATCTTCCTCACACGTGGAAACAGGGGCCATGAATGACATCATGTTCTTTTTACTGCTGTTCTTTTTGATTGCCTCTACCATGGCCAATCCAAATGCAGTGAAGCTTCTGTTGCCAAGTGCCCGTTCCTCTAAAGAAGTAGCGCAAGAGCCCATCAACGTTTCAGTGACGGCCAATGGTGAGTACTTTGTCAATAAGCGTCCCATTGCGCCAGAGAACCTAGAGACGGAACTATCAAAAGAACTGGCCGGTTCTAACATTGAAAAGGCCACCGTTGTATTACGGGTAGACGCTTCACTCAATGTCCAGAAACTAGTAGATATTCTAGAAGTGGGCTCTAAGCTGAAAGTGAAAATGATCATGGCCACGCAAAGCCCTAGCGGGGCCGCTTCTTAAAGAATTATGCAAACTACCGTAGAATCAAAAGACCGCTTAAAAGCATTGGTAGGCGCCAGCCTGTTCTACCTGCTGCTTTTTATTGTCTTCTATTTTGTGGTATTTAAATCTCCCATTCAGGAAATTGGGGGTGGCGATGGCATCGTATTAAACTACGGGGTAGATGCTGAAGGTTCTGGGGACCTACAGACCACGGCCAGTGCCAATGATTCTAAGAATCCTGAGGACAGTAAACCTGCTCCACAGCAGGATAGGGAAATCACCCCAACGCCTAATAGAGCCGAACCAACTCCGGTTGCGTCTGCGGCACAAGACAAGGTGGTGACTACAGATGACGAAGGTCCTGTTTCCATACCACCTAAAGAAGAGCCGAAAACGGTTGTGTCACCTAGAGAAATAGCTAAGGCAGAACCCACACCCGTGGCGGAAAAGCCGAAGGCCTTGTACCCGGGCAAAAGCGCTAATACCTCTGGCGCAAACGGCAAAAGTGGCACCAGCAACAATCCTACTGGTAATAACAACGGCGACCGACCTGGCAAGGTGGGGGACCAAGGCGATCCCAATGGCTCCATGGACTCAAGAGCCTTGTATGGCACTCCGGGTAAGGGAACGGGCGGCAGCGGAGGCGGAGGTTTGAACCTGCCGGGCTGGCGCTATGACGTGGCTCCACAACCAGATCCATTTGACAATGAATCTGGCATGATCAGGTTCCAGATCAAGATTGACGGAAACGGGGATTTAGTGAGCGTGAAAGTGTTGGAAAGCACCGTCTCACCGCAGGTAGCTAACTGGTACAAAAACCAAGTCCAGAAAACAACGTTTAGCCGTACCACCGCCGGAAATACCAGCAGTGGCGCCACCGGTACCATCACATTTATCATTCGATCTAACTAAACCATACGCCTCTATTCGTGACCTACGAACAAGCCTTAGAATACTTATACCAGCAGTTGCCGATGTTTCACCGCATCGGCAATTCTGCTTTTACGAAGAGCCTGGACAACATCCTGGCGCTCACGCAGGCCTTAGACAATCCCCAGCAGCACTTTAAGACGGTGCACGTGGCCGGAACCAACGGCAAGGGAAGCTCCTCCTCTATGCTGGCAGCTATTTTACAGGCGGCTGGCTACAAAACCGGTCTGTATACCTCGCCCCATTTAAAGGATTTCGCAGAGCGGATTAAGGTCAACGGCGAGATGATCTCCAAGGAGAAGGTGACGCGCTTCACAGAGCAGCACCAGCCCTTGTTTGAAAAGGTGAAACCCTCTTTTTTTGAGATGACGGTGGCCTTGGCCTTTGAGCATTTCAAGGAAGAGCAGGTAGACATCGCTATCATAGAGGTGGGCTTGGGCGGCCGCTTAGATTCCACCAACATCATCACGCCGCTGGTGTCACTTATCACCAACATTGGGCTTGACCACCAGAGCCTGTTAGGGAATACATTGCAGGACATTGCCCGAGAGAAAGCCGGCATCATTAAGGCAGGCGTTCCGGCCGTGATCAGTACCACCCAAGAGGTAGTTTTGGCCCAATTCCAGGAAAAGAGCAAGGAAACGGCCAGCCCTTTGTTTTATGCAGATCAGGAATACCGCGCTGATCCCAAAGGCCAACAGGGGCTTCTGGCAGTATATGATGTTTATAAGGATGATAGTCTTTTCTTAAAAGACCTTGAACTAGCCTTGTTGGGCAAATACCAGAAGCAGAACCTGCCTGGGGTTTTGAAAACCAGTGAGTTGCTGCAAGGCCAGGGTTTTACTATTACGGAGAGCCACATCAGGGAAGGATTGAAGAATCTGCAGGCGCTCACCGGCTTGAAAGGTCGTTGGCAGATTTTAGGTCAGGAGCCGTTGACCATCTGCGACACTGGTCACAACATAGACGGCATACGGCAGGTGGTGGAGCAATTATGGGCTTTGCAGAAACCCGTCCATTTTGTGTTTGGGGCTGTGAATGACAAGGACGTTTCCAGTATTCTTAGGTTATTGCCGGTTTCTTACAAGTATTATTTCTGTCAGGCGCAGATCCCAAGGGCCTTACCGGTCCAGGAACTCTGGGAGGAGGCTCAGTTTGCGGGTTTGAAAGGAGCCGCGTACCCCACTGTAGAAGACGCCATCCTAGCTGCCAAAGCTCATGCCTTGCCAGATGAGGTAATATTCATTGGCGGTAGTACCTTTGTAGTGGCAGAAATAGCCGAACTATAATTCATGGGTAGAGGAAAACTAGAGAAATTTGCCGTCAACGCCACCCGCGCCAACGTGGTGGAACCCGGCAAGGAGAATTTTGAAAAACTGAAAGGCCGCTGGAACAGCGACTTCTTCTTGAAAGACCAGCCGCTCATCTTAGAAGTAGGCTGCGGCAAAGGCGAATACACTGTGGGTATGGCCAAGATATTCCCTGATAAAAACTACATCGGGATAGACATCAAAGGCAACCGCATCTGGAAGGGAAGCTCCTTAGCCGAAGAAGCTGGGCTTTACAACGTAGGCTTCCTGCGTATATTCCTGGAGAACCTGGACCAGCACTTCGGGGAGAAGGAAGTAGACGAGATTTGGATCACCTTCCCAGACCCGCAGCCCCGTAAGCGGGACATCAAGCGCCGCCTTACCTCGCCTAGGTTCTTGCAGATGTATGAGCGTATACTAAAGCCCGGTGGCAAGCTCCATTTAAAGACAGACAGCGACTTGTTGTTTGAATACTCTTTGGAAGTGTTGCAGGAACGAAAAGCTTCTAATCTGCTGCATACCAGTGACCTATATCAGTCAGAATTGCAAGAGCACACCATGGGCATTTACACGACTTTTGAGAAAAAGTATTTAGATCTGAGCGTTCCTATCAAATACCTGCAGTACACGGTGTATTAATGTGCTGATTTGAAGTACTACTTAAGTGAAACGTATTAAGCAAATTTTGGCTTATTTCCTGGAAAGTAGGCCAAAAACGAAAAGAGCGCTGATCTTTATCAGCGCTCTTTTTTATTGTCAAGTATTGAAGGTGTTCTGGGACTAAGCTCTCCTGCCAATTTTCATGTTCAATTATTACTGAGCATCAGGTCAAATTAGCACATTAAGCCAATAGCCCATAACTAATCTTCCAGTTCTTCGAAGATTTCCTGCAATTCGTCGAAGTCTTTGAAGCCAGGTCTGATCTCTTGTCCACCTTTTAAGGCAATGCCTGCGGGGTGTATTTTCTCAAGTGCTTCTTTGGTGTTCTCCTTGGTTAATCCGAAGCCAACCAGAACAGAGTATTTGTCTGAGATATTGCGCAGCAAACCGTGCGTGGCAGAATCTATGGAAGTAAGCTCCGTAGAGTCAATCAAGAAATACTCCACATGCGGTTGGTAAAGTTCCAGGAACTGCAATAGGTTTTGCTCATCTGTGTCTTTGTCTATCAAGACCCGAAGGATAACCGGCAAAGGAATCTGCTCCAGTTCCTCAATGAGGTAAACGGTATTTAATTGCAGCATGTCCAATGGGTACTTCTGCAAAAGCGGTTGAATGTCTTCTACAGGCATCTCATCAATCTCACCTACCAGCTTCACGCCAGCTACCCAGCCAGAAATTTCTTTGAAAGCCTCAGGAGAGGTATACGCCGGCGTGTTTTCTTCCACCGAGAAACCCAGCATTTCAACGCCCATACCAGCGCAATAGCGGGCATCGCTTAGGTTAGAGATTTGATTTACTAAAACTATTGTGCTGAGTGCCATGCGTTTTTATCGTGTTTTACTGGAAATAGACCAAAAATGAAGGGTTGTTAAACCAAATGTAATTCTTTGTATGGTTTTAACTATTGAGGTGGTAGAAAAAGTATCTCAACCCGGATATTTATGGAGTGAAGTGGGTAACTATTTTGTTTTATGCGTGTTTTGGCAGGAACTATCCTTCAGGGAACGACGCTAAACCACCAACTGCCTGGTATTTTAGCTATATTTGCACATTGTTTCGGCAGGACTTTGAATCCTGTTTAAATTAAGAAAAAATGACTTCAAAAGGAAGAGTATTGGTCGCCATGAGTGGCGGCATTGACAGCTCAGTAGCAGCAGTTCTGTTGCACGAGCAAGGGTATGATGTGATAGGCATGACCATGAAAACATGGGACTACGCCAGCGCCGGAGGCAGCAAGAAGGAAACTGGATGTTGCAGCCTGGACTCCATCAATGACGCCCGAGACATAGCGGTTCAGCTAGGATTCCCGCATTACATCATAGACATCAGAGAAGAGTTTGGCGATTACGTTATAAATCACTTCACAGATGAATACATTGCTGGCCGCACGCCCAATCCGTGTGTTCTGTGCAACACCCACATTAAATGGGACGCCCTTTTGCGCCGCGCCGACAAACTGGGCTGTGATTTTATTGCCACCGGGCACTACGCCAACATCAGGGAGGAGAATGGTCGTCATGTCATCTCTAAAGGCAAGGACCACAACAAAGACCAGTCGTATGCTCTCTGGGGAATTTCACAGGAGAGCCTAAGCCGTACCATTTTCCCATTGGGGCACCTGCACAAAACGGAGATCAGACAGATGGCCATGGACCGTGGGTTTGAAGCCTTGGTGAAGAAGGCTGAGTCATATGAAATCTGTTTTATTCCTGACAATGACTACCGCGGGTTCTTGAAGCGCCGGGTGCCGGGCTTGGAAGAGCAGGTAGCCGGTGGCGAGTTTGTGCTAGAAGATGGCACCGTGGTGGGCAAGCATGAAGGGTATCCGTTTTACACCATTGGCCAACGGAAGGGTCTGGGTGTAGCCCTTGGTTTTCCGGCGTTTGTAACCCGCATTGAGAAAGATACGAATAGGGTTATATTGGGCAACTATGAGCAGTTGGCCAAGAACGGTATGAACGTGGGCAAGCTGAACATGGTCAAGTATGAGAACTTACTTGGCCTGCCTACCGAGACCATCACCAAAGTGCGCTACAATGATCTTGGCACCGCCGCGGTGATTGAGCAGGTGGGGGACAAAATGCTGGTGCAGTTCCATGCCGGCGTAAATGCCATAGCCCCTGGCCAGGCCGCCGTCTTCTACGAAGGCGATGACGTGATTGGCGGTGGATGGATTGAAACCAGCTTTAACCTAGACTAAAGTCTACATTCTTTATGAAAAAACTTCTGTTTACCCTTGCTTTACTGGTAGGTTTCCTTTCTTCCTGCGGGGACGAGGAAGTAATACTGGATCCTGATACCATTGGTACTGCGTATTACCCTTTAGAGGTAGGTACTTATACCATTTTCAATGTAAAGGAGACGGTTTATTCAGAGAACGAAGGAGTGACTTCTCTCTTTCAGGTAAGGGAAGCCATCAATGAGTTCTATAAAGACCAGGCTGGCAAGGAATGGTTTAGAATAGAGATAAGCAGAAGAGATTCTGAGGAAGGGGCATGGCGCGTCATAGGGGTGAAAACCGTTTCAAAAACCATGTTGGGTAAAAGCACTGGTAACCTGCTAATTCAGGAGAATAACAAAGCAGTAGTGAATATGGTGTATCCGGTAGCAGAAGGTAAAACCTGGAACCCTAATGCGTTCAATACCGCCTATTATCCAAATCAAGAAGATACCAATCTTCGGGAAGAATTTGTATACCAAAGCGTAGGAAAGTCTTTTGAAAAAGATGGCCAGACGTTTTCCAACACGGTCACTATCTTAAAATCTGAGGTGAACACATCATTAGAGGTTTTGGAGCAATCTGAGGTCTTTTCCTTTAACCAAGGTCCCGTGTACCGGTATTTCAAGCAATTGGAATACTGCAGTGATTCTAGCGGAGAAACCTGTCCTTACCTGGAAGATTATATCGTGACGGGCACTGAAAGGATTGAAACGTTTGAAAGCTCTGGTAAAATTGACTGATCCATTCCTATAGCATTTTTAAAAGCCCTGTCTATCTTTTGATAGGCAGGGCTTTTATATTCCATTGAATTGGTTTTTGCCTCCAGAAAGTGTTGTTTTGTAGAAGCTAAATCTTTCCTAAATATGTCTCATCTTATTGCTCCCTCTGTACTTTCCGCTGATTTTGGTCAACTGGCCACAGACGTTCAAATGCTCAATGACAGCACTTGTGACTGGATTCACTGTGATGTGATGGACGGGCGGTTTGTGCCTAATATTTCCTTCGGGTTCCCGGTATTACAGGCAATTAAGGCCCATGCTAGTAAGACATTGGATGTACATTTGATGATTGAGGCGCCAGAGCAGTACATTGAGCAATTCCAGAAGGCTGGGGCAGACATCATTACGGTGCATGAAGAGGCTTGTATTCACTTGCATCGCACCATTCAGCAAATAAAGGCCACGGGCGCTAAAGCAGGCGTGGCCTTAAATCCACACACGCCTATTCAGGTTCTATCTGAAATCATTGAAGACCTGGACGTGGTGTGCCTTATGTCGGTGAATCCAGGATTTGGCGGGCAGAAGTTTATCCAGAATACGTACCGCAAAATAGAACAGCTTAAGGCGCTCATTCAAGAAAGAAACGCAGGCACTTTGATTGAGATTGACGGGGGCGTGAACCAAGAAAATGCTCCCTTGCTGTTAAAAGCTGGCGCTGATGTGTTGGTGGCCGGAAGCTTTGTGTTTAATTCCTCCAACCCTAGCAGCACCATCCAGGACCTTAAAAACATCACGCTTTAGGCTCATGGGCAAGCGCTGGGGTTGGTGCCTATGCTTCCTGTTACTGGGCTTGCCGGCCTGGGCACAGCCGGCCTTTATCCAAGGCCAGGTAACCAATGCCCTGCAACAGCCCTTGGCAGGGGCTACCATATCCCTGCAGAATTCTCCAAACTCTACTTTGGCAGATGGTCAGGGCAAGTTTACGCTGACCGTAGAGCCAAATCAGCAATATACCGTCTGGGTCACCTACATTGGCTATTTACAGTTTGAGAAACAGCTCACCTTATTGCCAGGCGAAACCCGATATCTATCGGTGGAGCTCTCGGCCAACGCCAAAGAATTGCAGGCCGTTGAGGTGCGTGGCAAATCTGCCAATGACACCCGTGAGGTGGTCAGCATCACTAAAATTGACCCGCGGCTGACCCAGTCGCTTCCCAGCCCTTTCCAGGAGTTTAACAAAATTCTAGTCACCTTGCCCGGAGTCACCAGCAACAATGAACTGTCCTCGGCCTACTCTGTGCGGGGTGGCAATTATGACGAGAATCTGGTGTATGTGAACGGCATGGAAGTGTACCGTCCATTCCTAAGTATGTCTGGGCAGCAAGAAGGATTGAGCTTTGTGAGCCCAGACTTGGTGGAAGAAGTGACATTTTCTTCGGGTGGATGGCAACCCAAGTACGGGGATAAACTATCCTCCGTCCTGGACATCCAATATCGTACTCCGCAAAAGTTTAGAGGATCGGTTTCGGGTAGTTTAACCGGCGGCTCAGTGCACGCAGAAGGGACTGCCTTTAACAAGCGATTAGGGTATTTGGTAGGGGTAAGGCATAAGAATGCAGGGTATGTCCTGAATAGCCTGGAAGTGGAAGGCGATTACCAACCCATCTTCACCGATGTGCAGACGTACCTGACCTATGACTTGTCTAAAGCGGCCCCCCGGGCCACCGGCGCAGCACCCATCACTCAGATAAGCCTTCTTGCCAACATCGCCCAAAACGATTACCTGGTTAGGCCAGAGACCCGCGAAACCACTTTTGGGACGCAGGCGCAGGTGTTGCGGTTGCTGGTGGGCTATGACGGCCAAGAACAGATGAAGTATACCACGTGGCAGAGCGGCCTGCGGCTTGAGCATGAATTTTCTTCTGACTTGAAAGGGGAACTGATCTATTCTACCCTGTACAGCCAGGAGCGCGAGTACCGTGATTTGGAGTCTGGCTACCGTTTCTGCGATGTCATGCCCATGCCTAGTGTGTCCCCCTTCAACAGGTGCGCCGGAGAGCGGGGCGTAGGTTCCACCTACAATTATTCCAGAAACAAATTGCGCGCAGCCATCCAGGCCTTAGAAGGCAAAATTAGTTATCGCCTTGGTCCACAACATACCTTTTCTGCGGGATTAAAATCGGGTAGGGAATCTATCAAAGATGAATTACAGGAATATGCCTTCACAGACTCTGCTGATTATGTAAGCGATCTAAACACTCTGTCCATTAACCAAACCCTTACTTCCACCAGATGGCAAGGATATATGCAGAATGAATGGGCTATTGACAGTTCGCAGACGCTCACCTTTGGCGCGCGGCTCCATTACTGGTCTGGTAATAAGCAGCTTTCCATTAGCCCAAGGGTACAATATGCCGTGCGCTTACCTTCATTGCCTGACTGGTCCTTTAAGGCCGCTGCAGGATCTTATGTGCAAGCTCCGCTGTACAGAGAATTGAGAACCGCCAACGGTATTTTGAAAAGGGACTTGGATAACCAACAAGCCTGGCATTTTATCACCGGCACCGAATATCAGTTTAAAAAGTGGGGCAGGCCATTTAAGCTTACCACCGAGGCCTACGTGAAATACATGCCTTCTGTGATACCTTTTGAGCAGGAGAACATGCGCCTCCGGTATTTGCCCAATGTGAAAGCCACCGCTTACGCCGTTGGAGCAGACGTGCGGGTGAACGGCGAGTTCATAAAAGGAGAGGAGTCTTGGTTCAGCGTCGGGTTCTTGAGTACCAGAGAGAATCTGGAAGGTGATTCTACAGAAGTGAGAGACGCGGTCACTGGTGAAGTAGAGGCAGTGGCAGCCAAAGGCTACATCAGAAGACCCACTGACCAGCGCCTGAACTTCGGGATTTTCTTCCAGGACCATTTACCCAATTATCCTACCTGGAAGATGTACTTGAACCTAGCCTTTAGTACGGGCTTGCCATTTGGTCCTCCGGGTTTGCTAAACCACAGAAGTGCCTTTAACGGCCCCGCCTACCGGAGGGTGGACTTGGGTATCTCTAAGCTGATCTCCATGAGAGGACCAGACGCTGCAGGATTTGGACTGGAAAGTTTTTGGTTGAGTTTAGAAGTCCTGAACCTGATAGCCGCCAATAACGTGATCTCCTACAACTACGTGAAAGACACCAGTGGCATCACCTATGCAGTGCCCAATTACCTGACGGGAAGATTGGTGAATGTACGGTTCATTGCCAGGTTTTAATTTAGTTTCTTTACAAAACGTCCTCGCCTAACCACATTAAAAAAAGCCTTCTCATTTCTGAGAAGGCTTTTCGTTTTTGGCCTGTTTTCAAGAAAATAGCCTGAAACTGGTTTTCATTAATTGGCTTGAAACCGCTTTTCTTTCCATAGCACGGCGGCGTCCTCTATCTCCTGGGCATAAGTCTTGTAGGTCTTTTCATCATTCTTGCCCAACCGCTGGGCTTTCTTGTTGAGCTCTAGTGCCTCGTCAAACTCGCTTTTTTGGGCCAGCAACCGGGCCTTAAGCCAAGTGTTGTAAAAATTCTCTTCTATGCCTATGGACTTGTTTATCCATTCCAAAGCCAGTTCATGCTCCGTGTTCTGTTGCAATAAGTAATTGACCGCTTGCGCAAAAACCGACCAATCGTCTGGTTTAGTAGTAGCTAGAGAGTCTTTGATTGATTTTAATGTTTGCGCATGGACCTCCACCCGAATAGGAATGGCCAGCTGTTTTTTCTCCCAATTCAACACTAGCCGGCCACTGGTTGGCTGCACATCATTGAACGAGTACTTAAGCGTTTCATGGAAATCACTTTCCTGGGGACTAAACGGCAACCTGATCAAATCCTTGCTTTGGTCATAGCCGTCGGTGCCCCAGAGTCCTAGTTGCTTGTTCAATACCAGGTACCAGTTGCTGGAGTCGGCTGGAAAAATAAAGAAGGAATAAGTGCCGGCCGGGATGTTCTCTTGCAAAATGCGCACATCTGTGGAGAAGGCTATTTTAGTGGCCTCATTGGCGCCCGCCCGCCAAATCTTGCCGTAAGGCACCAGCTTGCCCCATACTTCGCGCTTCTTCACGCCAGGGGCGCTGTAGTTGATAGTGACTTCTGTAATGCCAATGGTATGGGTCAGTTTTACCTTAGGGCTGGCTTGGGGCAGTTTTAGCTTGGTTTGGGCCGCAAGGGTAAAGGAGAAAAAGAGTAAAAAGGCTGTGAGAAATAACTTCATATCTATACAGGGTACAAGGCAGTCAATACGTACTAGTCCAAACAAAACGCTAGGCTGGCCAGTTTAGGTCAAGAAAACTTAGAAAAAATGGTGCCACACCTAGGGTTATAAAAACACCTTCTTCAAAATGACCTTGAACAAGCAGGTATGGTGTTTTGGGAGCAGAAAGTTTAAAAAAATATTTGACTTTTCAATTTCCTGTTTACCTTTGAGCCAGCAATATGAACCGCACTACCCAAAATATCTTCCTTTCTTCTGCCGCACCTGCGGTACAGGGAGTGCATTGCCATCATTTCCATCATTCCTCTTAGGAGGAATCATAACATCATATCGCCCAATCTGGGGCTGGGCCCCGTGTATATCCAGTACTTGTCAAACAACAAGTCCAGCTGGCTGTTTACTTCATTGTTTCGTACCTACTCTTTTCGTTATACCTAATTTTCATGATCCGGTTAGCCATCCAAAAATCCGGTCGCTTGTCAGACGACTCCCTCAAGTTGATTCGTGAGTGCGGCATTTCCTTCATCAGTACCACCTCCAAACTTAAAACCGAAGCCACCAATTTCCCCCTTGAAATTCTATACCTGCGCGATGATGACATACCGGGCTATGTAGCGGACGGCGTGGCCGACATTGGCATTGTGGGCCAGAATGTATTGGTGGAAGAAGGCTTGCAGCAATTGACTGTAAAGGCCTTGGGCTTTAGTAAATGCCGCCTATCTCTGGCCGTGTCTAAAGGCGATGTGTATGACGATGTCACTACATTGGCTGGTAAAAGCATTGCCACGTCCTACCCCAACTTACTAAAGGAGTTTTTAACGTCTAAAGGCGTGGAGGCTGACATTCATACCATTTCTGGATCGGTGGAGATTGCCCCCAGCATCGGCCTGGCAGATGCGGTTTGTGACATTGTCTCCTCTGGCTCAACCCTCATTAGCAATGGTCTGCGCGAGGTAGAAACAGTCTTCAAGTCTGAGGCGGTCTTGATTGCCAACCAGAACTTAAATGAGCAGAAAAGCCGCCTGTTGCAGCAACTGTTATTTAGGATGGAAGCAGTTCAGAAGGCTCAGAAATCTAAATACGTAGTCTTGAACGCTCCCAACTCAGCCATTACCCAAATCAAGACCTTGCTGCCCGGCATTAAATCGCCTACCATCATTCCCCTAGCGGAGGAAGGCTGGAGTTCTCTGCACTCGGTGGTAAATGAGGACGATTTCTGGGACATCATTCAGAAACTGAAAGAGGCCGGCGCCGAGGGCATTCTGGTGGTTCCCATTGAAAAGATGATTGGCTAAGATGAAGACGTATCTATATCCAGCCCTAACAGAATGGGCAAGATTGATGCAACGGCCGGTCCAGCGATTGGATCAATTGCGGACCGGCGTGCAGGAAACCTTTGACTTAGTTAAGGAAAAAGGAGACGCAGCCTTGATAGAACTGGCTGCCAAGTTTGACAAATCTGACTTGCAATCTGTTTGGGTCTCAGAAGAAGAAATTACCGAAGCGCTGCCCCAGGTTACTCAGGAATTGAAAGACGCTATTGAAGTGGCGTATGCCAATATCAGCAAGTTCCATGAATCCCAACACGAGCCAGTACAACAGATAGAAACCATGCCGGGCGTGACCTGCTGGCGTAAGTCGGTGGGCATTCAAAAAGTTGGTTTATACATTCCAGGTGGCACGGCGCCTTTGTTCTCTACCTTGTTGATGTTGGGAATCCCGGCGCAGCTTGCCGGTTGTAAAGAAATCATTTTGGCTACGCCGCCCAGCGCAGATGGCTCCATCAACGCAACTATTCTGTACACGGCCCACCGTTTAGGCATCAAGCGCATTCTAAAAGCAGGAGGGGCCCAGGCCATTGCGGCTCTGGCCTTCGGGACGGAGACGGTGCCAGCCGTGGACAAGATCTTCGGACCGGGTAACCAATACGTGACGGCCGCCAAGCAAATGGTAACCCAGCTAGGCGTAGCCATTGACATGCCCGCTGGCCCTTCAGAGGTGTTGGTGATAGCAGATGACTCCGCTGACGCAGACTTCGTGGCCGCTGACCTTTTATCTCAGGCAGAACACGGCCCAGACTCTCAAGTCGTTTTTGTCACGAATTCTGAAAAACAGCTCAAAAACGTGCAAGAAGCCATGCAAAGACAAGTAGCGGTATTACCCCGGCAGACCGTAGCCCAGCAGGCACTGGACAACAGCATAGGAGTGGTGCTTTCTTCACTAGAGGAGGCTTTAGACTTCTCTAATCTTTATGCTCCTGAGCACTTGATTCTGTCCGTAGACAAACCAGAAAAAATGGCCGCGCAGGTGACGCAAGCTGGATCGGTGTTTATGGGACACTTTAGCCCGGAGAGCGTAGGAGATTATGCTTCAGGGACTAATCACACATTGCCCACCAACGGATATGCCCGAAACTATAGCGGTGTTTCTCTGGATAGCTTCGTGAAGAAAATCACGTTCCAGCAACTGACCAAAGAAGGATTACAGCGCATTGGCCCCGCCGTAGAAACCATGGCCGACGCCGAAGGCCTGCACGCGCACAAAAACGCGGTCACCATTCGCTTAGCGAAGATTTAAAAAATTTGCAGGGAATAGCATATTACTCAATTAGCACATTAACCAATGTTTTCAATAGAGAAGATTATCCGTCCGCACTTATTGGGGCTCAAGCCGTACTCTTCGGCAAGGGACGAGTTTGAGGGCGAGGCCAGCGTCTACCTGGACGCAAACGAGAATAACCTGGGCAGCCTGGCCGGTGGCGTAGACTACAACCGCTACCCAGACCCCTACCAAAAAGCCATCAAAGAGAAACTGGCCAAATTGAAAGGTGTAAGGCCAGAGCAGATTTTCATTGGCAACGGCTCTGACGAGGCTATTGATTTACTGGTGCGCCTGGTATGCGAGCCCGGTCAGGACGAGGTCCTACTGCTTCCGCCAACGTACGGCATGTATGAGGTAAGCGCCAACATCCACAACATAGGAATCCAGCGCGTGGCTTTGGATGAGCGTTTTCAGCCTGATTTCCAGAAAATAGGCCAAAAACAGACGGAGCGCACCAAAATCCTTTTCCTCTGCTCGCCTAATAATCCCACCGGGAATATTCTGGACCCGGCCACCGTAGAGCAGCTTATTACCTCTTTCAACGGGTTGGTAGTAGTGGATGAGGCCTATATTGATTTCACCGAGCAGCCCAGCTGGAGCACCCGCTTAGACGAGTTTCCCAATCTGGTGGTGTTGCAGACACTTTCCAAAGCCTGGGGCATGGCCGGGTTGCGCCTGGGCATGGCCTTTGCCTCGCCGGACATCATCAGCTTCCTCAACAAAATCAAGCCGCCGTACAACGTCAATGTAGTGACACAGGAGTTGGTCAGCGATGCCTTGGACAAAACCGCCCAGTTAAATGACATGCTGCAAGTGATTGTTGGGGAGCGCGCCCGGGTGATGGAGGCCTTTGACGCCATGGACCTCATTGAAAAGGTGTATCCCTCAGACGCCAACTTCGTGCTAGTGCAGGTTCCTAATGCGAATCAATTATATGCCTTTCTGTTGGAGCGGGGTGTGGTGGTCAGGAACCGTTCTACCCAGCCCGGCTGTACCAATTGCCTCCGAATTACCATTGGCACGCCTGCAGAAAACGACCACTTGTTGGAGTCCTTACACGCTTACAAGGCGCATACAGTCTAACCCATAGCGTTTTTGGCCTCATATTCAGAAATCAGGCCAAAAACGGATTTTCTACATTCTAAGCTGGCCTTGGCCATCGTTGTATAAGTATTCACATGCGCCAAGGTTCTCCTTGGAGCTTGCTACCACCAACCACATGAAAAAAGTCTTATTCATTGACCGCGACGGGACCATTTTACTGGAGCCGCCCACCGATTACCAGGTAGACTCCTTCGAGAAATTCTCCTTTTACCCTAAAGTCATCCGTAACCTTTACAAGATTTTCACCGAGCTGGACTATGAGTTCGTGATGGTGACCAACCAAGACGGACTCGGCACTGATTCCTACCCGGAAGACATCTTTTGGCCGTACCAGGACAAAATGCTAGAGATTCTGGAAGGCGAGGGCATTTCGTTCGCGCACATCCACATTGACCGTAGCTTTGAGCACGAAAACAGCCCCAACCGCAAACCACGGCTGGGCATGATGCAGCAATACCTTTCGGGGGAGTATGACTTGGCCAATTCTTATGTGATTGGCGACCGCCTCACCGATGTACAGATGGCGCAAAACCTGGGGGCCAAGAGTATTTTACTGCAAACAGACCAAAACGAGGACGCCACCTTCACCAGCACCGACTGGGACGATATTTACAATTTCCTACGCCTGCCGGCCCGCAAAGCCACCATCCAGCGCAACACCAATGAGACGCAAATCACCGTTGAGATCAACCTGGACGGCGAAGGCAAATCTGAGATGCAAACCGGCTTGGGGTTCTTTGATCACATGCTGGACCAACTGGCCCGCCACTCGGGTGTAGACATGCGCATTCAGGTGAAAGGTGATTTGCACATTGACGAACATCACACCATTGAAGACACCGCCCTTGCACTGGGAGAGGCGTTCGCCCAAGCCATTGGGGACAAGCGCGGCATCAACCGCTATGGCTTCCTGCTACCCATGGATGATGCCTTGGTGCACGCCGCCATTGACTTCTCCGGAAGACCCTGGTTGGTGTGGGACGCCAAATTCAGCCGCGAGAAGATTGGCGATATGCCCACCGAGATGTTTATGCACTTCTTCAAGTCGTTCTCAGACACGTCCAAGTCCAACCTAAACATCAAAGCCGAGGGCGAGAACGAGCACCACAAGATAGAAGCCATCTACAAGGCTGTGGCCAAAGCCATGAAAATGGCCCTGGTGCGCGACGTGAACAAAATGGAAATCCCCAGCACCAAAGGCATTCTATAAATGAAAACGGTCATTGTTGATTATAAAGCTGGCAACGTGCAGAGCGTGTTATTCGCGCTGGAGCGGCTGGGCGTGAACGCCACCGTTTCCTGTGAGGCAGAGGAAATTCAAAGTGCGGACAAGGTGATTTTCCCGGGCGTGGGCGAGGCATCCTCGGCTATGCGCGCGCTTAAAGCCCATAACCTGGACAAGCTTCTGCCTACCTTGACCCAGCCGTTTCTGGGTGTTTGCCTGGGCATGCAGTTGCTTTGCCAGCACTCAGAAGAAGGTGACACAGAAATGCTGGGCATCATTCCGGTTCCCGTGAAGCGCTTTGAGATTGACTTGAAAGTGCCGCACATGGGCTGGAACAACCTGCATCATTTACAATGCGAATTATTCGCTGGCATACAGGAAGATGAGTATGCGTACTTCGTGCACAGCTTTTATGCGCCTGTTACTGAATTCACCATCGCTCAGAGCTCGTATCCAGAACCGTTTAGTGCCGCCTTGCAGTACAAAAACTTCTACGCAGTCCAGTTCCACACCGAGAAAAGCGGAGCCCCGGGCGCGCAGATTCTCCAGAACTTTTTAAACCTCTAAGCCATGGAAATCATCCCGGCCATTGACTTGATTGGCGGCCAGTGCGTCCGCCTCACCGAAGGCGACTTTGCCCAACAGACCACCTACCACTCCGACCCTGTAGAAGTAGCCAAACAATTTGAAGGCCTTGGCTTAAAGAGGCTGCACTTGGTGGACTTGGACGGTGCCCGCGCCAAGCAACCGGTCAATCTGCCCATTCTGGCGCGCATTGCCCGTGAAACCAAACTACACATTGACTACGGCGGAGGGCTGCAAAGCTTGGAGGCGGTGCAACAAGCTTTTGACGCTGGGGCCAAACAGATCACTGCCGGCAGCATTGCCGTGCGCGAGCCTAAGACGGTGCAGAAATGGCTGAAGGAATTTGGGGCAGACCGCATCATTGTGGGCGCCGACTTTAAAGACAACCGCATCGCGATCAATGCCTGGGCTGAGCAGAGTGATTTGACCTTGGAGGCGTTTTTGGCCTCTTTTTCAGAAAAGGGCGCAAAAACGTTCATCTGCACAGATGTAAGTAAGGATGGCAAACTGCAAGGTTCGTCTATAGACATCTACCAAAAGTTGATTGCGCAGTTCCCGACGTTGCAGTTCATTGCCAGCGGCGGGGTGACTACCATTGAGGAAGTCCGGGAGCTGCGGGCGGCGGGATTGCATGGCGCTATCATTGGCAAGGCCATCTATGAAGGGACCATCACCCTGGAGGATTTAGCCAAAGAAGTGGTTTAGGTAATTAATAATTAAAGACCTCAAGGTGCGGCTGAATAGGATACTCTAGTCTTGTGTCTTATAACTTGTATCTTGAACCTGAAAAAATATGTTAACCAAACGAATTATTCCCTGCCTGGACATTAAAAACGGCCGCACCGTGAAAGGTGTGCGCTTTGAGGACATCAGGGATGCGGGTGACCCGGTGGAATTGGCCGCGCTGTACGCCAAGCAGGGCGCCGATGAATTGGTGTTTCTGGACATCACGGCCACCAATGAGAAACGGAAAACCCTTAGAGAACTAGTGAGGGAAGTAGCCCGGCACATAGACATCCCGTTTACCGTGGGCGGCGGCATCAGTGCCGTAGAAGACGTGGAGCTGCTCTTGCAAAACGGCGCTGATAAAGTTTCCGTGAATTCCTCAGCTCTGCACCGGCCTGAGCTCATCACCGAATTGGCCAACCGGTTTGGCAGCCAGTGCGTGACGGTGGCTATTGACACCAAAAACACGCCCGAAGGCTGGAAGGTCTTCAGTAAGGCAGGCACCGTTGATACGGGTTTGCTTGCGGTAGACTGGGCCAGAGAAGTGGTGGAGCGCGGCGCCGGCGAAATCCTGCTCACCTCCATGAGCAACGACGGCACCAAAGGCGGCTTTGCGCTGAACATTACCGGAGAGATTTCCAGGAACGTGCTGGTGCCGGTGATTGCCTCTGGCGGCGCAGGAAACATGCAGCATTTTTTGGACGTCTTTGAAGCCGGGGCAGACGCGGCGTTGGCCGCCAGTATCTTCCACTTCCAGGAAGTTCCGCTGCCTGAGTTGAAGCAGTTTTTAAAGCAGCATCATCTTGACATCCGGCTCTAAATGGCATTATCACTGCTTGCTGGCTGTAAATCAATCATATCGTTTTTGGCCTAATTTGGATAAAACAGGCCAAAAACGCAATTTCATATCCATTCAGAATTAGGCGAATTACATGACCATAGATTTCAAAAAAGGCGAAGGGCTGGTACCGGCCATCATTCAGAATGCCACTTCGGGGAAAGTGTTGATGCTGGGCTATATGAACCAGGAAGCCTTTGAGCAGACACAGCAGACCGGGCTAGTCACGTTTTTTTCCCGTTCTAAAAACCGGCTGTGGACCAAAGGCGAAACCTCTGGCAATACGCTTAAGGTCGTTAAAATGGAACTGGATTGTGACCAGGACACGCTTTTGGTCTTGGTGAACCCCACCGGACCGGCCTGCCACCGCAACACAGAAACCTGCTTTGACAAAGAGGGAGACGCTTCTTCCTACCATTTGCAAAGCTTCCAGAACGGATCACCTACGCACCAGGCCTTGCAGTTCATTGCGCAACTGGAGCAGACTATCAAAGAGCGCAGGCAAACTCCCCTAGAAGGCTCTTACACCAATTTCCTGTTTGACCGAGGCCTCAACAAAATAGCCCAGAAAGTAGGAGAAGAAGCCGTGGAAGTAGTAATTGATGCCGTGGCCGGCCAAACCGAGACCATGAAAGGCGAGGCCGCCGATTTGATTTTCCACTTGTTGGTGCTCTTAGAAGCTTCCAATTTATCTCTAGCCGAAGTAGTAGAAGTCTTAGAAAGCAGACACAAACCCCGCGAATAACAGCTTACTCGTTGAATACTTCCATATAATAATAGCCCCTAGAGATCAGAAACCATCCGACTTTTAGGGGCTAATTCGTTTTTAAATGGTTCTTCAATTGCACCACGTATCTGATTAAAACATCCTGCAAAGGATAGTTGGGCTGAATTAGAAACTGTTGTGCTATCCCATCCAAAGTGGCTACCAATAAGTTGGCCTCGGCGGAAGGAGAGGTGGAGCCCGCTTCGGCTAGATGATGCGTAAGTGCCTGCAACACCTTTTGATTTTCTGCATGCAGCTCCTGCTCCATGCTTTTTACCACCTCAGACTGTAGCCTCAGGCTGTAGAACAACTTACAAAAGTTCTTATGCTGGTCCAGGGCTTTAAACGTGGTTTTAATATGATGCTCCAAATAGGGAAGGCCCGTCAATTTCTCTTGAGAATCAAACGCCTTCACATACTCCCTTCGGCCCCTAAGAATAATTTCCCTGAGTACCTCGTCTTTACCATTGAAATAATTGTACAGCAAACCAAGGGAGATTCCTGTCTTCTCGGCAATCTGCCTGATGGAAGTACAATCATAGCCTTGTTCTGAAAATAATTCTGTAGCCGATTCTAATATATTCTGAAGGCTTATCTCTTTCTGTAATACGCGTTTACTCACACTGATTGAACGTTTGTTCACCTAAAGGAAAATGGTTATGCTGTAACGCAAAACTCCCGTTTTTGGCCTGTTTCCTGGAAAAGAAGCCAAAAACGGGAGTTAAGTTAATTTGCTTGCTTTATAGCTTATTGATGCGGCCGTAGAATTTGCTTTGGTAAGAACCGCCAATAGGAATGTACTTGTCCTGCATGAATACTGAATCGTCCTCAATCAATTCAATGCGCTTTAGGTTGATGATGAACGACCTATGGATGCGCATGAACTGGTCTGCCGGCAGTTTCTGGTCAATGGCACTCATGGTGGTGTACACAATGTGCTTCTTAGTGTCCGTGTTGATGACCACATAGTCCCCACGCGCTTCAATAAAGGCAATGCTCTGCAGGTTCACCTTGATGATCTTGTTGTCTACCTTCACAAACAACTCATCTGGCTGCACGGCGGCAATGGCATTGGAAGACTCCAACTTCTTGACAGTGTTAATGACCGCCTGGGTGAAGCGCGTAAAATCAACCGGCTTGAGCAGATAGTCAGAGACTTGCAGCTCAAAGGCCTGAATGGCGAAGTCTTTATGTGAGGTAATTAAAATGGTGTGCGGCTTTTTGGGCAACGTGCGTAACAGCTCCAAGCCAGACATTTCTGGCATCTCCACGTCCAGAAAAAGGATGTCTACGTCGTCATTGGTGAGGAGCCAGGCCAGGCCTTCTTTGCTGGAGTTAAAACTCTTAATCAGTTCCAGGGACGGGGTAGCCTGAATGTGACGTTCCAGAATTAAACGACTGAGGTCGTCATCATCAATAACTATGGCCCGGTAAGTAGTTTCTTTTTTCAAGATGTCAGGCGTTGGTGAATCAGAGAATGCCTATGGGCATTTGGTCTCAAGCACTTTTAAATACCACCAAGAGAGCAAATGGTTTTTATCTGGTTAAACAAATTGGACAAAGCTCCCTTGTCTCTCAAATATAAGGCAAAGAAAGCCAGCCTGTAAGTATCTCTGGCTTTAATTCTACGCGTTTATACGAAAAACTTCCCTCAGATAGTTTACAACCCAGTTATTTAAACTCGTATAAGAGGCACTAAGAACCACTAATCATATTCTGTGCTACCTGTATCTCTTTTAAACAAGCTTCAAATCTTAACCCAGCCTGATGACTCTACTTGCGGACCTACCAGCCTGCATGCGGTCTATCAGTATTTTAAAGATGACGTTTCGCTGGAACAGGTAATCTCTGAAGTCTCTTTCTTGGAAGAAGGCGGTACGTTGGCCGTTTTATTGGGATCTCATGCCTTGCGCCGCGGGTACAAAGTGCACATCTATTCTTATAACCTGCACGTGTTTGACCCTACCTGGTTTAAGATGCCCAATGAAAAAATCATCCAGAACCTGCAGGAACAACTCTTATATAAGAAAGACGCCAAATTGCAGATGGCCACCCATGCCTACATAGAGTTTTTAGGCTTGGGCGGCGAATTAAGGTACAAGGACCTCACACATGACCTGCTGGACCAATACTTCTCCAAGGGAATACCCATGTTGTCTGGCCTAAGTGCCACCTACCTGTACAACTGCGCCAGAGAAAGAACCAATGAACGTGATGAGTCCATCTTTGATGATGTACGCGGCGAACCCATGGGACATTTTGTGGTGCTGGCCGGTTTTGTAGATGACCAAGACAAAGAGCACGTGATAGTGGCAGACCCGTACCAGGAGAATCCGCTGTTCAGGAACAACTATTACAACGTACCCATCTCCAGGTTAATCAACGCCATTATGCTAGGCATTGTAACCTATGATGCAAACCTACTGGTAATACAACCCAAAGATTCTAATTCCCCTTTAGCTTAACCCCTAATCCATGCGCAAACTAGTAGTAGTCAATAACCCTAAGGACTGGGACATTGACATTGAGGAGGTGGAAGTGATAGACGCGCAACGCTATCTCACAGACCCAGCTTATATTGAGATGAAGAGTGCGCGGGTGTTCAACCTGTGCCGTTCCTATAAATACCAAAGCAGCGGATACTACGTGTCTTTGCTAGCCGAGGCGCGGGGCCACCGGGCCATCCCCAATGTGACCACCATCCAGGACATGAAGTCGCAGACCATTGTGAGGGCCATCACAGATGAGATCAACGAGACCATACAGAAGAGTCTGTCCAAGCTCAAGTCTAAGAGCTTTACCTTGAGTATTTACTTCGGGCAGAACGTGGCCAAGCAGTATGAGAAGTTAAGCAAGCAGTTACATGACTTGTTTCAGGCTCCGTTGTTGCGGGCGCAGTTTGTGTACAACAAGGAGTGGGTATTGGAAAGTATTTCGCCTATTCCGGTTAATGAGGTACCTGAGCACCACATGCGCTACATGATGAAGTACGCCAAAGCTTATTTTGCCCGCAACCGCTTTTCCAGCGCCCGCGTGAGTAAGAAGGTCTATGACCTGGCCATTCTGGTGAACCCCACAGAGAAGGATCCACCTTCTAATGACAAGGCCCTGCAGAATTTTATTGATGCGGCTGGCTCTTTGGGCTTCTATACTGAGCTCATTACCAAAGAAGACTACCGTCGTCTTTCTGAGTTTGATGCCTTGCTCATTAGGGAAACCACCTCTGTGAATCACCATACCTACCGTTTTGCACGCCGTGCCCACGCAGATGGGTTGGTGGTCATTGATGACCCGGTTTCAATTTTGCGGTGCACCAACAAAGTATACTTGGCAGAGCTATTGACCAAGGCCAAAGTCAGCATTCCTAAAACCATGATCATCCATAGAGACAACTGCGTGAAAGTGGTGGAGGAATTAGGCTTGCCGTGCGTCCTCAAAAAACCAGACAGTTCTTTCTCACAAGGCGTGGTAAAGGTGAAAACAGAGGAAGAATTGCAAGAGCAGCTAAAAGATATGCTTTATGAGTCTGATTTGATCATTGGACAGGAATTTACACCCACCGACTTTGACTGGCGCATTGGCATCTTAGACAAACAGCCGCTGTATGCCTGCAAGTACTTCATGGCCAAAGACCACTGGCAGATCTACAACTGGGAAGGTAAGAAAAAGGACGTGAGCGGTAATTTTGAAACGGTTCCGTTTGCAGATGTTCCCTTTAATGTATTGCATACTGCACTGAAGGCCGCCAACCTCATAGGCGATGGTTTGTATGGCGTGGACCTAAAGGAAATTGACGGCAAGGCTTACATCATTGAGGTGAATGACAATCCAAACATAGACGCCGGCGTAGAAGACCAAATCCTGAAAAAGGAGTTGTACCTCACCATTTTAAAGTCCATTAAGCGCCGAATTGAGCTTCAGAAAAACATAGTGAACAACAATGAGCCCAGCTAAGAAACTAGGATTGTTTGCCGGTTATGGGGTAGAGATGGAATACATGATAGTAGACCAGGACACCTTGAACGTTCTGCCCATCACCGACCAAGTGCTCACGGCCCAGGCCGGTGAACTGACTTCTGATGTGGAGCGCGGCGACATGGCATGGTCCAATGAATTGGTCATGCATGTGCTGGAACTAAAAACCAACGGACCTGCGTCCAATTTAGCCGGTTTGCATCATAAATTCCACCAAGAAGTACAACGCATAAATGAGCTGTTGGCGTCCATGAATGCCATGCTTTTGCCTACGGGGGCGCATCCGTTCATGGACCCTTTCACCGAAACCAAATTGTGGCCGCATGATTATAGTGAGATTTATGAAGCCTATAACAAAGTATTCAATTGCCAGGGGCACGGCTGGGCCAACCTGCAAAGCACGCACCTAAACCTTCCTTTTTCCTCAGACGAAGAATTTGGACGATTGCACGCAGCCATACGGTTAGTGTTGCCTTTAATTCCGGCTTTGTCTGCCGCATCTCCTTTACTAGATGGAAAGGTCTCCGGCCTATTAGACACCAGGCTGGAAGTCTACCGCAAAAACCAGCAGAAGGTGCCGCAAATTGCCGGCGATGTGGTGCCTGAAGCCGTATTTACTGAGCAGGAGTATGATGATCAAATCTTCCAGCCCATGTTCCAGGCCATTGCCCCATATGACCCCGAGGGCATTCTGCAGGAAGAGTTCTTAAATTCCAGAGGAGCGATTGCCCGATTTAGCCGGGGAGCCATTGAAATCAGAATCATAGACAACCAGGAATGCCCGCTAGCAGACATAGCCATAGTCATGGTAATCACTGAAGTTTTGAAAATGCTGGTAGCTGAAAATTGGAGTTCTTGGCGGCAGCAAAAAGAAATAGAAACTTCTCCACTAGCGTCAGTTTTTGTCCAAAGTCTTAAAAACGGCCGAAAAACGACGGTAACTCAATCTTCCTATTTGAAAGCCCTTGGTCTTCCTGAAGAACCAACAACCCTAGGTGAAATTTGGCAACAGCTTTGGGAGAAAGTAAAAGACAATGGGGCTTTTGATAAAGAAACTTCCCAGGCCATCCAGGTTCTCCTTGAGCAAGGAAATCTGGCTGAGCGTATGTTGCGGGTTTTGGGAACTTCGCCTGATTTAACAGAAATAAAAACTATTTACCGTCATTTAGCGAATTGCTTAAGTAGTAACCAACTTTTCATTCCATGAGTCTAAGCAGAAGGAAGGTGATATTTACTTGTGAGCATGGCGGTAATGAACTGCCGTCTGAGTTTAATGCCGCCTTTGATGGGGCAGAAGAGGCACTTACTTCGCATAGAGGCTATGACATTGGCGCTTTGGAGCTGTTCCAGAAGTTCGCAGAATCCAAGGTGGCAGACGTTTCCTTTTCCAGCACTACCAGCCGGTTACTCATTGAGTTGAACAGATCCAGGCATCATCCAAAACTCTTCTCAGAATTTACCCAACCTCTAAGCGAAGAAGAGAAACGTAAAATTGTAACCCAGCATTATGCGCCGTACAGGGACAAGGTAGAAGGGCAGATCAATGAATGGATTCAGGATGGCTTCTATGTGTTCCATCTTTCTGTGCACAGTTTTACGCCCGTGTTGGATGGTGACAAACGGAAGGCCGACATAGGATTGCTGTATAATCCCAGCCGCGAGGTAGAACAGCTGTTTGCCTCTAAATGGCGGCAAGAAATCAACAAACTGAACAGTGATTACAAAGTGCGGTACAACTATCCTTACAAAGGCACCTCAGATGGGTTTGTGACACTGCTACGACGCAAGCATGGTGCGGACCAATACGCTGGTCTGGAACTAGAGGTAAACCAAAAGTTTGCGTTGGGCAACCAAGAGGAGTGGAGCCAATTGCAAGAGGTTTTGGTTCAGTCTTTTGAGCAGGCGCTTTAACCTTCCTGTGCTTTGTAGAGTATAAGAGGCAAATTGAAATATAGTCCAATCAATATTCTGTTCTACCTAAACTAAAAAACTATGAATTTTCTTCTTGACCTATTGGTAAGCGCCGGTGTGCTTTTGCTCATGGCCTACATCCTGCCCCAGGTAACCATTAAAAGTTTCTGGACTGCCTTATGGGTAGCCATCTTGGTGGGTATTCTCAATGTCTTAATTGGCTGGTTGCTTTCTTTTGTGTTAAACCTGTTCACTTTCTTCTTGTTAGAGTTTATTGTGAAGGTGATAGTGTCTGCCATTGTCATCAAGATAGCAGATAAACTGGTACGCAACTTTGAGATCAGAGGCTTCTGGCCAGCATTGGTAATTGCCTTGGCCTTGTCGGCGGCCAGCACCTTGGTCAATCGTTCAGACGAAGACGAAGTACGCGATGAGGAGTATGGTATTGTCCTTCCGGCAGAGCCAATGCACCTGAAAGCGTAAAACTCTTTTAAATAGCATACAAACAGAAAGGCCGTCCTGGTAATAGGGCGGCCTTTCTGTTTGAATTTAAGAATTACGGAAGGAGAGAAGCGCTCTCGTTTTTGGCTTGTTTGCTGGAAAAGAGGCCAAAAACGGGTTAGCTAACTTCTTCTTCGTCAAAGTAAAGTTTATAGAACTTGCGGCCATCTGCGTCTTCGCCTTTCACAATCATGTCCTTGTTGCCGTGAATGTACACGTGAAAGTTCTTGTCCAGCTTTAGGACGCTCTTAAACACCCTAGACTGCTTCTTGACGGCTTGCGAAGAAATCCCGAAACTGTCTTCAATCTCCACCTCATAGTTTTGCCGGTACTCGCCGTCAAAGTTTCTGAAAGATTCAATCAGCTCGGGTTGCTGGCCGAAGACTTCGGTCTCAAATTCTTCCTTGTCAAAGGTCTCATGCTTGGTGAAGTATTCCGCTGATTTGTTCAAGAGCAGAATCTGGTCGGTTTTCTCTACTTCAAACTCTTCTGTGAGGCGCTCAGAGATGAATTCTTTGGTGAGGTTCAGGAAATGGCTGGTCTGGTGAAACTCGTTGCTAATCTGGGTGAGGCCCAAAAAATTCTGTCGCCAGTATTGTGCTTCTTCGCCGCGGTTCTGGTTGTCAATGATGGCTGCCACGTAACCCTCTTCGCGCTCAATATTGAAGATGATACAACCTTTGTCAAACTTGTTGCTGTCAATGCCTTCCAGGTAGGAGATGGTAAAATCACGGTTCTTGCGCTGTACGTCAAAGTACCCGTTCTTAACCTCGGTCTTGAAAATGCCCACGGCCTCTACCACGCGCTCGTCAATTTCGCAGTTTATGAAATGACAAACGTACAATTCGCCGGGTTTTATTTTAGGGTGGCTGGAGCTTTCAAATAAGTGGCGGGCAATGCTCCTTGAGTTCTCCTGAAAATTGTCCTTGTCTGCGAAGATATTGTCACAGTAACTATACACCTCATTAAACTTTAACGAAGAGGCATGCGTGAACTTGAACCGCTCATGGGCCGTGGCAAATTTGTTCAGGAAGAACTTCTCCAGTTTTTCTGTAAGCCCATCGCCCGGCGCGAAGGGGTTTTCAGAAAGAGTCAGTTTCTGCTCAAGACCTTTGTTGCCCACATGGTGAACAGATAAACTGGTAAGCGAGGCGGTGTCAAATTTCATCTGCTAAACTATGTGCGTAATTGATTTAGAAAGAAAATAGGGAGGACAAAAATACAGTTTCTTGCCTGAACTGTGCCTATTTATTCTTTGACCATAAGTAGGGTGAGGCACGTCGTTTTTGACCTGTTTTCTGGAAAGTAGCCTAAAACTGGCCTAATTTCAATAAATGCTATTATAGAACAGGAGGGAGGTTTCTTTTTAAAATCCTTGAAGGAAAATCTAGTTTTTTAAAGAAGATTGGTAATAGGAGAGCGAGCATCCATAAATTATATTCAAGGTTTTGAATCTTTAATGCGTAGATGGTAGTAAGGAAAAGGACTTAAACCCTGTTCCACTAAAATTGAAATCTGCCTTGATGATTGCCGGTTATGTGTTTCTGTCCATCTGTGCGTTTGTACTAGTATATTTTTTGGTGGCGTTTATTTTGTCTAGATGGGGCGTGGCTAAAGAGCCGCAAACCAAAGAAGAAGTCACTATTTACATACTTACCAATGGCGTGCACACAGACTTGGTGGTACCTGTTAAGCATGCACTTTTTGACTGGAATAAGTACATCAATTACCAGCACACCAAAGGAAAAGACAGCACGGCCAACTGGGTGGCCTTTGGTTGGGGCGATAAAGGCTTTTACCTGGAAACGCCTACCTGGGCCGATTTGAAAGTGAGCACCGCCTTTAAAGCCGCTACGGGCTTAAGCAATTCGGCCATTCATGCCACGTTTTATCAAAACATGGAAGTGTCTGAAGATTGCAAACGCATTCAAATCAGCGTTCAGCAATACATCCGTCTCATCAAATTCATTAAAAATAGGTTTGACCTAGACTCTAAAGGCAAGCCCATCCATATCCAAACCAATGCCAACTATGGTCTCAATGACGCTTTCTATGAGGCCAAAGGCAGCTACAATCTCTTTTACACATGTAACACCTGGGCCAACAACGGCCTAAAAGCCTCAGGCCAAAAAGCCAGCGTCTGGACACCATTTTATCAAGGCATATTTTACCAATATCAGTAATTCTTCTTAAGCATTCTTCTTAAACCGTTTTTGGCCTAATTTTGAGGACATAGGCCAAAAACGGATTTTCGTTCAATTAGGGTATAGAAGCGAATGCAATTAAGTGAGGATTATATAACACTTTCCAGTAAAACGACTGTTATTCAAAAGCTTATTTTTCCTATAGGTGGTTTCATTCTATGGATTGGTATTAGTACCTATGTTTTTCTCTTCACAGACAAGTTTACAATAGTTTTGCCCGCCATCATTTTCGCTGCATTCATATTGCTATTAGCATTTAGCATCAATAAAAAGCTCCATTATATATACTATGATGAAAAAATGGTTAGGCTAAAAAACTATTGGTCTGTTAAGGACGTGTCATTTTCTGAAATCATGGAAGTTAGATGGGTTTCAATGAATTACTATGAGATAACACTTGATGATGATTCAACTTTTATGTTTTTGCCTTCTTTTAGTGAAAACCTAAATTATTTATTATCATCTGAACTACCCAGTATAGTTGCATTCAGAAAAAGAGTTGGTTTGCACAACTGGAATTAAATTATAAATGGGTTGCGTGCTACTTAACATATAATAAGCTATAGTGCTTTTAATAATTTCTAAATTGAGATATTTTTAAAAGTCTTATAATTTATATTATGTTAAGTACAGTTTGTGAAGTGTTAGATTTCTCTTAGCTAAACTATTCCTTTAATTTCTCTTGAATTTTACCAACCACCAGCACATTTAATGAATCCTTCTAAGTAAAGCTTGGATGGTTTTAGAAATTCTCTCTTGACTGTTTTCCTCCTTCTTAGGGATTACAGTTTCTGCCTCACCTTTCCAGACAAGTTGATTTTTTGTTGGGTCCACTAGATGCAAGGATAAAGTACCAGCCTTATACGTACCCACTTCTACCTCTTTGCTTTGCCAAGTATATCTGCGCTGACCGGTATACCGCGGCGGATCTGTGGTGAAATTAGTCTCTCTTGTCTGAGTTTTGTCTTGAATAACAATACCTAAGTTCACTATCAAATCTGGACTATTGGATTGCAAACTTAAACCTCTATTTTCTAACTGGCTTTTAATTTCGGCCCGTGCATACTCTGTTTGCAGCTTGTATTCTTGGGAGGCATTCGCAAGCAGTGAATCCTCTACAGCAAAATCAAAAGTCTTATAATTTTTCAAGGCGAATCCATTCTCACCTTCTGCATTGATTACATTCACCGGCGCGCAACCTACTCCATACACCATTAGGCAAAGCATTAATATTAAGTTTATGCGTATCATAATGTCAATAGTTATGTTTAGTACACTTTATCACAATTTGCTAAATAACAAGCGTGCGCTCCATTGGATTCACCAATATTGATTTTGTTAATATCTATTGCTATCAGTTATAATTGAACCCCGAATGTGTTTAAAACAAAAAAGGGAGCTAATAGCTCCCTTTTTGATATTGATGTTCGTAAGATTATAAAGTCTCTAGTAAGGCATCCATCCGCTTAGCGTCAGCTGGCCTGTCCAAAGCAGTGTACACTTTCAACAAAGATTGAACCACCGTACGGTCTTTTGGATTAGCCTTCAATGCAGCTTCAAAATAAGGCAAGGCCATCACGAATTGCTTTTTAGCATCGGCTTGTAAAGCCTTCCCGTTTTTTTGGAACTCCGCCAAGGTCATTTTGTTGGCTTTGTTGTTCAAGTTAGCACCTTTATTGAAGTAGTAAACCCCTAGGTTATACTGGGCATCAAAGTTGGCTGGCTCTAATTGAGCGGCTTTTTTATAGGCGGCCAAGGCTTCTTCAGGCTTTTTAGTACGCTCTAACAAGTTGCCTTTCACGGTGAGCAAGTTGGCATTGTTTGGATCTGCGGCAATGGCAGCGTCCAACTTGGCCATGGACTCTTGCTCCTTCCCTGCCTTCAGATAAAGGTCTAGTTCTTGCAACATAAAGGTTCTGTTGTCTGGATACGCTGCTCTGGCCTTTGAAATGATATCCAATGTCTCTTTTTCGTTTTTGTCAACGGTTGAAGAGATGTACAACAGTTGGTTGTATACCTGCGGCGATGCTTGTTTCATCTCCACTAGCTTGTTGTACATTTTCTTGGCTGAGGCGTAATCCTCCTTACCCGCTGCGGCATAAGCAGCATACAAATAGGCAATGGTGTCTTGAGGCTTATAGCTGGCAGCTTCTACATACGCTTTGTAGGCTTCGTCAAACTTCTTGTTGTTGTAGTTGTCTACCCCAGCGTTCAATGCATAGGCGTACATATTGCCCATCAAGATTTCTTTGCGTTTGTTTGCCTCTTCTGTGTACTGCTTCTTTTTGGTTTCTAAGGCTGGAACTTTCTCAAACGCTTGAAAAGCCTCTTTGCTCACCTGGGCCGGGTCTAACGTCTTACCATAAATGGGGTGACTAGCCATATCCATGTAGATAAGACCTTTGTAATACCAAGCTTTGGCGTCTTCTTTGGTTTTCTCATGAACAACCGCTTTGTCTATTTCAACTTTGGCTTTGTCAAGAGTACCTTTTTGGTGCAGCATCACTGCTGACGTTACTGCGGAAGTCTGCGCATTCGCGACTTGGAGGGAAATTACCGCCGCAGCCGTTAAAAGAAATTTTTTCATCTCTCTTCTGTTTTTTGGTTAACGTTTGTGCTTGTCTTTACTATTATAATTTATCATTCCCAGAAGAGCTTAGTTTTCACTAAGCATCTCTGGGTCTGTCAAATCCTCTGGGTTTAGGGCCTCCCCTGCAGTCAGTTCAGACTCGTTCAGAATTGCTTCCTCCTTGTCTTCTACCTCAATCTTAGCTACAGATGAAATTTCATCTCCTTCGTTGATTTTCAAGAGTCTTACCCCCTGCGACACACGACCGATTACTCTTAAATCTGCTACTCTCAATCTAATGGTGATGCCGGATTTGTTGATGATCATTAAGTCATCCGAATCTACCACACCTTTAATGGAAACCAGGTGACCAGTCTTTTCAGTAACGTTCAAGGTTTTCACGCCTTTACCGCCACGGTTGGTGATTCTGTACTCTTCCAGCAACGAACGCTTTCCAAAACCTTTCTCAGAAACTACCAAAAGGTTGGTCTCCAGGTTATGTACACAAACCATACCAACAACTTTATCATCAGGCCCAGCCAAGGTGATACCTCTCACCCCTGCCGCCGTACGGCCCATCACGCGAACCTTGTCTTCTGGGAACCTTACGGCTCTGCCAGAACGCAACGCGATGATGATATCATTGGCTCCATTGGTCAGTTGCACATCCAATAATCTATCGCCTTCATTGATGGTGATGGCATTTATGCCGGTGGCTCTTGGTCTTGAATACGCCTCTAGCGGTGTTTTCTTGATGGTGCCTTGCTCCGTACAGAATACCAGATAGTTATTTAAAACGTAATCTGGGTTCTTAAGTCCGGCGATATTGATAACGGCTCTTACCTTGTCATCCTTTTCAATGCTGATCAAGTTCTGAATGGCGCGGCCTTTAGTTGTTTTACCTCCTTCCGGAACCTCGTATACCTTCACCCAGAACACGCGTCCAGATTCTGTGAAGATGAGTAGGTAGTTGTGCGTACTGGCAATGAACAAGTGCTCTGTGAAGTCATCTTGCTTGCTGGTCGCCGCGCCTCTTGACCCAACCCCGCCTCTGCTCTGGCTACGGTATTCCGTTAGAGCGGTACGCTTAATATAGCCTTCATGCGAAATGGTGATTACCATGTTCTCATCCGGGATCATGTCCTCAAGAGAGATGTCACTAGATACCATTTCAATGGCCGTGCGGCGCTCATCCCCGTAACGCTCTCTGATCTCGTTGAGCTCGTCTTTGATGATCTGCATGCGCAAGCCTTCATCTGCTAGCACGGAGGTTAAGTAGTCAATTAACTCCTTAATCTCCTGGTACTCTTTCATGATCTTGTCACGCTCCAGACCAGTCAAACGCTGCAGGCGCATGTCTAGAATAGCACGGGCCTGAATGTCTGACAAGGCAAAGCGCTCTATCAAACCGGCACGAGCAATCTCAGGGTCTCTAGAGCTTCTGATGAGGTTGATGACCTCATCCAAGTTGTCTAAAGCAATTAATAAACCTTCTAGGATGTGGGCGCGCTTGCGGGCCTCCTCCAGTTCATATTCGGTTCTTCTGATCACTACCTCATGACGGTGCTCCACAAAGTGAACAATCAGGTCTTTAAGGTTAAGCGTCATGGGTCTTCCGCCTACCAAGGCCACATTGTTCACACCAAAAGAGGATTGCAACTGGGTGTACTTGAAGAGGTTGTTTAAGACCACATTGGGAATAGCGTCTCTCTTAAGGTCATACACAATGCGCAGACCGTCACGGTCAGACTCATCACGAAGGTCAGAGATGCCTTCAATTTTCTTATCATTGATGAGCGCTGCCGTCTTCTCAATCATAGACGCCTTGTTGACCATGTACGGAATCTCCGTCACCACAATCTGCTCCTTGCCCGTCTTGGTGGTTTCAAAGTTGGCTTTAGCGCGTACAATGACACGTCCACGGCCGGTTTCAAAAGCATTTTTAACGCCGTCATAGCCGTAGATGATGCCACCCGTCGGGAAGTCTGGGGCCGTCACGTATTTCATCAAGTCCGCGATGGTAATGTCACGGTCGTCAATGTAGGCCATGATGCCATTGATCACCTCTGTGAGGTTGTGCGGGGCCATGTTGGTGGCCATCCCCACAGCAATACCAGAAGTCCCGTTCACCAAGAGGTTTGGGAATTTGGCTGGCATCACGCTAGGCTCTTTCAGGGAGTCGTCAAAGTTGGGAACAAAGTTGACGGTATTCTTTTCAAGGTCAGCGAGCAACTCATCGGCTATCCTTTTCAGGCGCGCCTCTGTGTAACGCATGGCAGCGGGTGAGTCACCATCAATAGAACCGAAGTTACCTTGACCGTCTACCAAAGGATAGCGCAAAGACCAAGGCTGGGCCATACGCACCATGGTGTCATATACAGAGGTATCTCCGTGCGGGTGGTACTTACCCAAAACCTCCCCAACAATCCTCGCTGATTTCTTATATGCTTTGTTATAGGAGACCCCTAGTTCAGACATTCCATAGAGCACCCGGCGGTGGACTGGCTTAAGGCCATCTCTTACATCTGGAAGTGCCCTGGAAATGATAACGGACATTGAATAATCAATATACGCACCGCGCATTTCGTCTTCAATGTTGATAGGGATAATCCGCTCGTTTTCTGCCATTTTACTTCAATAGAGCTTAAAAAATGCTGTTTTTATAAGCTTGCAATTTACTAAAAAAGATAGTGAAAAGCTAATCTTTGCTTTTCTTCTTAGACTTCTTTTTAGTCATCTCTTTCTGCACTTGTTTGGAGGGTTGGTCTAGTTTTTCTCCTATTCTGGGATTCTGTTTTTTGTACCAAGGCATGCCCCTGAATTCTTGCTCTCCATGGCGGTGAACCATACGTGTCTGGCAAGAGTTGATAGGACAAGAAGGCTTGCAAGAAGATAATCCAAGTACTGCAATTGTGCTTGTAAAAAATAAGCCTTTAAAAATGGCCTTTATTGAAATTTTTGGTGTGGTATTCATGGTACTGCTGTTAGAAACAATATATTTACTCTGGCGCTTAGCCAAATGAAAGGTACAAGTTACCCATTCAATTCTTTAGAAGTATCTAAATCAACTTATAAACGTCTTTTACCAATGTATTCATCTTTTAACAAGCTTTTTTTTAGTACCAGTGCACTGCTGCTGTTGGGCACTTCCAGCTTCGCGCAAAACACCTTGTCAGGGTTAACTGCTCAAAATAACGTGAATGCCGCTGCCGGTGGAAGCATGTTTCAAACCTTTGATAACAGGTATGAAGGAGTGCGCGGCAATCCTTATTTTGTAGATGCTTGGCTTCCTGGGAGCATTACTATTAAGAAAAACAACGTAGGGTCTACAGAAGAATTCAAGAATTTAAAAGTAAAATATGATGTACATGGTAATCAAGTAGCTGCTGTTGTACCTGAAACCAAAGACACTATCTTGATCAATGCTAACATCATTTCTTCCTTTAAAGTAGAAATGCCTCCTCATGCAGCTCCTATTGAATTTAGAACATTGCCTGGTGCGCGTACTGCAGATCCTAAGCTCACTGATATTTTTTTTGCTGTATTGTACGATGGTAAAACGAAGCTAGTGAAAAGCGTTTCTAAACAATTTATAAAAGCTAATTTTAAAGGTGGGTACAGTGCGGGTAATGCATATGATGAGTTGGTAGAT
Organism: Rufibacter sp. DG15C; assembly: GCF_001577755.1. Lineage (NCBI taxonomy): Bacteria > Pseudomonadati > Bacteroidota > Cytophagia > Cytophagales > Hymenobacteraceae > Rufibacter > Rufibacter sp. DG15C. The sequence goes on from NZ_CP010776.1 coordinate 3,477,064, forward strand.
CAGTCACAATATTATCTGGTAGCTGGAAATGGTCTGGTAAAAACTAAACTTACTAAGAAAGCTCTTTTAGAGGCATTGCCTGCTCAACAGGAAAAATTGAAAGGATTTATCGCTTCTCAAAAACTACTTATGAATACAGAAGCTGATTTTATTAAAGTATTAGCTTACACTGAGACTCTTTAAATACAAGATTTTTTAAATTAAAACAGAAAGGGTGGCCAAACGGCCACCCTTTCTGTTTTTGGCCTGATTCTCAGAAAATAGGCTAAAAACGAGTACTAATGACTCCTCCTTTTCTGCTGTCAATTTCTAAGAGCATGGTGGGGCTGGTGGATTTGACTACCCACCTGATTTGCAAAGGAGAAACTGTTGGAATGTTAGGGACTTCAATCCTACTTAGGTTGTTTGATTTTTCTCCTGCTATGGGTGCACCATCCACCAATAGGGAACTTGCCAACACGATCGCTTCTTTTAAGGTGATGTAATCCGCTCTCTCCAACCTTTGTGTTAAATCCTCAGGAGTATGAGTAGGTAATAAACCAGCGTTTTGGATGGTAGCTGTTACCTCTGTAAGGCCATCATTCAACAAGCGGCGCTCTATGTTTTGGATAACTAGTTGTGGCAACTGCGAGGCATTTTCTATAGTCTGCAGTGCAAATCTCTCCAAATCCCTAATTAACCAATCTCCTTCAGGTATAAAGGATGGTGAGATTTGTAAACCTCCAATTTCAATTGGGCCATACGTTGGATGTTCAAATGGAGCCCATGCAGAATAAAGAGAATGATTTTTAACTTTAATGGAGTCATCCTCTGCCTTGACAATATCACTCACTTCATCAAGCGATTCTTGGTTAAAATTCATTAGATGAACAGTGAAAGTATTCAAGCCTCTAGAATACTTCATCCAATTCCATTTTTTAGTTTGATATACTTTATTGAGTAGCTCCTCTTTATCCACCTGGTTTAAGGTCTCAACATCATTTACTCCTTCTTGCTTTTTACTAGAGTTAAGTAAATCTAAATCACGTTGGTAGTAATTGAGTTGAACTGCTGCAATGTTAGGGTGCTTAAGAATAAAGTCTTTAATAGCCCTATTCTCTGGAATGGAGAAGGGATAAGTGCTTGAAGATTCAGTTTGTGCGTAATTAGGGTGCCACTTCCAAGACCAATCCTGGTCAATAGCTTGGTACCCAAAAGGGTCTTCATTTACCAACCCATCCTTGTCATTGTCAAAGCCTTCATAACCCAACCATTCATATTGTGCTTCTGTGGAAGTAGAAGCCAGTACCATTTTGAATGGGTTTGCCTTATCCTCTACATAAGGGCCTTTTAATGATTTTCTGCGCATCAGGGAGATTAAGCCATCATTGGTTAAATCATCTGGCCCGTCTTCTTGCATTCTACCGTCCTTGTCATTGTCTAAGGTTGGAGAATAGACTTTGCTTGACTCAGAAATGCGCTTGGTTTTGGTATCAGGAAATGTAGCTGGAATAATATAGATTACTTTGTGCTCTAATAATTTGCCAATGGTTTGATTGGTCTCATGATTTTTCAATAAATGCCAAGCCAAGTAGAGTGCATGGTCAGATCCTATGCTGGGGTCATGGAGCGTGTTGCCTTCCACCAAGTAACCCGGTTTTTCATGGGCATTGCCTGAGGTGAAGTTGGAAATGGTCAAGGCCCAAATTCTTTTCCCCGTAGCCGTTTCTCCTATTGATTCCATTTGAACCAAGTCTGGGTAGGCTTGGACTAGTTTTCGGCATTGCGCTGTAATTTCATCATACCCAAGGGTTCTATCCCATGTAAATTCCAAGGTTTCCTCCGAAGAAGCCGCCTCAGTCCCTGACGTGATTTTAATCGCTTTATCCTGGCCAACCACCGGATGGGTGGCTATAAAAATGGCGGCAAAACCGAGGCTTAGTATGGTGCGTAGTTTTTCCAACTGCTTATTGTTTTAGAGCAATTTGCTTGGTCTGGTTGCCCGCAGTAGGACTCTTCACTTCTACCACTACATAGCCTGTCCCTTTAACCACCCAAGACATCTTAATTTTCTCCCCACCATTCAAAGATGGAAACCTGGAGACAGATTTTCCCTGAACAAGTTGCTGTCCTTCTTCTAATTGCAAAGAAACTTTAATCTTCTGGACCCACTGTAGGTAATCTCCAAGGGCGGCATGGCTAGGGATTTTACCAACGTTTTGAATATCAGCAGTAATTTTAGTGCTATTATCTTCCGTTCGTTCCGCCCTAAAATTGGTGATTTGCAATTTGGGCATCTGCTTGCCGTATTGGGCAAAGAACCTAATGTGATCTTTTGCAATAGGTTTTAACAAATGGGCCGGTGGCGAGTTTTTTGCATAAGGAGCAAATCCGCCAATTTCAACTTGCTTGCCCGGAAAATCAGGATGGTCAATGGGCGTCCAGTCTAAGAATACGCCTGGCATATCATTTAACCGCGCCCACTCCAAAAAGCTCAAATCTTGCTTCTCTAGTTGAGTGGTGCTTTTCGGAAGATTGGTTATTTGGGGTACCCACCAGGCTGGTGTTGAGAAACTAAACCTTCCATAATGAACATGCGCCCATTGCACTACATCTCCCCCGGTTGGCATAACCTCCGCTGCATTGGCAGTTGGGATGAGGGAAGTATACAGTTTTGATATCTTGTAGATGGTACTGTCATCTTTCTGGACCGCTTTTAATAAGGCTGGAGTAGTAACCTCAGGTTTTGAGCCTGGCAGGGCGTGTAAAAGAGTGGTGGCTGGTCCTAAGACAAAAACTGAATGGACGTTTCGGGCGGATAACATAAAATCTGCGAAGGCCTTGGTCTCACGCTCTGACATTGGATGCTCCCCGGTTTCGCGCTTGAATTCCTCAAAGCCGTAGGAGAAATTTTTATTGAAGTTCACGCCCCCTTCGGCGTCTTCATTGAAAAGACCGTCTTTGTCATTGTCCAAGCCTTCGGTGTATAAAAAATAAGAGCCCTTCTCTCCTTTTGCTTTATCCGCTTCTCTCATGACCCTTGAGTCATGGCTAGAAACGTTATGGGTGCCTAATGAATCTTTTACCCGTATCATGGTGATTAGGCCGTCGCCGTTTAAATCATCAAACGGGTCTTCAAAAATGCGGCCGTCGCGGTCATCATCACGTGGTTGGGCATTTCCAGTCCTTTCCCACCGCAGGCTTTCATGATATTGCTCAGAAGCGTCTGGGTTGACATTGGGTAAAATGTAAATGGTCTTTTCTTTTAGGAGCTGAGCGGTAGAATCATGGATGGTAGCAGACAACAGAAGCTGCTCAGCCATTTGAACGGCTAACTCTGTAGTGGCTAATTGGGTTGCATGCACACCTGCGGTAATGACGATGGCTGGTTTATTCGCCGCATTTTCTCGCCCTAACGTAATCAACCAGATTTCTTTGTCTGTGGCCGTTTTGCCAATGGAGGTGACGGTGCAGAGCCTGCTGTATTGTAAGCCTATTTTTTTAAGCCGGGCAGTTAGTTGCTCATAGCTGTTATAATCCCTTTGTGTCCAGCCAACTAGAGGTAAAAATACTATTGAAAGGAATAGGCAAAAGCCCGTAATTCTTGAAATCATGTAATCAAACTTGTTCAGAAGGAAGGTTGTAGGAAATCCTCCAAACGTGAAAGCAGTGCCTTATACGGATAAGAACGAAGAAGGTGGCATTTCTTGGCTGTGCCATTCAGATAAAAATTGCTGAACAAAGGCTTGCATCACCTCATGTCTGTCCTGTGCCATTCTTTTGCCGGCTGCCGTATTCATCCGGTCTTTTAATAAAAACAGCTTCTCATAGAAATGGTTGAGCGTTGGCGCCTGATTTTTCTTATAGGCTTCAAACGTGTCATGCAGTTCAGGCAGAATGCTAGGGTTGTACATCTCACGCCCTTTGTGGCCGCCGTACGCAAAAGCCCTTCCAATACCTATGGCGCCAATGGCATCTAAGCGGTCTGCATCCTGTACAACTTTTCCTTCAAGGGTTGAGGGGCTAGTCTCTACCCCTGCTCCTTTAAAGGTCACCTCTTTGACAATGGTGCCTACTTGAGAGATTATTTCTTGAGGAGCATTCAAAGACTGAAGCCAGGCCGTTGCGGCTTGTGGGCCTGCCTCTTCGTTGCCGTCATGGAATTTCCAATCAGCAATGTCATGCAAAAGTGCGCCTAATTGAACCACCGTCGTATCTGCTCCCTCTTGCTCCCCAATGGAAAGGGCCGTTTTCCAGACTCTTCTTATGTGCCACCAATCATGGCCAGAGCCTTCACCGGCAAAAAGTTGCTCCACGTGTTTAGCCGTCTCAAAAATAAGTGCCTCTTCTTTCATGCCCGAAAATTAACCATTAAAAGGCAGAATCACTTAAAAGGTTGGTGCAGGGATGGCTAATCATTCGTTTTTGGCCTGATTTACAGGAATGAAGCTAAAAATGAAATTTAGATAATGGTGGGACAAAAAAGCATTGCTATCCTTCAAATTGATTGTTGGCCACTAAGGCCAAATATTATTTATTACGTATATAGAGCATCATCCATGAAACCATTCATGCTCTTTACCTCTACCTCGTTGAAAAAGAATCTAAGTATCCTACTGGCTTTGCTTTGGGCTATCAATTTGCAAGCGCAAGAAATCCCCCCCGTGGTTAAACCAGACACAGTGGGCATCCCTCCTATAGACACATTACCAAAGGTGAAGCAAGATTCTGTGCAGTTCACAACAAATGATACCTTAAGGGTCACTAAAAACAAATGGGACATTTTCCCGATTGTCTACTACACGCCAGAAACTCAATTTGCATTTGGGGTGAAGGCCATTTACGTCCAGAAGTTTTCCGGCAGCACCGCCAACGACAGGCCTACCTCCTATCCGTTAACGCTCACCTACACCACCCAAAAGCAAATCATTGTCAATGCCAACGCCGACATCTGGAAGCGGCACAATGCGGTGCACATGCAAGGGTGGTTGGGCTATTCTATCTATCCGTACTTCTTCTACGGCGTAGGCAATGACACGAAAGAAGAAGCTGAAGAGGAGTTCACCAGCCGCATTTTTGATGCCTATGCCCAATATGAGCAGAAGGTTTTGGGCAATGTGTATGTGGGTGGACGGTATGAATTCAGGAGAGAAACGATTCCTACGGTGACCGAGGAAGGATTATTAGCGCAGGGTGATATCCTGGGAAGCAACGGGACCCGCGCTTCTGGTCTGGGACCGGTGGTAAGCTATGATACCCGGGATCATTTGTATTACCCAAGAAACGGGGCCTTTCATCAGGTTTCTTATCTGGTGTTTGCTAAGGCTTTGGGCAGCGAATCCAACTTTAGTCGTTATAGATTGGATCTCCGGAAGTACATTAGTCTGAAGCGGAGCGTTTTGGCGGGACAGGCATATTTCAATTTCACCACAGGCAGCACTCCTTTTCAATATCTATCCTACCTGGGAGGTGGCAATGTACTGAGAGGCTTCTTGGAGGCCAGATACCGGGACCGTCATGCCATGGTCTACCAGTTAGAATACCGGGCGCCATTGTTTAAACGAATGGGGATTGTAGGCTTTGCCGCCACGGGCCAGGTTGTACCTTCTTTAAAGGACTATACTTTCAGTGACCAGCACTTGGCTGCAGGTGGCGGCTTGCGGTATAGGCTAAACCCCGAAGGTATGAACATTAGAATGGACGTGGCCGTGTCTAAGGCTGGTAATTACATCTACTTTTCAGTGAACGAGGCATTTTAGGCTTCTTTTTTCAGAAAAAAGGGGAAAACAGAAAATCTGTTTTCCCCTTTTGCATTTATGGAATGTCTGTAGACTATCCGTAAATCTCATTCAAAACTCCTGCCAAGCGTAAACCAGCCTGCAAAAGGCACTTTTCAATGGTGCTGTAGTTTTGGTAGGCGTATTTATAACCAAGTTTTAAATCTGGCGGCAAGTTATATACCTGCGGGCGGTACACCATCATGCCATAAGCCCAATCCTTGATAGATCCAGCTTGCCATGATTTCATTTCTTGCTGGCTGGCGTCTCCTAGAAAATAAGCCAGTTCTGAGTAGCTTAGGTCTTTGCCGTCAATAATATCACTGTCCCACACACGATGAAGATTGGAATTCTGGCCAAACCACTGTAGCCTCACCGAATTTCCGCCGTTGTCATCTTTGCCCCCAACGTGCAAAGGCTGGTGCAAGTCACCTAGCAAGTGCACTAGATACTTTAGGTATTCCTGCTCTTTTTCTTTGGAAAGGTTCTTGGCCTTTAGGGCAGCAATCACATCCTCCAACTTCATCACCAAATCCCCCTTCGGGTTTTTAGTGGTCTGCTCATAAGTGGTATTGTCTGGGATAGTTACCCAGTGCCAATCATGGGTGTGGTTATAGGCCGTATCTGATTTGATGTCATCCATCCAGGTAGAAACCTCCGCCAGTGAGTTGTTCTGCAACACTTGCATCACCTTTTTTCTAACTTTTTTCTTTAAATGCTGCTCGGCTACTAAACCAACCACGCGGTGGCCGGTCTGTCCCCAGGCAAAGGCCTGCCCAATCATCAAAGGAAGAAGGAAGGCAAGGCAGATTACTTTCTTAAAATTCAATTTCATGAGTTTGGTTTGCGCTTTATACAAATGTAGGGGACAAAGATACTGAACTTAAGCATTGTAAAGCGGATCAAAAATTGGTGCAGTCTTATTCTTCCTCTACCCAGCCGGTATAAGTGTCTTTTATAGAATCGTGAAAAACTTTCAGGACTTTGTCTGTGGGCTGTTCTTCTTGCAGCACGGTGAATTCATAATACAATTGGCCATCCTGCTGATCGTCGTCATCTGAGGTATTGCTTTTCTCCTCCACCATGATCAGGTTGTCACCAGTCAGCATGAGGGGGGCGTGTACAAATATCTCTGGCGGTGAAAGGTAATGGGTAGTGTTATACAGAATATAATCAGTGGCTTTTAACAACTCTATATTTCCCTTTACTACAATTTTATCTTGCATAAGCTTCTTGAATTTGGCACTGAGTAAAGGAAACGGGTATAAACCAAAAAAGCACTTATACCTTGAAGATATAAGTGCTTTTGTTGAGCCTCCTGCCGGGATCGAACCAGCGACCTACTGATTACAAGTCAGTTGCTCTACCAGCTGAGCTAAGGAGGCAATCCGTTATCAGCGCTGGTGTGTTGCTGATAACGATACAAAAGTAGCGGTCTAAACTATATTTGCAAAGCCCCCTTCTACTTTTTTTTAGGGTTTTTACCAACCCCTTGAAAATCAAGAGAAAAATTTACGACCTAATTACTTTTAATTGGCTTTTCAGGTGCTGAATGCGGTTTTGCGCATCATCAATTTTAGCCTGATATTCTTCTCTCAGCTTTTCTGCGTTCTTAGAACGGGCAAAAAACTCAATATTGGTTCTTAGCGTGGAGATGTCATTCTCTAATGACGTGATGTCTCTGCGCAGGTGCTGCTCCTTCTGGTACAACTTCTGGTCACCGTCTGGGCTAGACTTCAATTGCGTCAACTGCAATTGGAACAGTTTCTGCTCCCGCTCCTGGGCGCTTAATTCGGGTACGCGTTGTAGGTATTGCGCCAATAACTGATTAAAGCGTTCTTCCACCTTGCCATTACGCTTGCCTTCTGTAGTTAAGGCCTGCCATTCTTGGTTGATGGTGTTGAACTCCTCCATTGAACCTACCAAGGCCGGGTCTGCAATCTTGGTAGCCAACTGCTCTGTGTATTCCAGTTTAGCTGCAGACAGTTGGTTGAGCTGGGCCTCTTTGTGCTGAGATTCTAAATGCAGACGGTCAAAGAAAGCATTACAGGCAGATCTGAAGCGGTTCCAGATTTTGTCTGAATACTTGTCTGGCACCCGGCCAATGGTCTTCCATTTTTTCTGAAGCTGAATCAACTTCTCTTTGGTTGGGTCCCAGTCTTCACTGTTCTGCAAAGATTCGGCTTCCTCGCACAGCGCCACCTTTTGACGGTAGTTTTGCATCTTCTCCTCGTCCAAGGCCTTAAAGAAAGTGTTCTTGTGATGGAAGAAGGCTTTATAGCTGCTCCAGAAGGCTTTGTTTACCTCTTCGGCGTTTTCTTTAGGCACCAAACCGGCGGCGTCCCAACGCTCTTTCAATTGCTGGATCTGGTCGGTTTTGTCGCGCCAATCATTGATGCGGTCAGATTTGAAGTTCTGGTACTGCTCAATTTCTGCTAAAAGCGCTCTTTTCTTTTCAAGATTCTGGACTTCTACTTCGCGCCTAGACTCTAAGAAAGATTTTTTGCGCTCATGCACCTTCTCAGACGCCTGGATAAAGCGGTTCCAGATCTGGTCCCGGACCTCATTGGGCACAGGCCCGATGTGTTTCCACTCATCATGCAGGTTTCTGAGTTCTTGCAAGGCTTTGTTGATGTTCTCTTCCCCGGCCAAGCTTTCTGCTCGCTCGCAAAGATGCGTCTTGGCGTCTAGGTTGCGCTTGCGATCCAGTTCCTTTAGTTCAAAGAAGATACTACGGTTGTTGTAGTACATGTCCAGAAGGGCATGATACGAATTCCAGAGTTGCTGGGCATCTGCGTTTGGCACCTGGCCAATAGACTTCCACTCATTTTGCAACTCTTTGATGGCCGTGCCGCTGGTGTTGGTTTCAGAAGATTCCAATAGCACGCGCAAGCGCTCCAGCAGGTCTTTCTTCTTTTGAAGGTTGACTATTTTTTGCTCCTCCTCCTGGCGTTGCTCTCTGGCTCTAGCTTCACGGTACCGCTGAATAGCCTGCTCCACTTCTTGGTGTTCTTTGGGCGCATGAAACTCAAAATCATCAGCTGCACCACCTTCGCCTATAAACCGCTTTAAAGCATCTTGGCGCTCTTCATGAAAACGATGCTCATATTGACGGTACACCTCTATTAATTGTCTGGAAGACTTTTTAGCCTGTACTTCACTAGCCAGAGTAATGATCTTCTTTCTTATTTCTTCAATAGGTGCGTGGCTTAAATCCTCATGCGCGTGTAAGTCTTCATCTTCTAAATGATGATGAATGTCCTGTATAGTGGAAGGAGTATTATCTTGCTCTAAAGCCGCTGCTGGCGTATTGGACTCAACTGATGCTTGAGGTGCTTCAGGGGTGATAGTAGCGCTAGAAACAGGTTGTTCTTCAGAAGGCACTTGGGTTTGTGCGGGGGTGGCTTCTGGGGCGGCTGGTTCTTCTGAGGTTAGAACAGAGGACTCGGTCATCTCTGGTTGAACCTTTGGTGCCTCCACCTCTGGTGTCATTTCTGCTTCTGCTGTAAACTGCTCCTCATTTTCTACAGGAGGCTCCTCTACCATTGTGTGGCTATCTGTGGGAGATGTAGCCTGCGAGCGAGCGTTAATATCAGCTAATCTTTCCTCTACCAGGCGACGTTGCTCATTTGCCCGCTGCTCTGCACTAGGTTCAGCAGAATTCTTTTGATGTTGGTTTTCCTGTTCTTGGTTCATCATACACGCGAGGCAAATGCCGTTTTTAGTTTAAATTAGGATCTGCGGGGTAGTTTGCATACATCTTATACTTGCCCCCCATTTGTTTTAAAATGTCTCTCCAAAGAGAATCTATATTCAAATTAAGCAATTTATTAACTGCCTTATTCGTAATAAACCATACATTTTTATCGATTTCTTCTTGTAGCTGATGGGGGCTCCAGCCAGAATAACCTACAAAGAATCTAATTTGTTCTTGGGATATTAATCCTAAGTTAATTCTTCTTGTCAACTCTTCAAAATTTCCGCCCCAAAATAATTCGGGAGAAATCTGCTTTGCCTCGGGTAAGTCCTTTAATTTATGGATATAGTGTAATGTATTGGGCTGCATCGGCCCCCCAATGGCAAGAGAGATGTCAAAAATTTCTTCGTTTATTTCAATAACCTCAGATAGGTTGATGGTGGAAAGCTTATTTAAAACTAATCCTACGGTTCCTTCTTTATCATGTTGGCATACCAATACCACGCTTCTTTCAAAGTTGGGGTCCCCTAAAAAAGGCTCTGATATTAAAATGCTGCCGTTTTGAATCTCTTTAGCCATAATGTGGTGCAAGGATTATCTGGAGTGTCTTTTTGGTATACGTATTTCTAGGTATCTAGATAAATAAATTGTGAAATCAACTGCATAATGCCAATATTTCTCCTTGGCAGAGCCTCAACAGATCTCCTTCTTTCACTTATCAAACCAGAAATTATTTCTCTACTTTTGAGCATTCAATAACCTGGGCCATGGAGAAAACTCTTTCATTAGCAGACATACGCATTAACTACTCTAAAAAGATTTTAAACCGGGAGGCGGTTCATGAGAATCCTTTGCAGCAATTTGACGCCTGGATGCAGGAAGCCCTGGTAGCAAAGGTAGAAGAGCCTACCGCCATGGCCTTAAGCACTGCTAGCGCAGTTGGAAGGCCTTCAGCCCGCATTGTATTGTTGAAAGCTATTGAGGACAACGGTTTTGTCTTTTACACCAATTATGAAAGTAGAAAAGGCCAGCAACTCCATGAAAACCCCTTTGCCAGCTTAACCTTCTTCTGGCCTGCCTTAGAGCGCCAGGTGCGTATAGAGGGGGCGGTACAAAAAGTGCCAGCAGCAACCTCAGATGCCTACTTCCAAAGCAGACCCAAAGGCAGCCAGCTTGGTGCCTGGTCTTCGCCGCAAAGCCAAGCCATCAAAAACAGAAAAGTACTTGAGGAATTAGAACTGAAGTACAGCCAGGAATTTGCTCAACAAGAAATCATTCCACGCCCTCCTCATTGGGGCGGATACGCGGTTATTCCAGATAGGATTGAGTTTTGGCAAGGCCGTCCCAATCGCCTGCATGATAGATTGGTTTATTTGAAAGACTCAGAAGGAAACTGGCAGATAGAGCGATTGGCACCCTAGTCAACCGTTTTTAGCCTCATTTCTGTAAAATAGCCCAAAAACGCCCATGGCCGAAATTCTGCCTATCAAAGGCTTTAGATACAATCCCAAGTTGCCGTTCTCCATTGACGCGCTCACCTCTCCTCTGTTTGACGTGGTGTCCATTAAGCAGCGGCAGGCCTTGTACCGTAATTCTTACAACAGCATTCACTTGTCCGTGCCACCTGGTCCGGCACCCGCAGAAAGCGCCAAACGTACCGTTGAACACTGGAAACGCGCCGAAATCCTTCTGCAAGACCCTTTGCCGGGCATTTATGTGTATTATCAGTATTTCAGGCTGCCTGGCTCAGAGAAGGAATACATCAGGAAGGGATTCATGTGCCACATTAAAGCTTATGCCTGGGAAGAAAACGTAGTCTTGCGCCATGAAAACACTATTCCGGCGGCCGTAAATGACCGCATAGAATTATTGGAGCAGACCAAATTGCAAACCAGCGCCACCCATGGTTTGTATGAAGACCCTGATTTTTCGTTGGAGCAATACATGGATGAGAGCATCACTTCCCCACTGTATGAGTCTGAAGATTACCAAGGGGTAAGAGACGTACTTTCTGTGATCCATGATGCAGTGGTTATTCAAAAGTTTGTAGACCATTTAAAGGACCAACAGGTGTTGTTGGCAGATGGGCACCACCGCTATGAAGGCTCCTTGGCCTACCGCAAAAAAATGATGGCGCTCCATCCTGATGCCACCGGTAACGAGGCATTCAACTACCACCTAATGTACCTCACCAACGCAGATTCTGATGATCTGCGGATTTTGCCTACGCACCGCTTGTTAGAACAACTGCCTATTTCCTCAGAAGAGTTTCTAGGTAAATTAGAAGAGTATTTCACCGTTAAGCCCATTGAAGACTCTTTCTCATTGACAGACTTGATTGTTGGGAAGAAATGGGCTTTTGGGGTATACATAGACGGACAGGCCTATAAGATTATCCTGAAGCCCGAAGTCCATGCTCAATTAAATTGGCCGGTGCCACAAGAGGTGAAAGATTTGGATTTAACAGTCCTGCATTTCTTTGTCTTTGAACAGATCCTGAAGGTAAACCAGGAAGAACAAAGAACCTATCCGGGGTTGTCTTACATCCGGAGCTTCACTGAATGCATTACCAAGGTAGACAGTGGCCAGGCGCAGGTAGCCTTTATCACCAATGAAGTAAAAATGCAAGAAGTTAGAAAGGTGTGCGCATCTGGGGCCGTCATGCCTCAAAAATCAACCTTCTTCTATCCTAAAGTAATTTGCGGTTTCCTATTTAGCTCAATTGAAGAAAATGAATTTAGATAAAACCATCATCCTGGCCTCCAACTCGCCCAGACGGAAAGAGTTGCTCACCAACTTGGGCATTCCTTTTGAAGTGCGCTTGAAAGAAGTAGACGAATCCTATTCTCCAGAATTGGTGAAAGCCGAAGTAGCGGAATACTTAGCTGCCCATAAAGCCACTGCTTACCAAGAAGACCTGCAACCCAATGAGGTTCTCATCACTGCAGACACCATTGTGTGCTTAGACGACAAAGTGCTGAACAAGCCATACGACCACGCCGAAGCCACCCGGATGCTCACCCATCTTTCTGGCCGCAGCCACGAGGTCTACACCGGAGTCTGCCTGATGTCTACAGAGAAAAGCTTGGTCTTCCATGATGTCACCACTGTCCACTTCAGGGAATTGAGCAGAGACGAAATTGACTATTACATCAACAACTACAAGCCTTTTGACAAGGCCGGAAGTTATGGCGCCCAGGACTGGTTAGGCATGGTTGGTATTGAACGCATTGAAGGCTCCTACTTTAACGTGATGGGCTTACCTGTCCACCGTCTATATGAGGAGTTACTATCGTTTTAAAAAATATTGCAACCTGATATAAAGTATATTAACTGCACTTGATTATAATTTCAGTTAAAGTAAAAACCTGCCGTTTTTAGCTTAGTTTCTTAAAAATAGGCCAAAACGAAAGCGCCCACCTCTTAGAGAAGTGGGCGCTTTCGTTTTATAATAAGGAATGGTATTAAGCCTTCTTATTTGAATTTGTCCTTGAGAATCTCAATCTCCACGGTTGGCGAAATCTTCTCATATAAAATATGATACACAGCCGTAGTTATGGGCATGTCTACGTTCAAACGCTTGTTGATTTCAAAGATGCTTTCTACGGCATAGTAGCCTTCCGCCACCATGTTCATCTCCACCTGCGCAGACTTAACCGTGTAGCCTCGGCCAATCATATTCCCGAAGGTCCTGTTTCTACTGAACTGTGAATAGGCGGTTACCAGCAAATCTCCCAGATAAGCACTGCCCGTTAGGTCGCGGTTCAAAGGCATTAAAGCGTCTACAAAGCGCTCTATTTCCTGCATGGAGTTGGAGACCATCACCGCCTGGAAGTTATCACCGTAGTTCAACCCATGGGCAATACCGCAGGCCAGCGCTATAATGTTCTTCATAACGGCGCAATACTCAATGCCGTCCATGTCATCTAAAGGATTGGCCCTAACGTACCGGTTGCGCAATAGAGCACAAAACTGCTCGGCCCGTTCCATGTTCAAAGAACCAATGGTCAGGTAAGACTGCTTCTCTAAAGCTACTTCCTCGGCGTGACAGGGACCTGCAATCACGCACTGGTGGTCTGCCGGGACGTTGTACTTCTGCTCAAGGTACTGCGTGATAAGCAAGTTCTCCTTCGGGATCATTCCTTTCACCGCAGAAATAAGCGTCTTGCCTTTAAAGGCATCTAGCGGCAAATCCTTTAGTGCAGTCTGTACAAAGGCTGCCGGCACGGCTAAGATTACCCAGTCAGCCCCCTCAATTGTTTCTATAAGATTAGACGAAGGCTTGACATGGTTTAAGTCAAACTTTACGCCGCTAAGGTATCTGGGATTGTGGCCAAACTGTTGCAAATGGTGCACGTCATCCTGGTTCCGGATCCACCAGCGCACATCTGCCTTGTTCTCAGATAAGACCTTTACAAGGGCGGTGGCCCAACTGCCGCCGCCTAAAACTGCTATTCTTTCCAATTGATACAGGGGTGTTAATCAATTTCAACTTCTTTAGACGGATCGTCCTTCAAGTCTTTGCTCAACGACTTCTCATCCTTTACGGTTACCTTGTCTCCGTCTTTCAATTGCTTAGAGACTGCTCTAAACGGTCCAGAAACTACTTCCTGCCCTTTTTTCAAACCAGACAGAATCTGAATGTTGTCAAAGTCACTGATGCCCGTGGTGACCTTCACCATTTTCACCGCGCCTTTGTCATGCACAAACACTACTTCATCAGGTCTTTCGGCGGTGCGCTCTGGTTTTGGCTGGCCTGTAGATTCCTCGGCTTTTTTGTCGGCGGCTTTCTTGGCGTCTTTGTCCTCCTTAGAACGGGTGGTGACAGCAGCCAAAGGTACAGACAATACATTATCTTGCTGGTCTGTGATGATGTCTACAGAAGCCGTCATGCCCGGTCTAAAGGGCGTACGACCGCTTTTCTGTACCAAGTCTTTGTAAGAGTCGTTCAGCATTCTAATGCGCACTTCAAACTCGGTCACGGCTTCTAAAGAAACAGCGTCTTTGGCAGTGTTGGCAATGGCCGTAACAATTCCTTTGAACTTGCGGTTAGAGCTGGTGTACGAATCAACTTCTACAATTGCAGAGTCGCCTACGCGCACGCGGACAATGTCATTCTCATTCACGTTCACGCGTATCTCCATGTTGTTGAGGTTAGCAATGCGCATGATCTCAGTACCCGCCATTTGAGACGTTCCTACCACGCGCTCTCCTTTCTCAATGTTCAACTTTGAAACAGTACCGTTCACTGGTGAGTAAATGGTGGTCTTGTTCAAGTTCTTTCTAGACTCCTCTAGAGAGGCAATGGAGCTTTGCACGGTAGATTGGGCGGCTCTCACGTTCTGACGCGCGGCATCCACTTCGGCACGGTTGGCTTCATACTGGGCACGGCTGGCGTCAAACTCAGATTGGGAGATTACCTTTTGGTTGTATAAGGTTTTGTTGCGCTCATAGGTCTGCTGCACGTTCTTGCTGTTAGCCAAAGCCTGATCTAAACGGGCTCTTGCCTGGGCTAGGTTAGCGCGCTGCGTATTTACAGAGGCAGACTGCATCTCTACCATGGACTGGTAATTGTCAGGACGGATGCGCAACAGCAATTGGCCCGCTTTCACAGAGTCACCTTCTTTTACATACAACTCAGTAATCTCACCAGATACGTCCGGCGAAATCTTTACTTCAATCTCTGGTTGTACTTTGCCTGAGGCACTTACCTTCTCTACAATGGTGGTTGGTTTTACCTTGTCCACCATAACCTCTGTTCCTTCTTCTTTGCCTATCCAACCTTGTTTCTTGGCCACTAAAGCCCCTATCAATAGCAGTACAACTAGACCGCCTAAGATGTAGATTAGTTTGTTTGATTTACGTTTAGCCATGGTTGGATTAGAGTGTAATGGTTTTTCCTTGGTAGAATTCTAAAATCTTCAGTTTGAAGGTGTAATCATATTTGGCCTGAATGATGTCAGACTGGGCTTTGACTAAGTTATTGCGGGCCACGTTGAAGTCCACGTTGTTGATCAAGCCGTTGTTCAAGCGTATCTCAGCGTTTTTGTAGGCTTGCTCAAAGGCCTCTAATTGTCTTTTGGCGGCCACAAACCTTCTTTGGGCTCCCACGGCGTCTGTATAAGATTGCGCTATGGTTTGTTGTAGGTCGTTTTTAGCTATTTCTGCATTTAACTGGGCATTTTGCACGCCTATTCTGGAAAGTTGCACGTTGTTGCGCACTCTAAAGGCGTTCAAGATGGGCACGTTCAAGCTCAATCCAATGTACTCCCCAATGTTGTCTTTAAACTGGTCAATGTATGGATAGTCTGCTGCAGAATAGGTTGGGAAGAAGGCGGTTACCGGTTGGTTAGGATTACCTCCCACAAAACCCACGGTCTGGGATTCCATGCGAACGCTGCTTAAATCAATCAAGGAGGAACGGCTGGAGTACCGGGTGCTGATATTGCCTACCAAACTTAAGCTAGGTAAGTATCCGCCCCGGGCAATCTCCACGCTGCGCATGGCGCTTTCCAGCCTAACATTGGCGCGTTTAATCTCGGGCATTACCTGTTCCGCGGACTGATATACTTCCTGTGGCGAGAAGTTGATGACAGACTGGTCTGGATCTGGAATGGTAGGAATGGCAATTGAAAAATTAGCCGGTGAGGCATTTTCCAGGTTCAGAAGTTGAATGAGGCGTAGTTCGGCTAACTCAATGTTGTTCTGGGCCGTGATGATGTTCAATTCATCGCTTGCCATCTGAGCATTCAAATCCAGGACGTTGCTTTCAGGCACGCTTCCCGCTTTGAACAGCTTCTGAGTTCTCTCAAGTTGGCTTTGGGTTAATTTTACGCGCTCCTGGTTGGTCTTTAATAGCTCTTGGTTAAGCAGCACTTGCATAAAAGCCGTTACCACGCTCAACACCACGTCGTTTTGAGCTTTCTGCTGGTCTAATTGCGTAGCCTGCAAATCTAGTTTGTTACGCTTAATGGTATTGGTGTTCTGCAAGCCGCTAAACAAGTTAAGTTGGCCGCTAATGTTGGCGCCACCTGTCCAGCTTTGGGTGTTTTGCAGCTCATTACGGGCTGGGTCTAAGAAGAAACCATTGTTAAACCCATGTGAGGCGCTCCCCGAAAGGCTAGGCAATTGCTCAAAGCGCGCCTGCTTCACGTCTACTGCCGCTCTGTCCACCGCCAAGCCAGACTGCCTGATCTGTAGGTTATTTTTAACCGCGTGGTCTACAGATTGCTGTAGCGTCCAGACGGTTTCTGAGCCCGTAGCGGTCTGGGCCTGCCCGTAGGAATAAGATCCAATCACCAAACCTAGGGTAGCAAGGACAGTTGAGGAGAAACTTCTCATGTTATAAATCAATATTAGGGATATAGATTACATTTTTCACCCACTTTAACTGGCGCAGGTAGTCCAGCGTGATGGGCCTCAAGCCAGAGTCCATTTCTATGAACTGGCGGGCCAATTCATTCCGGCCTTTTCTAGACACGTTCATGGTGGCAATGTTGCAGTCATCATGGGCTATGACGCTCGCAATAAAGGCAATGCTGCCCGTCACGTCATCTGCGTCAATGATCAAGGTGTGCAGGTTGGCTGAGAAATTAGAAGGAAACCCGTCCACTTCCACAATGCTGATTACCCCGCCGCCCCGGCTTTGCCCAATCACCTCGGCCTGTTTACCGTCTGCGGTGGTTAGGTTCAACTTAATGGTGTTGGGGTGCATGGTAGAGGCATTGCCAACAGACTTGAACGTGTATTGCAGGCCGTTTTCCTTGGCATGGTCAAACGCATCTTTTATGCGGGTGTCATCTGTCTTATAGTCTAGTAAACCAGCAACAATGGCGCGGTCGCTGCCGTGGCCCTCATAGGTGCGGGCAAACGAGTTGTAAAAAGTAATTACCGCCGACGTAGGCTTGGCCCCCAAAATCCTGATAGCGGCGCGCGCAATGCGTACCACCCCTGCTGTATGTGAGCTGGAAGGCCCAATCATCACGGGCCCGATCATATCAAAAATGCTGCTTTTCTCTGCCATAATTTGTAATCTTCCTCTTCCAAAGGTAAACAATCTGGCCACCTATTGGCAGTGAGTATCGTATTTTTTAGATATACCTACACCTGAAGAGAAAGAATTCTGAAAAGTCTGCCTAGTCTGGTTTCGCAAAACTGACATTTGTCACCTTCACTCCCATTATCTTTTGCTTTCTTTGTCGCTTCAATTCAAAGATTCTTACACCCACTCTAAAAAATATATGGCAGATCCTATTTTCAAGCCTGAAGTTTTAGAAATGCTCAGCAGACTGGAGCAGAAATACAAACCCCTGGGACAGGACCTAGCGTCTTACCTGGAGGGTCTTTTGTATGCAGACTTCCTTAACTACTGGGATTATATCCACTTGGACACGTTGCTCAGCCTCCAAAACCCAAGAACTAAAATTCCGGATGAGGAGATCTTCATCATGTACCACCAGATCACCGAGCTGTATTTTAAGCTGTGCCTGCATGAGTACAGACAAATAGCCGATGACCCCGCTCCTACCGCTGCCATGTTGACTCTGCGCGTAGGACGCATCAACCGGTATTTTGAAAACCTCATCAACTCCTTTGAGGTGATGGTGGAGGGCATGGACCAGAAGGAGTTCCTCAAGTTCAGGATGACGTTGATGCCGGCCAGCGGATTCCAATCGGTACAGTACCGCATGATTGAGATAGCCTCTACAGATCTGCGCAACCTCACAGACAAAGCCAAGCGCGAGGCTCTGGGTCTGCAAACCACAGATGAGGAGATGTTTGGCTGCATTTATTGGAAAGAAGGCGCGACAGAAGCAGCCTCAGGCGCTAAAACATTGACCTTGCTTCAGTTTGAAGAAAAATACTCTGACCAACTCATTGCCCACGCCCGCGAGTACAAAGACAAGAACATTTTTGCCGTCTTTAATAGGTTAACCCCAGAGGAACAGCTGAACGAAAAGCTGATCAAGCACCTAAAGGAGCTGGACAGCAACGTGAACGTGAACTGGCCGCTCATGCACTACAAATCTGCCGTGCGCTACCTGCAACGCGACCCAGACGTAATTGCGGCCACGGGTGGCACCAACTGGCAGAAGTACCTGCCTCCAAAATTCCAGAAGCGCATCTTCTATCCTAACATTTGGACCCAAGAGGAAATGGACAACTGGGGCAAAGGCTGGGTGAACAGCATCATCGGGGAAGTAGATTAATTAGTTTTTATCTTTATATAAATTCGTTTTTGGCCTCATTTCTGTAAATGAGGTCAAAAACGAATTTTCTTTTTCTGGGGTCTGTTACCGATTCACTGTATCTTTGCAGCACCAAGGCTTTGCTTACAGCATTGCTTTTATGTAACACTTTAAGGCTAACTACCTTACCTGTCATTTATGAAAAAAGAACTTGATGTGGTCTTGGCGCCAGAGGTGGCCTATGACCCAGCATTGCTTGACCGCGAACTCCTCCAATTAGCCGGTATATCTGCCTCAGAAGAAGCCGCCTACATCCACAAAATCAAACGCTCCATAGACGCCCGCAGCCGCCAGGTGCAAGTGAAGATTCGCGCCGATGTCTATGCGCAGGTCCCAGATATTTCGCAGCTTATTCCCACCCACCAATACCCTGAACTCAAGCCAGACGCCAAACGCGTCCTGATTGTAGGTGCGGGCCCAGCTGGTCTGTTTGCGGCTTTGCGTTGCATACAGTTAGGCTTGAAACCGGTGGTGCTGGAACGTGGCAAGGACGTGCGCGCCAGAAGAAGAGATTTGGCCGCCATCAACAAAGAGCACATCGTGAACCCAGATTCCAATTATTGCTTCGGCGAAGGCGGGGCGGGCACCTACTCTGATGGTAAGCTCTACACCCGATCCAAGAAGCGCGGCGATGTGCAACGCGTGTTGCAGATTTTTGTGCAGCATGGTGCTACCCAGGATATTTTGTTTGACGCCCATCCGCATATTGGAACCAACAAGCTCCCGGTCTTAATTGCTCAGCTCAGGGAAACCATCCTTAACGCCGGCGGCGAAATCCATTTTGACACCCGCGTCACTGATTTTATAATAGAGGGCCAGCAGATGCGCGGCGTTCATACTGCCACTGATGCCACCTTTGAAGGCGAGGCCGTGATCTTGGCAACCGGCCACTCGGCTCGTGATATTTACGAGTTGCTGCACGCGAAGAATATTCTCATAGAGGCCAAGCCGTTTGCCATGGGCGTGCGGGTAGAGCACCAGCAGAGTCTGATTGACGGCATTCAGTATCACTGCAACGGAGACCGCGGAAACTATTTACCAGCAGCCAGTTATGCCCTGGTGCAGCAAGTGGATTACAAAGGCCAGCAGCGCGGGGTCTTCTCCTTCTGCATGTGCCCGGGCGGTTTCATTGTTCCGTCGGCCACCGCACCTGGCGAGGTGGTGGTAAACGGCATGTCCCCTAGCCGCCGCGACTCCAAGTTTGCCAATTCTGGGATAGTGGTGGCCATTAACCTGGAGGACATGGACCTGAAAAATCACGGAGCCTTAGCGGGGTTGCGCTTGCAGCAGGCCATGGAGCAAAAAGCCTGTGCCGTGGCCGGTGGCACGCAAGTGGCACCTGCCCAACGTCTCCAAGACTTTGTGAAAGGAAAAGTGTCTTCTTCCCTATTAGAAACTTCGTACCAGCCTGGTTTGGCCAGTGTAGACATGTTGGACATGTTGCCTCCTATGATAGGGCAACGTCTACGTGGCGGGTTCCAAGAGTTTGGCTACAAAATGCGCGGCTATTTGACCAACGAGGCCCAGATTGTGGGTGTAGAAAGCAGAACCTCTTCGCCGGTACGCATACCCAGAGACAAGGAAACTTTGCAGCATCCTCAGATTCAGAACCTCTTCCCCTGCGCCGAGGGCGCTGGTTACGCGGGTGGCATTGTGTCGGCGGCCATGGACGGTGAACGCTGTGCGGAGCAGGTGGCTTTGTTGATTCAGCGGTAAAGCAGGAACACTTGCATACGGTTCTCAGTATAACTACTAGGTCCGTTTTTGACCTGTTTACTGGAAAATAAGCGAAAAACGATGAAAAAGACAGTAGTAATAGGCGCCTCAGATAACCCCTCAAGGTTTAGTTATAAGGCTGTGCATCAATTGAAAAGCTATGGCCATGAAGTAGTGCCCGTGGGCATTAGGCGTGGCGAAGTTGCCGGGTTGCCCATTGAAACCGATAAACCAACCATAGACGAGGTAGACACGGTGACCTTGTATGTAGGGCCGCAGAACCAGCCAAGCTGGTATGACTATATATTGTCCTTGCACCCAAAACGCATCATCTTTAACCCGGGCACAGAAAATTTCGAACTGGAGAACAAGGCCAAGGAACAGAATATCCAAACCTTGCACGCCTGCACCTTAGTGATGCTATCGGTGGGCAATTATTAAGACCCAACAGCTATAAACTAAAAGAGCGTTTTTGGCCTGTTTTCTGTAAACCAGGCCAAAAACGCTCTTTTAGTTTAGGGGAAGTTTAAAGGATTACTTCTGGTCGCCTACCGGAACTCCGGCTTCTTTCAATGAAGTAAAACCACCAATGTTGTATACCTTGGTAAAGCCCGCAGCCTTCATTTGCTGGACGGCCTTGCCGCTTCTATTGCCAGAGGCGCAGTACACGTAATAGGTTTTGTCTTTGTCCCACGCGGTAAACTCCTTCCCGAACTTACCTCCGCTAAAATCTGAGTTAAGCGCGGTATGCAAATGCCCGGCCGCGAACTCTTCAGGCGTCCTCACATCCAGCAATACTCCCTTTTCTTTCTGGGCTAGGCTTTTGTATTGTACCGGCGTCAATAGCTCACTTGGTTTGTCCTGCGCGCAGGCGCCCAGAAACATAACGCACATCATCAAGGCTAATAGGACTGATTTCATAATTTATCTACTTAGGTTAATATACTATAGGACAGCAATTGCTAATTTAGCCAATATTTGAAAAACAGGCCAATTCTATAATTTATTGGCCACTTGTTCACTTGGCTTTGGTTTTAAACAAACAACTCGCCCAAAAAGGTCAACATTTCTTACAGGACATAAGTAGCTAAATAATAGTGGGTTGACAACCTCATATAATATCCCCGAAAAGAATTTACGCTTTTTTCTCTTCCGCAGGCAACCATAAACAACGGAGTTGCATCTAACCATCAAACAGGCACAAATACTATCGCTTAAACTATTACAACCGTGAACGAAACAGATCTGGTAAAGGCACTGCAGACCGGCGATGCAAAAGCCCAGCGCTTCTTGTACGAACGCTTTGGAGGGCCCATGATGGGTGTCTGCCTGCGTTACCTCAAGAACGAAATGGACGCGGAGGAGGTCTTGATCAACGGGTTCATGAAAGTGTACCAAAACGTGGACAGGTTTGAGCAAAAAGGAAGTTTTGAAGGCTGGGTACGCCGCATCATGGTCAATGAGGCTCTTCAGTATCTAAGAAAGAAGGAGCCGCTGCACCTGGCCATTGAAAAAGAGCACATCCATCTGGCCTCTGAGGACGCCACCGCTGACAGCGACATGTCTGCCGAGGAGATGATGGAGATGCTACATGACTTACCGGCCGGCTACAGAGCGGTATTCAACTTGTACGCCATTGAAGGTTACTCGCATAAAGAGATCGCAGAGATGCTCAACATCAGTGAAGGCACCTCTAAGTCACAGTTAAGCAAAGCCAGAGCCATGCTACAGCGCATGTTGGCAGAACAAGGAATCACGATTGATATCTAACCTATACAGATATGAGCGCAGAAGATTTAGACAAACTGTTTAGAGACAAACTCCAGAACAGACCCGTGGCCCCCAGCAATGACGTTTGGGAACGCATGCAAGCCCGCATGCAGCCACCGGTAGAGCAAGAAGAGAAAAAGCCCGTGATGTGGTATTGGTCTGCCGCGGCGGCCATTGTGCTCCTCATTACGGTGAGCATCTGGATGCTAAGACCAGGCCAGCAGATTAACCAAGGGTCTGTGCCCATGGCAGCCAAGGTGGAGAAGGTCCTATCTGCTCAGCCAGAAGCCACGCCAACAGAGGCAGAAAAAGAAGGAAATAAAATAATTGAAAAAATTCCTTCTGCCCAGGCAACCGGCTCACAAGCTCTTGCATCTATCCAAACAGAAGGCCGCAAGGCAGAAACCGGTACTGCAAGTGCTCCTTCTAAAAAAAGAGATGTTGCCCCAAAAGCCCCACAGGAAAAGATGAAGACACAGGTTGCCCCCATTAGATTGCAGACGCCAGAACCAGAGATGTTGGCCCAGGCCACGCTTCCTGCTTCAAACGCTGCTTCTACCAACGGCGCCTCAACCTCATCTACTGCAGCTGCTGCTGAGCCCATGGAGATTATTGTCAAGCTAGACAACACTATGGCAGAACCTACCAAGCTGGCCCAAAACACCAAGGAGCTAGAAGCGGACAAGGACTACAACAGCGGACGCAGCACCGGTAAGGTGATGAAAGGCATCTTCAAACAAGTGAAAAATTTAAGCCAAGGCGAAAAAATTGACCTGAAAGAACTAGGACTCAAACACACCTACGCCTTGGAAACCACCATCGGAAACAAAAAAATATCTAAAACTATCACTCTCTAAAGTCCAATTACTATGAAACGTATGTACGCCCTGCTCTCGGCCATCATGATGGCTGCTGCAATCGCCTTGCCTTCTCGCGCCGAAACAAAAGTGGCTTTCCAGCCTGTAGCGCAAGATACTTTGATTATGAAGCTCAAAAACAACTCCCAGGTGCTGGTAGTGGTGAAAGACCTCAAGGATCTGAAAAGTATAAAAGCCATGAACCTGGATTCTCTGGTTTCCCTGCTAGACAAGCACACTACAGAAATTGAAAGAGCCGGCTCTGCTGCCAATGACCAACCCGTGACCATTACCGTAGACGGCGGCAACAAAAATGAGGACATCAACATCACCATCACCCAAGACACCAAAGACGGCCGTCAGGTGATCAAAAAGGAAATCAAAAACGTGAAGATTGACGTGAGCGTGGACGGAGATGACGATGAGTCTACCCTGAAAGTGAACGTGGGTAAAGATGATGATGACGACGATGACGAGGATGAAAAAGAAATAGTACGCAATCCTAAGTCTGGGTATGATTTCCAGATTGACCTGGGCGTAAGCACTTGGGCCAACAAAGAAATGCTTCCTGGATCCACTGAAAGCGTGCAGCTAAAAACATTTGGTTCTCGCTATGTAAGCTTAAACTCAAAATGGATGAACCGCTTAGGTGGTGAAAACAGCCCGGTTCGCTTGCACTCTGGTTTTACCTTAGACTTCCACAACTACATGTTTGACGACAACACCATGCTAGTGAATGCAGGTGAGCGCGTATCTTTTGTAAGACCTAACGACCTGTCTCTGGACAAAAGCAAATTGGCCACTACCACTCTTACCATTCCTCTTGAGTTGGGACTTGACTTTAGAAACAGCCGCGGAAAATCTAACTTCAGAATTGGTGCCGGCGGATTTGCTGGGTACATGATTGGCAGTCATACCAAGATTAAATATTCTAAGAACGGCGACACTGAGAAATCTAAAGAGAAAGATGACTTCCATTTACAAGACTTTCAGTACGGTTTGTCAGGTTTTGTAGGAGTAAGAAGCCTGGAGTTCTTTGTGAAATACAACCTCAACGAATTGTTTGAGGAAAACAAAGGCCCTAAAGCCAATGCCCTGGCCATAGGTATGAGAATCATGAAGTTCTAATCTAAGTAGAACAGAATTTAAAGTTTTTAAATGTTGGAATGTAAAAAAGGGAGCTTATGGCTCCCTTTTTTATTTTAGATAAGTAGTCCTCCGGTTTTAGCTTATTATCTAGGAAATAGGCTAAAAATGAAATTGCAAGAGTTCGTGCCCGTTCCTTAGATATTCCTGAAGAAATTGTCCAAAAGTATGGCGGTGGCAGTACCCACGTTCAAAGACTCCGCTCCGCCGCGGCCGGGTATCTTAATGGGCTGGGTGACCAGGTCCATGATCTCTGGCCGGATGCCGTGGGCTTCGTTGCCCATGATCAAAACGCCCGTTGGCTGCAAGGCCAGGCGGTGCACGTTTTCTCCTTGCAAGGCGGCTCCAAATATTGGAAAGTTGGTAGGTCGGGCCTTCAGGAAATCCTTCAGGTTCACATAATGGGGCGTGACTCTGGTAAAAGAACCCATGGTAGCGTTGATGACTTTCTGGTTGTAAAAATCTGCCGAGGTTTCTGACAAGACAATGGATGTGAGCCCGTACCAGTCCGCAATCCTAATGATGGTGCCCAGGTTGCCGGGGTCGCGCACCTCGTCCAAGGCTAAAACCAATTCCTGTTCGTTCCATTGAAACGACTGGGCCGGTTTCATTTTGGCAATGGCCAGGGCGGCGTTGTTGCTTTCCAGGCTGCCGGCTTTGGCCAGTTCCTCTTCGGTGACCTGCTCCACGGCAAAACCTTTCTTAAGAAGTGTGGTATGCTTCTGAAGGAATTTTTCTGTGGCAAAAACTGCCTCAATCTCAAAATCAGAATGCAGCAGTTCGGTGACACTCTTTTCGCCTTCTACCGTGAAAGCTTGGTGTTGCCCTCTATATTTCTTTATTTGCAGTGACCTAATGTACTTCAAGTTCCCTTTCGAAATCATATCCTGTCTACGTTTGAAGCTACGATGTTACGTAATCGGGGCGGCATTCACAATGCTGTGCCTTTTAGGGGCCTGCTCGCCAACCCGTCATTTGGCCGCCAATGAGAAACTGTTGCGCCGCATCAAGCTGGAGGGCGTGGAGCAGAATGACAAGGCCGCCATTGCCGCGCTCTACCGCCAAAAGCCCAACAGACGCGTCTTAGGCTTTCCATTGTACCTGCACCTCTACTATTTAGGCAAGCGCTTCTACAACCCTGACCGCATCCAGAAGGAGATAGAAGAAGAAACCACTGACTTTAACCGCAAGGTAGCCAAGGCCGGCAGTGACTCCGTGCACGTGGACAAGATCATTGAGCGGAAGGAAAATAAACTGGCCAAGCTGCAGAACAAAAAAGAGAATGGGAACTGGATGATGCGCACTGTGGGCGAGCCACCGGCCATATTCGACTCCTTATTGCTGGTGGAATCTGTGGACCAAGTCAAATTGTACCTCAACTCCAAAGGCTATTTTAGGAGCGCCGTGACCGCCAGCAAAGAGGAAAAGGCGAAGAAGGTCTTTGTGACGCTGCACATCAAAGAGGACGCTCCCTTTAAAATCACCCAGCACTCCTACTCTATTCCAGACACGGCGGTGCTTGGTTTGATTAAGGCGACTGAGCCGGCCAGCCACATCAAGCTGCAGCAGAATTTTGACGAGGCCATTCTTACCCAAGAGCGCGTAAGGATTGAGGCGCTCCTGAAAAACAACGGCTATTATGATTTCAGGCAGCAGTTTGTCTCGTTTGAGGCAGACACCAGCTTTGAAGCCTACACCGTGCGCATGGTGACGCAGGTGGCCAACCCCTCAGATACATCGGTGCATAAGGTGTATACCATTAACAAGGTTTCCTTCATCTCAGATGCGGGCACATCCAGGTTTGGCAGGCAGCGGGATACCTTGCTCTTGAACAATGTCTATTATTTGGCCTACCGTCAGCGGTTCTCGCCTAAGATTCTGGACCGGAAAGTGATTATTCGACCAGGACAGAAATATTCCAATACTAACACGCTTGACAACCAGCGGCTCCTGTCCAGCCTGGATATGTTCAAGTACACCACCATCAATTACACCAAGCTGGCGGACACGATCCATACCCAGAGCCACACGGGTCAATTGAACGCCGTCATCAATACCTCCCCGCTGCCTAGGTTTCAGGAGACCACCGAGGTGGGCGCTACCTTCACGGAGCGCGTGCCGGGACCGTATACCAGTTTGCGTTTCAGGATCAGGAATTTCTTTGGCGGCGCAGAACTGTTTGACATTGGGGTACGCGCCGGCGTGGAGGGACAGTTGCAGATTAGTGACGGGACCGTGGGCCGCCGTACCGAGATTGGCACCGACCTGGGCATCACCTTTCCGCAGTTTCTAGTGCCCTTTAACACCAACAAGATTCTGGTCAGTTACAACCCCAGAACCAGGGTCAGTACTGGCTACACGTATGTGGACAGAAACGAGTACACCCGTACCAATTTCAACGTGTCTTTGGACTACATCTGGCAGAAACGGAACGTGCACCAGTTCAGCTTCTCGCCGGTAGATTTGAACATCATCAGCGTCCCTAGAATTCAGGAAAGCTTCAGAGAGAACCTGGTGAGCTTAGAGGCGCAGGGCTACCCGTTGCTGCAAAGCTTCAATGACGCCTTTGTGTCATCGGTGCACTTTACCAGTTTGTTCAACACGGCCAATTACAACCAGACCAATGACGCGAAACTAGTGCGGCTGTTTGTTGAGTCGGGCGGTTTTCTAGGACAGTACTTGGCGCAAAGCTTTGACAAGCTGAACACCTATAAATTCTTAAAGGGAAGCTTTGACTATCGCCGGTACCACCCCGTGGGTCCCAACATGATGTTTGTGTACAGAGGAAACGTGGGCCTTGCCAAACCCATGGGTGGCTCGCAGATTCTGCCGTATGACAAGTTCTTTTTCGCCGGTGGCCCATCCAGTGTGCGTGCTTGGTTGCCTAGACGTCTGGGGCCTGGGTCCAGCGCCAGTATTAACAACACCGACAATACCATCAATTACAACTTTGAGAAACCAGGCGAAATACTGATTGAACTGAACTCTGAGTACAGGTTCAGGATGTTTAGGTTTGGGACCACCATGGTCAACGGCGCCGTCTTCTTGGATGCAGGTAACGTCTGGCTGTTTAAAGAAGGTGCTACCACTCCTGGGGCCGTAAACGGTGACCCCGAAGAAGGTTTAGTAAGCCAGCCTGGTGCCAAGTTTGAGTTCAACCGTTTCTATCAGGAACTGGCTGTAGGCACGGGCTTTGGCGTGCGTCTGGATTTTGGGTTTGCCATTTTGCGCTTTGACATTGCCACCAAGGTCCATGATCCTGCCCGCGCCAAAGGCGAACGCTTTGTCTTAGGCGATTTCCAGCCCACCAAAGTCATTGGCAACAGCAACCAAACCACCTTTAACCTAGGGATTGGGTATCCCTTTTAGAAAGTACGCTAGAAGCTAGATACTAAAGCTAGCTGCAAACAAAAAATCAGCCCTTCATTTTTGACCAGTCTTCTCAGAAACGGGCCAAAAACGAAGGGCTGATTTTATTTCATCGGCTAGTATCCAACTTCTAGATACCAACGTCTTTTTCTTAATACTCCAACAATTCGGTCAAAGCAGCCAGCACCTTATCAGCATTAGGCAGCATCATCTTCTCCAGCTCTACATTCAACGGAATAGCTGGAAGGTTTTCAGCGCCTAAGGTAAACACCGGGGCATCTAACTTCTGAAAGCATTCTTTGGAAATTCGACCTGCCAAGGATTCTGCGAAGGAGTTCATCAAGGGCTCCTCTGTCAGGACCAATACTTTGCCATGACGGTACACTGAAGCGATAACGGTCTCCCAGTCCAAAGGATTTAGGGTGCGCAGGTCTACAATCTCCACAGATCCGGGCAACTGCTTACTGGCGGCCTTGGCCCAATACACGCCCATGCCGTAGGTAATGACGGTCACGCTGTTGCCGTTACGCAATTCATCTTCATGGGCTTGTTGCACTACGTTGGCTTTGCCTAGCGGCAGAATATAATCAGCGTCTGGCTCAATGGTCTTGGCGTCTTCGGTACCCGGTACTTTGGACCAGTACAAGCCTTTGTGCTCCAGCATCACCACAGGATTCGGGTCCAGAAAGGCGGCTTTCATAAGGCCTTTCATGTCGGCGGCGTTGCTTGGGAAAACTACCTTGATGCCGCGGATGTTCAAAAGCGTGGACTCAATGCTACCCGAGTGGTAAGGCCCGCCCCCGCCGTACGCGCCAATGGGCACACGTATCAAAGACTGAATCGGGAATTTGCCCATGCTCAGATAGCAGCTTTTAGAAAGCTCTTCTACCAATTGGTTGATGCCCGGCCAGATATAATCCGCGAACTGTATCTCTACAATGGGCTTGGCTCCTACCGCCGACATACCGGCTGTAGAACCCACTATGTAAGCTTCCTGGATGGGTGTATTGAAGACGCGGTTGTCTCCGTATTTCTTGGCCAAAAGCGCTGCTTCTCTGAACACCCCGCCTAATTCACCGCCTACGTCCTGTCCATAAAACAAAGCCTCTGGGTACTGCTTTAAAATATCATCCACGGCATGCAAGGCCGCGTCTACCATGGTGGTTTTCTCGGCGCCATAAGGATTTCTATTGCCTTTCTCCTCAGTCACGGGCGTTGGCGCAAACTCATGCAGGTTAAACGTGGCCGGGTCTGGATTCTCGGCGGCCAGGGCTTGCTCGTATTGGGCTTGCACATCTTCCTGTACTTCTTGCACTAGCTGTTCCAACTCACCTTCGGTCATGCCCAACTCTAAAAGCAGGTTTCCTAATTTAGGAAGCGGGTCAAGCAAGGAATGCTGGGATAGGTTGTCGCCACGGTACCATTCTCTTCTCACGCCAGAGGTATGGTGGCCCAGCAACGGACATTTGGCGTGCACTAACACCGGACGGCGCTCTGTGCGCGCAATCCTGAAGGCCTCTTCCATGCCCAGGAAGGAATCTACAAAGTCGGCGCCGTCTACGCGCAGGCGCTCCATGCCTTTAAAGCCGGCGGCATACTCGTAGGCATCCATGGCGC